>CAJOJP010000033.1:0-27514 GCA_905234915.1 Candidatus Gastranaerophilales bacterium
AAAGAAGAATATCTTAATAACAAACGATTGGTTGATATTACGCGCCGTAACATTACTGGCTGGCTTGAACAGGATTATTCTTTATGGGGCGGGTTTGAATTAAATTACCGCGGCATTGAACCTAAAATTTTGATTGAACCGCTTTTAAGAAATAATATTCATAAAAATACGGAACAAATTCAAATTTATTGTTTCAGCTCTATTCCTCAGTTTGTAATAAGAATAGAAGAAAATTCCAATAATAAAACAACTTTATATGATGAAAAATTAAATATTATTGATGAAGTTTTTTCAATAGGAGATATAAAAATTAACAGAAAAGCTGATAATTTATTAAATCAAGCTTTTGATTTATCAAAAAAACTTTCACAAGATTTTTTATTTGTACGCGTTGACTGGATGGTTTACCAAAATAAATTATATTTTGAAGAACTTACTTTTACTCCTTATTCGGGTTTTAGCAGGATTATAAAGCCTGAATTTAACAGATATTTTGGAAATTTAATAAATTTAGAAAGGTCAAAAAATGAATTTTGATGTAGTAGAAAATTTGTCTGATACGGAAATACTTAACATTTATGATGATTTAATTGAAAGTAATATGATTAGCGCGGCAAATTGCAAATGGTATGTAGTTTGTAATACAGAAGAAGATTACCCTGAATATTATGTAAGTTTTGCACGTTGTTATAGTGGCTTCAAATGCGGAACCGGACGGACTTATGGTATAGGTGATACCGGAATTTACGGCATTTGTGAAAATTTTGACGAATATGCCAGGGCTTGCTGGAATCCATTATAAATAAAATTTTTTACGTAGCATTTATGCGGAATAGTAACAAATTCCGCTTTTTTTACTTAAATTTTTATAAAATAAAAGCTGCTCTTTTAAAGCAGCTTTTTACTTCATTAAAAACTTTATGAAAAAATATTAATTAATCCGCAGCGTATTGCTTTTACTACTGCTTGAGTTCTATCTGTTACTTCTAATTTTTGAAAGATATTTCTTATATGTATTTTTGCAGTATGAATACTTACATTCATACATTTTGCTATCGCTCCGTTATCTTCTCCTTTTGCTATATGCATTAATACTTCTTCTTCTCTCGGTGTTAATTTAATATCAGTTTTTTGCATCGATTCTTTAAAAAGAAGCAGACTTAAAAATAATGTATTTAAAAATGCTCTGTTTACTATAATTTCAAAATAACATTCTTCTTCATTTACTTCTTCATCAACCACGGTTAGTTTAAAGTTATCTTGTTTCAATTCAGTGTACATTTAAAAATCCTCCCAATTTCATTACATTTTTAATCGTACACTATGTCCGGGCTAATTCGTCTAACACATTTTCCAATTATAATAATTCATTTAAAAAGATGAAATTTATATAAATTTTCATCTAAATCATATAATAGTATCTTGCATGCTTTTTTGATTGTATTTGATTTCTTTTGCCTGCTCAACTTTGTAAAAAAGTGAAGATGCTTTTTCAAACTGCTTGTGATTAGAACTTACATAAAATTCCCGTTTATAAATTTTAGAATCATTTAATAACTTTTTTTTCGATAGGTCATTTTTTATATAATCAGCAAAAAATTCAGCCGGATCCATAAATATTCCTTCATCGGCATATTTTGATAAAATATTCAGTAAATAAGGATAATGAGTACACCCGAGAATAATCTTATCAACATCATTTTTCAACATTTTATCAAGCTGCATTTTTATATTCTCTTTACTTTCATTATCATTAAAAAGTGATTTCTCCACAATTGAAACCCACTGAGGACAAGCTTCTTCATATACCAAAATATTTTTATTATATTTTTGTATTTCATTTTTATATGCATGAGAATTTACGGTCGCTGCAGTTGCAAAAATACCTGCTTTCCTGTATTCTTGACCTGCAATATATTTTGCGGCTATTTGAACTATCGGATAAATTTCAAAATTATATTTTGATTTTAAAACTTCGTAAACAGTTGCTGATGTCGTATTACAAGCCATTACAACCGCTTTTACTCCTTTTTCCTGAAAAAAATCAAAAATTGATGAGGATATTTTTACAAGCTCTTCCTTTGTTTTGTTTCCGTAAGGAAGATTAAACGTATCAGCATAATAAATATAATTTTCCTCCGGTAAAAGTTTTACAAGCCTTGAAAATACACTTAAACCGCCTACTCCGGAGTCAAATACACCTATAGGACTATTATTCATTTAACTGCTCCATTAAATATCTGACTATACCTTCTGCAATAGCTTGCGCCGAACTGTTTTGACGTTCCTCTGACAAAAGTTCGTGCCTTTCCTGCTCATTTGAAATAAATCCTAATTCCAACAGTACACCGGGTGCTTCCGTATGGGTTATAACATAAAATTTAGACTTAAACAAGCCTCTATCTGCTGCATTAACTTTATTAATCAAATCTCTATGCATTAATTTCGCAAGATTATATCCGCTCTCCGTATAATAATGAGTTTCTATCCCGTTTATCTCTGATTTTACACTCGCATTGATATGAATACTCACAAAAATTGAAGTATCATTTGTATTCGCTATTTTAACTCTCTCATCTAATGACAAAGTTTTATCCGTTGAACGGGTCATTATAATATTCGTTAAGCCTTTTTCTCTTAAATTTTCACGCACTTTTAAGGCTATCTCTAATGTTAAATCTTTTTCTAAAATACCGTTCCTTATTGCCCCTGTATCATTCCCACCATGCCCGGGATCTATTATAATGGATTTTTTATTCAATTTTTCAATTAGTGCCTGTTCTTTTGAAGTCAGCTTTTGATTTTGCTGCTTTTGACGCTTTTTATTTTGATGTTCAATTAACGGCGATATATCCAGCTGCTTTTTGTTTTTTTGAACCCTTTTTTGTTCTGAATATTGCCTGTCCGCTTGTTCCTCAGGTAAAATATAACCTTTTGTTAATACAAAACGCAATTGTGTCGCATTTAATGTTTCATAACAATCTGCCATATCTTTTATTCCGGAAGGAAAAGAAAAAACATAACCTCTGCTTCCTGTCTTAAATGCCATTATACCTGTTTTATTCTTTTGTGCAACAGAATTAAATGCTTCATAATCAAAATTAATTAAATTATATATTGAAACATTCATTCTGTCTTTCTCTTTTTTTATTGAATATATAACCGGATTTGAAAAAATTATATTTATTTCATCATTTTTAACTCCGGTTTTATTTTCTTTGAATGATATTAGTTCTGTTCTGACAGGTGCGGCAGATACCCCTTCTATTGAATTTGATTTTGTTATTAACAGAGTTTGAAGATTTGTCGAGTAAATATGTTTATACATTTCGGGCTTATCTGTTTTTATCACTATTCTCGCCTTAGATGGCTCAAATTGACCTATTTTTACAGTCTCCGTTTCCGAAATATTAAACTCTTTATCTCTTAGCTCCTGCAACACTATAGTATTAGGTAAATCGAACACTATTCGCGAAGGCTCCGGCAGAATAAACGGCTTCTCCAGATTTATAACACCTATTCCCCCTATTAATATTCCCTCATTTTTTACTGTTACACTGTCTAAAAAAAATCTGGATTTTAATCTTGCCTGTTTTTGCTCTATATTTGGTCTTACAAGTTCCTGTCCGTCCTCCGAAAATGCACGCTGGATACTGTTAAATATTTCATCTGCTTCTTCAGTTCTTTTTCCTTCCGCTATTACTACTGCCTTGTCATAATATTCCGTTGAACTTCCTTCAGTTTCTTTATATACCTGCGTAAGATACTGTTGCAATGGTTTCTCGCTGCCCAGCTTTATTATTATATTGTTTTTTATATTTAATACTTTTATATTTGATGCTTCATACCCTTCCGCACTATGAATTACTAATCGCACTATGTTTGGAGAAATTGAATTTTGCGCTATTCTTACCTGCTTTAACCTGCTGTTCTTTAGTTCAAATGTACTATCACTAAATGTTATAACCGCATTTTCAATATCAAAATATACTCTATCCGGATCTGTCAGAGTTTTTTTCGTAATCTGTGGCACATGCTCTTCATCGGCTATTGATGTACCCAAAAAAATTATTGAATCGGAATTATCAAAATTAATGCTGTTTATTTTCATTACAGCTTCTTCCGCATTCGCCCGTAATATTGGTGATATTTCAGCTTTATCGATAAAAAACGGTATAATAGCTGCTAAAATATATATGAAAAATAATACCAGTATTCTTTTTATCATATTATTTATAATAACTTTTCAATAATTAATATCAAATAATTAAAAAAAATAAACAAAATCTAACTCATTTTTATTGACTTCTAATAATAAATAATGATAAAATTTCTAAAACAGTTAGTTTTTTTGTAATTATGAAAATTAATTCCGTAAAAATCAAAAATAAATTTTTTATTATTACTAATATTTTTATTGCCTTATTTATTATTTTGTTTGAAGCTCTTTGCTATAAAGAGGCTACTTTCTTTTGTGAAGATATGGACGATGGATTGTACCGGGAAAATGAAAATATGTTCAGCTGCCTGAAAAATTCGCCTGATATTAAATATGGCGGCGGTTATTTTCAATCCTTCCTTTTAAAGTTTTTTGTTTTGGGTTTCCCCTTTTTATTTAATTTTCATCCCCTTGATTATGCATCTATTCCAAGAGGTATTATTTTTGGTATTTTTATGGCTTGCTTAGTTTATTCTATTGCTAAGTTTATTAAACCTGTTTATTTCTCTAAAATTTTATATTTAGTTCTTGCTTTTTTTTCGGCAAGTTATGTATTTTATCTTTATTTTGTTTCAATACAGGTAGAAATTAACAATTATGTTTTCTTTCGATATCCTTTTTCTATTTTTATTTACAATGTGTTTTGGTTTTTTATTTATAAAAATTTTATTAAGAATAAACTAAAAATAAATATTTTTAATTTACTGTTAATGCTATTTTTGGCATTTGCTCTAAGCAGAAGTATGGAAATACTAATTGCCGCTTCATTGTGCAATATGTTTTTTTTATTTATTTGCAGCTTTTTTACACACAAAAAGTTCTATAAATTTAACTTGATTTTTTATTCATTATCCTTATTTTTTGCTTTCTCCTCTATGTATTGGATATTATCATTAAAAACAAAATATCCTATTAATAAATTAAGCTTGAATTTTAATTATCTCCCTGAATTTCCAAATTATTTTTTATCTTCATATTTACCATATATATGTATTTATGTTATTTTGTTAATACCAATTATTATAGGATTATGGAAAAGTCCAATAAAAACTACTTTTAAAGCTGTTTTGTTTTCCCTGATAATGGAATTTTCTACTTTAATTTGTTTTTTTTCATTATTTGGTATATCAATCTGCAACGATTTATTCCTGTTTCCCGGAGTTAATTTTACATTTAAAATCCTTTTATTTATTCCGATAATAATACTGATTTCCTGTTTAATTAAGCAGATAAAAAAATATAAATTAAGAAAAATAATTATCCTTTTTATCAGCTCTATTTTATTTATTTTTTCTATCAAAATAACTTATAATTTAATATCTGATTTTCACTTACATGGACATATCCGTATTATGAAATATAAAAGAATAGTAAATTATATTAATGAAAAAATGTTAAGATTTTATTATCTGCAAAATCAAATACCTGTTATCTATAATTACGATTCTATTTTGACAAATAATCACTATATTAATCATGGGGCATATCAAGAGGGAGATTGTGATTTTAACAGTGTTACAGATGTATATTTAACACATTATTATAAAGATGACAGTTCAAAAAAGTTAGGATTTTGCGTTAGTAAAAATGCTTCTGATTTATTCTATGATAATGGCGGAATTTTTACAGAGGAAGAATTACATAATATAAAATTCTCAAGACTTAAAGATGAAAATTTTATCTTTAATAGAAATATAAAAGAAAATAATAAAATATTAACAAAAGAAGAAGTAAAAGAACGTTTAGATTGGATTAGCCGTAATATAATTTTTTAATTTTTGATTTTTTATATTCTTAAACCTGTTTCCAAATCAAAAAACATAACAGCATTTGTATTAATTCCAAAAATATTTTTATTCTTTATTTCAATATCCGCATTTAAAACTGCACTACAGTTTGTATTATTAATATTAAAATAAACAGTTTGCGAACTTCCCAGCATTTCTACAATATCTGTTTCCGCCATAAATTCAAAATTACAATTCTCTTGATTAAAATTTTCAGGACGTATTCCTAATATAACTTCTTTTTTACCGGCTAATTTTCGGCTTTGGAATTCATTTAATTTAAACTCTTTATTATTTAATTTTATGCCGTCATTATCAATTATGCACGGTATAAAATTCATCGCAGGAGAACCTAAAAAACCACCCACAAACTTGTTTATGGGTGAATTATATATTTCATAAGGTGTTCCCGTCTGCTGAATTATTCCCGAATCTATAACCGCAATTCTATCTCCCATTGTTAATGCTTCTGTTTGGTCGTGAGTAACATATATAAATGTTGCGCCAAGCTTTTGATGCAGCTTTTTTATTTCTGTTCTCATTTGTAATCTTAATTTCGCATCAAGATTAGATAACGGTTCATCCATTAAAAAAACTTTAGGATTTCTGACTATCGCCCGCCCTAAGGCAACACGCTGCCTTTGCCCGCCTGATAGCTGCTTCGGCTTCCTATCCAACAGTTCATATAAATTTAAAATATTGGCTGTTTCTTTTACTTTTTCATCTATATCCTTTTTGGATATTTTTCTCATTTTTAAAGGAAATGCAATATTTTCATAAACACTCATGTGTGGATATAATGCATAATTTTGAAAAACAAATGCAATATCTCTGTCTTTTGGCGGTATGTTATTTACACATATATCATCTATGTATATTTCTCCTGACGTAATTTCTTCTAAACCCGCAATCATCCGCAAAAGCGTAGATTTTCCGCATCCTGATGATCCCACTAATACAAGAAACTCTTTATCTTTTACCGTTAAACTTATGTTATCAACAACTCTCTTTTTATCATATATCTTTATAACATTTTTTATTTCAACTTTTGCCATTTCTATACACCTACAGGAACTTTTTCCGCCGGAATCGTAAAAATAAACGAAACCTGATTTGTATATTGATTATTTATCCACATTTCTCCGTTTAATTTATTTACAAGCTTTTGTGTACTGCTTAACAAAAAGCTTTGAAGTAAATATTTTTTTGAATTTTTATCAACTTGTATATATGGGTCAAAAATTTCAAGATTGTTATAAAGACTGCTTTCAAGTCCTTTGCATTCTATTTCTGCCGCTAAATAAGCCGTATAATTATTTTCAATCCCTTTTGACGCTAAAAATTCATAATCCGGATTTGATAAATTTATAATTATTGTTCCTGCCTCTATTAGTTCAGCTGCATTCTCCAGTAAATTTGTTAAAATAATTTCCACAACATTTTTATCGGAATAACATCCGCAGCTTGATAAACCGGACGTATTAACAGAAAGTTTAACATCTTTATTTATCAGTTTTACTTTAAACTCATTTAAAACTACACTCAGCAATGCTGTTATGTCAAAATTAGAATATTCAAATTTAAAAACACCGGCTTCTATTTTTGACAATTCTATAAGTTTTTCAATAAAAAGCAGCAGCTCTGATGAATTAGCATTCATTATTTCCAGATATTTTTTCTGCTTTTCGTTTAAATCTCCGCTTAATCCGGATAACATTGCCTGCGAAAATCCTATTACGGAATGAAGCGGCGAAGTAAGATAATTATCCATTTTTGATAAAAGCAGATTTTTATTATGGTTTGAAACTTTTTGACTCTGCTTTTCTTCTATTAATTGTTTTAAAAATCCGTGTTCCTCTGTATTATCCGCAACTGTGAGAATATATCGCTTATTTTTTTGTGAAGAAACATCCGTAACTTTTACATCGGTTATTTTAGTATTTTGTTCTTTTGTCACAATTTTAAGAACTTGTTTTATATCCCTGCCACAATTTTTAATAATATTATCGGAATTAATGATAAAAAAATCATTTATATTCTTATTCTTCAGCCTTGGCATTTCAAAAAGCTTTTGAGCACTTTTATTTGCATAAAGTATCTTCCCCTGTTCATCAATAACCAGAACAGCTTCCGGAAGATATGCAAGCACATTGTATTGTTTACCCAACAGTAAACCAAATATAGACATAGAATAATCCTTCTAATTCCATAAAACTATTTTATCATAGGAAAATCAAAATTAAAACAAATTGGGAAATCCAATGATGTTAACAACTATATACTATATATAATCTCTTTATGCTATTTTATCACTTATTCTGTCATTGAGTATTTTATATTCCGCAGTACATACGGAATTAGCCGTAACATCTTCTGTCCTTATCGCATTTTGCTTCGCCTGTACCTGAAAACTGTCATAGCCGCAGCCTGATTTTAATAAACGAAGTGAATGCATCGAGGCATTTGCTCCGCCCATAATCGCGCCTACTGCACCTCCCACAACAGCACCCTCCAGCGTATTTTCCGCAAATTCTCCCGCTTTAAACTTTTTATTTTCATCAAATTCACAATCTATAACGTAATTCGCTCCTGACGATACTGCCCCCGCTTTTATTCCGGTTTTTCCGCAGCTTATAATTGCTCCTCCTATTGTTGTTGCACTGCTTGCCGTTCCCATTGTTACAGTCGCTACACTCCCTGTTACCGCACCCGATAAACTGTCTTTGGCTATTTGTTTCGCATCTAACGCATCTCCATCAATATTATTACTTGCCCTGTCTATAAATTTAAATCCGGCTTTAGTTACAGCCCCTGCCCCTGCTCCTGCTGCAGCAATTACAAACGGAGCTGCTAAACCGCATGAAGCTACAATTAACGGCGCAGCTATCGCTGTCACTCCAAGTGCCGCTACACTTGCCGCTATGTTTGAAAACAAATTTAAACTGTCTTCTTGTTTCGTTGAATATTCTTTTATCTTTTGTTCCGCTTCTTCAAAATTTATTTTACCGCTTTTATATGCTTCAATTACTTCATTACATTTTTCATCACTGGTTCCTTTTCCTGTTGCTGCTTTTATTCCGTTCCACAATGAAGAAAAACACCCGTTATTATCCTGTACCTTTTTTAATTGCTCATCTAATATTTCATAATTTTTATCCGCTACAGTACTATTTATTCTGTTAAATATACTTTTACCGTCATTTCTTTCGGGAACACTTATCAGTCCCTGTGTCTGCAAATCTTGAACGGTTATTACTTTTCCGCGACTTTTCCCAATATTTAATTCTGACATACTTCACCACACCTTACATCTATATAAAGTATTTTTTTTCACAAAAATTGCGCTTTGATTTACATTTGTTTACAAAAATACGTTAATTTTAATTCCATATATCAGGTGTTGCCAGCACCAACGCCGTTATATCATTATAACCGTTATTTTTTAACAGTTTTATTATTTCCTCAAGCGTTATCCCGGTTGCTGTTATATCATCTATTATAAGCAGCTTCTCCTTCCTCGCTACTGCTTCTTTTTCATTTAGACCAAATGCATTTTTTAGGTTCTTTATCCTCTCTGTTTTCCGTAAATTATATTGCTTTTTTGTATCTTTTATCCTTTGCAAAAATTTTTTGTTGTTTCTAAATCCCCCTAATTTACAAAACTCATCTGCAACTAAATCCATGTGATTATATTTCCGCTCTTTTCTCCTGTTTTTATGTATCGGTACACTCAACACAAGAAAATCTTCATTTAAATTCAGTCTTGAAAAATATTCATACATTATTTCCGCTTGCAGTTCGGCTAAATATTTCTTTTTATGATATTTTAAATCTTTTATCAGTTTTTTTATTACTTCATCATACAGCGTACAGACATATATTTTACACCCGTATATCTCTTTAAAAACTCCCCGCGGCATATAATTTATTTTTCGTCTGCATTTTGTACATATCATATTATCCTCTTTTTTTGAACCACAGTAAAAACAAGGTCTGATATATATTAAGCTGAGTAGTTTTTCCAAAAATTTTATCATATAATAAATTATATTAGAGAAAGAGATTATTACTATGGGTTTTTTACATATTTTTTTTAGCGCGCTTATTATGTTTTTTTTAATCAGCTTATTAATACTTATTCACGAAGCAGGTCACTTCATTGCGGCAAGAATGGTCGGTATCAGGGTTGATAAATTCGGTTTCGGTCTGCCCTTCGGACCTACTTTGTTCTCAAAAAAAATCGGCGATGTCGAAATTTTAGTACACGCTTTTTTATTGGGCGGTTACGTTTCCTTCCCTGATGATGAAGAAAACTCCGATCTCCCGCCTGATTCTCCTCAACGATATTGCAATAAAACTCTTCTACAAAGAGCTTTCGTTATCTCCGCAGGCGTTATCTGCAACGTTATTCTCGCTTATTTCCTCATTTTCTTTACCGGTGCTTTGTGGAAACATTTACCAGATAATAAATTTATAGTCACTTTTGAAAATTTCTCGCAGCAGGCTTCTATAAATACTAAAAAATCAGGATTTCAAAAGGGCGATATTATATATAAAATAAATGGCACTGAAATATTCTACCCTATTGCAATTAACAAGTTTTTTGTTCTGTCTAAAGAATTTGACGGCTTTTCTAAACAGGAAATTATTGATAAAAAATTTTTAGAATTAAAAAAATTAAACCCTAAAATAGATGCCGATAAAATTATAAAAGCAGGAACTATTATAAAACTTCCAAATTTTACGGATGAAGAAACTGTTAAACTCTCTCAGGATAATATTATCGGTCTTGAAAAATATAATCCCTCCGAAATTCAATTAACTCCCTCTCAAATAAATTTACGCGATAAAATAAATTACCAAAAAATCTATAAACTTGATACCGATTCTTATTTATCTGATATTGCTTCCGCTGTATCAGATACCAAAAAACCAATTTTTATAACAGTTTTACGTAATAATGAAGAAATAAATTTAAATGCCGTTTATTCCAATAAAGACGGTATCCTGGGTATTGAACAATCCTACAGCGAAAAATATACCGAAACAAAAACTCTGAAAGAATTAATAAATGGTACCTTCCACTATGTTAACTATAATGTCGGTTTTATGCTCTATACCCTCGGCAAGCTTTTTACAGGCAAAATCCCCGTCAGCGAAATGAACGGCATTATCGCTATAGCTAAAGTCGGTACCGAAATAATCGCTTATAAAGGCATCTTTCAAGGACTTCTGTTAACTGCTATGATTTCTTTAAACCTCGCTATTATTAATATCCTGCCTATCCCCGCTCTCGACGGCGGTCACCTTCTCTTTATAATTATTGAAAAATTAACAGGCAAGCCCGTTAGCAAAAAATTCGTTGAATATATCAGCAATTTCTTCTTCTACCTCTTAATTCTTCTTATGATAATTATTATTTACAATGATATTCATGCCTGGATAATAGGAAAAATATAGCTTTTAAGGTATAATTTTTGTATGAAGGAAAATTACTCAAAAAAAACAAATAAACCTCAAACAATTGAAAGAGTCACTAAAAAACGATACTCCCTTCTTACTTTTGTACTCTTAATCTGCATAGTTGAACTCGGTATCAGTGCTTTTCATAATATAAATAAAAATATTCACTATTCCTCTAAAATACGCGGTCTTGAAAACAGAAGACTCGAAGAAACCGCTAAAAATGAACAACTAAAGGCTCAAATTAAAAATTTCGATTCCGATGCCACTCTTGAATCAATTACCAGAAATAACCTTAAAATGGCAGGTGAAAACGAAATTCTCGTTATTATCCATAAACCAAAAGATAATTCAGACGAAACTAAAGAACAAGAATTATCTTTTAAAAAAAAACTTGATGATTTTTTGACACCAAAACTAAATCTCTTTAGAACGAAGGATCGCAATTAAAGCGATCCTTTTTCGTACCTCTCACTCTTTGATTAAACTTATTTGGCTAATACCAATTTTAAGTTCGTTCCAATACTCGTATTTACCTGCCTGACACTGGTTATCGCCATTGAACGGCGCTTCTTTGCCCCGCGTAAAAAAAACTCCACACCTTCTGATGTATTGCTCATCGGTATTATAATCTTATTGTTCATCTTTTAAATTCCTATCTGTTCTTCATACTTATTTATTCGGCATTTTTATTATTAAACTTTAGCTTTCTTATATCTTTTGTTAAAATTTCGTAATGTTTTAATAAGCACAAAAGAAACTGCCCCTTCTATATAAGGGCAGATTCTCTTGTGTTGTACAGAACATAAAACAAGTTGTTAATTATAACGCCATTCACGTTCTATTATTGTTTTTAAATTAGCTGTTGTTTGAGCTGAAGTATCCAAGCCGGAAAATCTTGATTGTATATGATTTCTTAAATCAGGTATTTCTAAATATTTTTTGATTGTTGAAGCATCTAAACCATTAAATGCAGATTCAAAGCTATCCTTGCATTCAGACATTTCTCCAATTTCTTTATATACACCATAAACAGATTCTATTATGTTTCCAAGCGTTGTTTCATTTTGGTTTTCTTCATCTTCAAGAATAAAGAGTCCTTTAACTTGTTCCCATTGAGTATCATTTAATGATATCTTAGTATCGTCGTCACCGGAATTTAATTCTGAAAGTTTTACTTTATTTTTTGCCAACAGATATCTTTCTTCAGGAGACTGTGTTTCTTCAGATTCTTCTGTTTCTTCTGCTAAATAACCCAGGTTGTTTTGTGCAAATGTTTTGAATTCGGCTGCACTAAGACTAGTATTAGAATCTGTGTTAATTACATTTAGCAATCTTCTTATATCGGAAATATCATAGGTAAAATCAGATGCGTTTATATTAGAACTAAAGCCGCTACCATCAGATTTTGTCCAGGACTTGAATACGTCAGTTTTTAACGAATTAGCTATATCGGTAATATTTCCACCATTACTTATCTTTTCAATTGCTTTTTGCATAAGGAATTGTTTTTGCGCAGCATCAAGATTTGGATATCCTTTCAGCAATGCAGAAGCAATAATTGCGCTCGTTACATCTTTTGGTTCTATATTGCTATTAGCACCTTTTAAATTGTTATATATTGCATCAATAATAGCTTTTTCTTCATCAGTTATATCATCAGCATCTCTGCCATCAATATGCTCAAAAATAATTTGTGTAAATTGAGTTTTATTCGGTGTTTTAGATATTCCCGCAATATCATTTGATTCGGTTACAATTTCACTCAGTGCGAGTTGTATTGCTTTAGCAAAATCTTCTTCTATAGTTCTATCAACAAATGTAGTTCCATCTGTGCTGTCTGCAAGAATCTCTAATATATCTTTCATATTCTTTGCTTCATCAGTAATTATTTTTCTTGCTTGTGTTGCATTGTTTATTTTTCCAAGCATTTTTTCACCGCCATCAATTGTTGAATTACTTTGTAATATACCTAGTGCTATACTCTTTTTATCAGTTTCACTTATATTATCTAAATTTCCATCAGCACTTCCTGCTGTTGTTAATATTGACAATAATCTTGAATCATCAAAAGTGGTATTAAAGCCTGCTAATCTCTTAATTGCGTCACGTTTTTCTTCCATAGTTGTGCTAGTATTTTTCAGTATGGTCGTAATTGATGTCATCAGTGCTGTTTTATTATCAGTTTCTGTTTTTTGGAGGATTGCAGCAGAAATAGATGCATAAGCCAAATCCTCCAAATTCAATTTCGCTGCATCTCCACTTGTACCATTAATTTTAGCAAGGTTTTGCATACAACTTATAAAATAAGTCTTTTGGTTAGGTGTCAGATTCAGTTCATTTGAATTTATTTCGCTTTGTATTTGAGTACTGGTTAATTTTTGATTATTACCGATTTTATTAAATATGAACTCTTGAAATGTTGTCCAGTCAGCATCACTTATATCAGGTTCTGAAATAGTAGGAGAAGCGAATGCAGATACTAAATCTTTAAAACCGTTTTCCAAACTTACTGCAATATTATCACTTGTAACATCTTCATAAAAATCACCCTTTAATACATTATTTATTATTTCAGTAAGTCTTTCTTTGGTTTGGTATTGAGAACCAAGTAAACCAAATTCTCTTTGGATATAAGCATGTGAATCTTCATTTGCTATATCAAAATAGTTTTTTAAAACTTGACCATCTGTTATACTTTCAACAGCAGTTTTGAAAGCTCTACCTTCCTCTGTATCTTCTTTGATGCTGGCATATAAATCTTTTGTTGATTGTATACAGCGTTTGAGTGCATCAATATCCTGTTCATCTTTTTCATGAACTTGAAATATTAACTTAACTTGAGCTTTTTGTGTATCATCAAAATTTCTATATGCTCTTTTGTTGGACCCTATGACATTGGCTAATAATCTATCAAACCTTGCATTTGCTATATCACCTGTAGCAGAATCTTTATTTTCTATTAATCCTATGACTCTACCGGAACTGCTACTATCACCGAATGCCGTCATAAAATCCTTCAAATCGTCACTTTGATCATCTATTAATGTTATAACTTCATTAAGTACTCTTGCATTAGTATTATTTGTTTCAGCGTTACTACTTATGGTTATTCCTTTTAATGCAGTTTTTAAGTTTTCATTTTGCATTTCATATAAACTTTTGAATTTCAATATTAAATCCTCTAGCTTATCTTGGTCTTGTTCATCCGGAGATAAAGATTTAAATACCATTTCAACTTGTCCTTTAATGGTACTCTCAGTTGCCCACGTAGTATTCCATATATCCTTCGCAGTTGTTGATAATTCAGAAATATATTGTTTAAATTTTCCTTCAGTTTCAATAGAACTAATCGTGTCACTAAAGGCTTCATTGCTCAATACATCATCATTTTCCGTTAAACCATATTTTGCTGTATCTCCTTCTTGCATAATCCATCCGACAAGCTGAGTTTCTGTATTTGTTGTATATCTGGCACTTCCAGTTTCATGAAGATTTTCTGTAACCGTTGTAACAGTTTTAAATGTATTATCAATACTAATGCTATTACTTGTTGTATATGTATTAAAAGTGCTTAAATAGCCATTCCAATAACTTGTTATATCAGTAGAGGTAAGAGTGTTATACTGAGTTGCATTATTAGATTTTATTGCCTTTTCAAATTCAGCTTTTGTTAAATATCCATCATGATTTGTATCCATTTCTTCAAGTTCTGCAAGATTAAGACCATCTAAGTAACTTGGAGTAGTAGCTGTATCAGTTGTAATACAAGTAGTTGTAGTTTGAACGTTTGTAACACCACCTGTAACTGTTGTTGTTGTTGTAACTGCAGCAGTAATATGTTTTAAATTCTCTGTTGATTTTAAAAATAAGGCTCTATAGTTAAATCCTTCCGGTATTGATGATGGGTTTGTCATTTTTTCTCCTTTTTTATTTTCTCTTTCTTATATATACTTTATATCGGCATAATTGTGTTTTTCTTTAATAATTTTTTAAAAAATCGTTACAAAAGTTAAAGTTATAATTTTGATATGCTAAAATTATCTTATGTTTACAGGCTTGATTGAAGAATTGGGTATAGTTAAAAATATTAAACTCTCTAATGAGGGTATGGAAATTACTATTCAATGCAATAAAATTCCCGTTAACGTTAAAATTGGCTCCAGCATCTCTATTAACGGCGCATGCCAGTCTGTTACAAAATTTGATAAAAACTCTTTTACCGTTCAGGCTTCTAATGAAACTCTAAAAATTACTAACTTCAAAAATTTAAAACTTAACGATTACGTTAACCTTGAACGCCCCCTTACCCTATCTCAAAGACTCGACGGCCACATTGTTTCAGGTCATATCGACTGCATTGCTAAATTTATTAAAACTCAAAATGACGGTTTCTCTAAACACTTCTTCTTTCAATTACCTCAAAATTTCACTAAATACGTTATTTATAAAGGCTCTATTGCCGTCAACGGCATAAGTTTAACTGTTGCTTCCATTGAAAATAACATCTTCTCCGTTGTTTTAATCCCTTCTACCCTGAAAGAAGTTAATCTCCCTTTTTTAAAACAAGGTGATTTCGTTAATATCGAAACCGATTTATTTGCCAAATATGTTGAAAAAATAGTAAAATCAAATAAAGATACTAATATTAATTATGAGTTTTTAACAGAAAACGGATTCCTATAAAATGACTGAAATTAAATTTAATACCATTGATGAAGCTATTGAAGATTTTAAACACGGCAGACCCGTTATTGCCGCCGATGATGAAGATAGAGAAAATGAAGGTGATGTCATTATTCCCGCTCAATTCGCTTCACCTCAAATTGTAAACTTCCTTATCTCCCATTGCCGCGGTGTACTTTGCCTCGCTTTGACCGAAGATAAAGCTAAAAAACTCGGACTATCTGCTATGGTCACCAATAATACCGACCCTAAAGGCACTGCTTTTACTCAAAGTATTGATGCTGTTAAAAAATTCGGTATTACTACAGGCGTCAGCGCATACGACAGAGCTAAAACAATTCAAATCGCCGCTTCTGATGATGCTTCCCCCTCTGATTTCTCACGCCCCGGTCATATCTTCCCTTTAATCGCAAGAAAAGGCGGCGTCCTTGAAAGAGTCGGTCATACCGAAGCCTCCGTTGACCTCGCCCGCCTCGCCGGTTTGACTCCCGCTGCCGTAATCTGCGAAATAGTTAATGATGACGGTACTATGGCCAGAAGAGATAATCTCATGCAATTCGCTAAAAAACATGACCTTAAATTTATTACAGTCGCTCAATTGATTGAATACAGACTTAAAAAAGAAATGTTTATTAAACGTGAAGCCTCCGCTAATCTCCCCTCAGATTTCGGCAATTTTAAAGTCTATGGCTATATTAATACCCTCGGAGGCCCCGAACAGGCTGCTATCGTTAAAGACGACGGCTCTGATAAAATACCCATGGTTCGTGTTCACTCTGAATGCTTAACCGGTGATATATTCCACTCTAAACGCTGCGATTGCCAAAATCAATTAGAATACGCTCTGCGTGCTATCGAAAATTACGGGAAAGGCGCTCTCGTCTATATTAGAGGTCACGAGGGCAGAGGTATCGGTCTTGTTAATAAAATTAAAGCCTACGCTCTTCAGGAAAACGGCCAGGATACCGTTCAAGCTAATATTTCCCTCGGCTTTCAGCCTGATTTGCGTAACTACGGCATCGGTGCTCAAATTCTCCGTGACTTAGGATACACTAAATTTAAATTGATTACTAATAATCCAGCTAAAATAATAGCTCTCAACGGCTACGGACTTGAAATTACCGAAAGAATTGCTATTAAAACTCCACTAAATCAATATAACGAAAAATATATTCACACTAAAATAGATAAAATGGCTCACCTTATAGATTTATAACAGGAATATTTATGAACATTACCTCTTTTTATAAAACTGAACTATACAGCGATTGCTATTACAAAAGCTTTTTGGGATTATATAATAATTTTAAAGAATCTGCTTTTAAAGATTATAAATTTGAATTGGAACCTCTTGATTATAAATCTTTTATCGAGAGCATAAAAAAAGGTCTTATTAATTGTATCCTCCTTCTTGAAGATGATATCCCGACAGGCTTCCTCGCTTATACTACAATCATCTCGGAAGCTATAGAATTAAATATTATTCATTGTATCGGTACACAAAATTTAAATCAAAAACGTAGTCTCCTCCTTGAAAAATTTATTGAAATAAATAAAAATTTAATGAAAGAAAAAATAGTTACCTACCCTATGCTCGGTAAACAATCTGCCTTCGCTTCCAATATCTCTGCCTACGGTTTTAAAACAGTAAATACTACCGTCTTTCACTTGAATTTGCTTGACCCTTTACTCGCTAATAAAATAAATAATATACAAACTAAAAAGCTTGATGACAATTTCTCTATCACAAATTGGAACAGCTCATACTTTAAAATTGCTCCGGAAGTAATTCTCCAGTCTTTTAAAGACTCCTCGGACGCACTCTTTGACTGCCGCTTCACTACTTATAACGGCTGCTGCGATATTGTTCATAAAATAACAGAAAACATCTACGGGCTGTTCTTACCGGAGGTATCTAAAATACTACTCCATAAAAATCAACCCGTAGGTTTCTGCTTTGCGAACCTAACTAACGATAAAATTGCGAATATACCTGTTACGGCTATTCTTAAGAAGTACAGAGGTAACTGTTTTAGTATTATTTTAATTAAAAACTTGTTATCTGATCTCTTAAATTATTCAATTGTAAACGGAAATACTCCTATAGAACTTAATGTCAGTTGCGATTCCGATAATATTCCCGCTGTTCGCATGTATTCTTCAACAGGCTTCACTAAGGACTATTCGTATCCGACTGCCTACCACCCCGGCTTCGCTTAGTTGTTACTAAATACTACCTTCATGGTTGATAGGTTTTTTAATGATATCATTTTATGCTTTATTTTTTGTTCATCATTTATTTTAAATATTCTGCAAATTCTTTGTATCTCTTCTCTTTGCTTTCTTGTCTCTAATTTATATACATTTTTTACAGGCTCACTAATAGTTCCAAGAACTACATCTAATTGTAACTCGTTCATTATTTCTAATCCCCTATAATCTTTGATTTGTTATTTTTTAATTCCCTCTGTGTATATATAAAGTATTTTTTTTTATAAAAATTGCCTTTTTTAGTTAACAATTGTAAAGTTTTATGTTATCATGGCAATTAGGAGGATTGCTCGATGATTATTGATTCTTTGGAAAATTTGCAATGCTATACCACTTTACATAAAAACTTTAATTTGGTTCTTAATTTTATTAAATCTCATAATTTGGCTGAAATGGACTGCGGCAGATACGAATTAAAAACAGATGATGTATTCCTTAATTTGCAGGAATATCAAACTAAACCTATTCAAAAACTCGAAGCTCATAAAAAATATATTGATATTCAATTGGTTATATCAGGTGAAGAACTTATGGGCTATACTAATATTAACAACACTAGCGTTATAGAAGCTTATAATGAAAATCTTGACGTTATGTTCTTATCCGCTGATGTGAATAAGCTTATTGCTAATCCTGATAACTTCCTTATTTTCTTCCCTCAGGATGCTCACATGCCCGCTTTATCTATCCATAAACCTAAATTAGTTAAAAAAGCTATTTTTAAAATATTATTATGAATATTTATTCTATATTTATATATAATCTGTCATCATTTATAATTTCTTCAAAATTTAATATGCTGTATAACTCATCATCTTCCATAAATTCTGCATATATATAATTACTGCTGCTTGAATATATTTTCGTTTTTTGTATGTCTTTTAAATTCCTTATATATTTTATATCATCTACCAAAAATGCTATATTAAAATTCCTGCCCTCCGCTACTATCAGTTTCTTACTCTTATAACTATCAGTTCCGCCATTATTTAAAAATCTCTTTAAATCACATACTACTAAAAATTCTCCCTTTACATTTACTATGCCCGCTATATAATCCCCCGTATATGGCAGCTTCGTTATGTGCAGCCTCTTTAAGGATATAAATTCTTTTACATATTTTATATCCATAAAATAATTTTGATTGTCTATAATAAATAAAATATACTGCTTTACAGATTGCGAATTTGTTGGAAATGCAAATGCTTCCTGCGCTAATTCTGTACTATGTGCTCTTAAATTCAATATTTGTAAAGATTTTGAGTCACTTGGAAATAAATTTAAATAGTTGATTTTGCTCCTTTGATTATTCTTTTGTGATATTAAATCATATAAAATCTCGCTGTTTATTATATTTACATTACCTTTTTCAGATTTATATATTTGTTTTAATAACGAATCTTTTACCGAAAATGGTACATTCTGAAAATTTTCTTCTTCAAATTTTGTTATTGTTTCTATATTCTCTGTATGTATCGCAAAATATTCCTCTTTTACCTTCGCTATTATCAGGCGGTTATTTATTGTAAATTGCGATGTTTCAAATCCTAAAAACGGACATAAATCTACTGTTTTTATCATCCTTCCGTTATAATTCAATAACCCTATTATACCCTCGGGAGTTGATTCAGGAATTTCTATGGCGGGCAGATTTATTACTTCTACTACATTTTGAATATTAACCGCATACTTTCGACTCCTTAGCTCAAATATAATATAGTAATTATTGGATTTATATATATCTGACGTTATCGAAAGAGAATTGCTATTATTCATTCTTGTATTTCCCATCTCTCTTTTTTCGGCATTTTTATTTGCACACATTAACAGCGGGCGAGGGGACTCGAACCCCCGGCGTCAACCTTGGGAAGGTTGCATTCTACCACTGAATTACACCCGCTTGTTTCTTTATTATATTCCTAAATCCATATTTTTTCCTTCTTTTTTATCTCTTTAATTGTTAATTTTTGTAACAAAATTGTCTTAGATGTTACGAAACGCATGTTAGATATGTTATTATGATATCAAGATTGGAACTTAGACTAAAGTAGTCTGTCACTTGACGGTATTTTTACCGCATGACTGAAAAGAGTTTGCTTCTTTTGCTTTTACTCCGAAATGGTTACTGAGTTCGTTAAATCGGAAGCCTTTTATGTCTTTTTTTATTGCTTAATTCCCCTCTTTCCTCAATATTTATAGTATTTGACTGTGCTTGTTAGATGCTGAAATAACTCCGGCATGACTCTAAAATGTGCTTATTTATTCACTAGTAGAGCGTTCCTTAAATAATTGGACTTTTTGAAATAAAAAACGAAAAAAAGAAAATACTTTGAGGAGCATTGAGCACGCGCATTTCTTTAGCAAATAATAAAAAAATAGCTGGTGCGGCTTAAGAAATAAGCGGGTGTAACAGCTCCGAAAAGTATTTTCTTTTTGCAGTATTCTAAAATTTCGGAAATAAAAAGTCCAGTTAGTTACAGAACGTTATACTAGTATAACGTCCGGTAAATAAATAAACTAAATAAAATAAAAATATATGAATTGAAAGACCATAGACGAAGTTATTTAAAAATTGTTAATGAAACAATAGAAAGAGCCACACTGTTTGAACGTAACATTCTACCTGAGTGTGAACACACTCTAAAAACTTAAGTTAATATAAGGCTTAACCCGCTCGCTAAAAGTTTTACTCTCTTTTATTTTTGTAATTTGTAAAGAAATGTAAAAAACTTGTACTTAGATATATTCAGGAAAAATTATGTATGTTAGTATTATATCAACAAATTATTAGGTTAGATTTATTATATGATTTGATTTATTTTGCTCAGTTATATAAATTAAAAGTTAGATAAGTTAAGATTGGGGATTGGACTATGATAATGTGCTGCAGGCATAATAACACGCCTTTTGTTCGCGTATTCTTAAATTCTGATGATTTTTTTAGGGACAGAAAACTTGAGGTCGCTCTTTGTTCTGTCTGCGGTACTCTTATCGCTGAACTTACACAGTTCAATATAAAAAAAGGTATTTATGAAGTTATTAGACCTAAAAGTAAAAATACTTATGCTTTTATTAAAAAAATGCAAAAACTCCAATGGAAAAACATTGATTGCTCTCCCGCTACTAAAAGTAATATGGGATTTGTATTCGGCTTAAATCGAGAATTTAAAAACGGTAAAATTTATCAGTATTCAGTCGATTTTAACGGTACTAAAAAATTAGTCAAAATTATTGATTGATTTTTTCTTAAATATATATCTTAACCAAAATTGCTTGCCGTCAGCAATTACCATATCTCTATATTTTACCCTTCTCTAATATCTGACGGCTTTTTTTTATTTCTTTTTTTCCTTTTTTTCTATCATCTTATAGTCAAAAGTATATTCAACATCTATTTTATTTCCATTATATTGTTTCGGTAACGGATAAAACGGCTCTGATGCTTTTACCGCCTGTATTGCTTTCGCATCATTTTCTTCATTGCCTGATGATTTAATAACTTTTATATCTCCGATTATATCTCCGTTTCGATTTACGCTGAATAATACTACCGTCTTTTCATTTTCTTTGATTTCACTTGCCACCCAATTTGACTTCACTGAACGCTCAAGCTCTGCCATATATCCCGTTAAATCAACTTCTTCATTTGTTATTGTACTTTCTTTTTTTATCTTTGTTTTTAATATCCTATTCATAAAATATGTACATACATAATCTGATAAAACTTTTTCCTCTGAATATGGATCTATATAATGCTTATTATTTATATCTGTTGATTTATATTCTCTTCCGTATATGTATTGATTATCTATATTATAGATTGCCATTCCTTTTCGATACATTGTTCCTCTTTGACAATCAATATTAGCATTCAATATAGTATATGCAGCCTGATTACTATATTGTTTTATTTCTTCATCTTCTAATATCTTTTGTCCGTTTATTATTCGATATCGAAAATTATAACTACCGTCATTTGCCTGCTTTATACTTGTTGTATCTATATATGCGCCGGTATTATATTTTTCCCACTCGGCAGCATCGGTAACTATTGGACAAATACATAAAAATATTACTAAATATAAAATTCTTTTCATAAATCTATTATATTAAATTTTCTATTTTGGTCAATAAATTTTTTTATTATATCTTTGCACTCGCTATCATGCTTACTCCGAATTTCTCAAATTCGTCCCAGGTCATTGTACAAGGCTTTGATGTATCATAAGGATTTACAAATGTTACCGTGTCTTTTGTTAATCCCGTTATTGCAAATGCATGCCCGTTTTCAGGCCCTATATTTACCGAATATTTTTCACCGTTGGTTAAATTCGCACTGAAATTAGTTTCTTTATTATCTTTCGCTCTTAATGAAAAACTTAGTGCCGTATTTCCGTCATTTAACGCATTCTGTAATATCGTTCTCATACTATTTGAATTTATTTCATTATATTCCTCTGCTTCAACTCCCGTTAAATAATACATTAACTGGTTTGCCGTTCCTGCATTTATATCATTTCTTGCTGCATTTATTGTCGCGCTGTTTGAATTTACATTTATTTTCCCTGAATTTATATCCTGTCTTAGTTTCTCTGCCGCAATTTCTAATACCAGCATATCATTATCACCGTTTGAATATAAATCTTCTAAATTGTTGTCAGTATCATATTTCTTTATCTCATCAGGTGTTATTGTGTATTCAGCTCCTACACCTTTAAAATTAACTGTTACACTGCCGTCATCATTTACTGTTATTGCGTCTTTTATTGCTTCTTTTCCTTTTGGCGTCGAATTTAATGCCATTACACCGGAAATTAGCCAGCATCCCCCTTGATTACTTTGTTTGATTCCTTCATTTATTACTCCATCTACGCCATTTGCACTATTGTTTTTATTACTTTTTTTTGTTCCTATATTCTGCTGTTTTATGCTATCTTTGTTTACTACACTATATTGTATATTATTCTTATTGCTGTCTGCTTTTTTCTGTCCCGGTACTATTATTTCAATTTGTGGATTATTATCAATATATACTGTCATTGTTGGACTAAAATTGTCTGAAACTGCTAAATCTTTTGGTTGGAATAATGTATCTAACGGAGCTCCTTCTACTGCCGCTTCTGTTTGACTGCCACCGCCTATAATACTCTTTTCTAATGCAGCTTCAAAATCTATATTGTAATTGTTCTTTAATTCCTCAAATAAACCTTTTTGCGGATTAATCTTATTGTCTTTTACTCCGTCTGCTTCATCCGCTCTGTTAAAAATATCAATTATTTCTTCATCCGTTATTCCCATTATTTTATTTTGGTCATAACCGGCATTGTATAATATATCCCTGAATTGGTTTACATAACTGTTTCCCTGCTCTATTTTTCCACCCATGTTTATACCGTTCTCTTTTTTACTATAAAATCCTCTATATATATAAAAAAAATATTAATTACCGTTTGTTTAAAATATCATAAAAATTTCATAATTCGTTACAAAAAAAATAAAAAAAATAAAAAATACAGCCTGACACTTTTTAATTACTTGTTATTCAAAACAAAATTATTATCTAATAAATTTGTAAACTTATGTTCTTTTATTTCATTTTCCTGAAAACTGCCTCCGGCTTTATAAAATAACTCTATTGCATTTTCATTAAATTCCGGCAGCTTTATTTTATTTCCTGACATATCTCTGTATATTATGTCAAAATAATATGCAGGAAACTCACCGCTAAATTCTTTACTGAATATTACATATCCCATTTTATTATATGGTCTTATTTTCGCTGTTTCATTTTTTAAATAATAATATCTTATTATTTTTTCACTTTCATATATATATTCTTTATATTCTCCCAGCATTTTTCGGTTATGACCCGCTGATATTCTGTATTCATCTGCATCTTTAATATTGATTTTTGCTGCTGTTATTATCGATAAAACTATAAATATTAAACTTATTATAATTTTATATCTCTTATTTTTTATTTTTTTTATTGTATAGCTTATATACATATATAACGGTGCCATAATTGTAATTTTGAAATATGTTACTATTTTTTCTGATTCAATCCAAAAACAACCACCCATTGTTTTTCCCGTTAAATATAATGCCAATATCCCCATTAATATCGATATTAATATTATCAGCGGTAATATTATTTTTTTTATATCTGAAACTTTATTGGTTAATTTTATTCCTGTAATTATAAATATGGCTATAGTAACCCAGTATGCCTGTATTTTTATTATGTATAAATCAATAAATTTTTGCATAAACTCAAATATTAAATTTATTGAAAAAATTGATTTTATTTCTAAAAACTTTTCCAGCGAATATAAATCTATATTTCTTGCCTGCGCTATCTCTTTACATCCCGGCGAAAAAACATAAAAAATTACTGATATTATAAATACTATAAACGGTATATAAAAATTGAAATTCAGCTTATATGTATATTGTTTTACTATTATTTCCGGCTTGTTTCTTAATATTAACTTTGTTATACAATTATATATTATTAATATCGTATAAAATGTGAAAACAGTTACTATTATATTCTCTACACATGTTCCGCATATAAAACTTAATATTGATAATAATACTATTTTTTTTACACTGTTCTTTTTTACATATAATATATTTTGAGAATTTTTTAATATTAAATAGTTAAAAAATATAAGTATTAATATATATCTGTAAAAATTATTATGCAGTAAAAATAAAGTTATATTTTCAGGTTGAATTATAAAATAAAATGAAAATACAGAAATAAATAATAGGGCGGATATGAATATAATTTTTGATTTTTTGTAAAAAACGGAAAATAATGCACTTGATATAAATGCTATAGATGTTATTATACCGTTAATTACAGCCTGATGCGACCCCGCAAAATCTCCCGGGTGTATTCCCAGTTCTACCGGTAATACCGAACCAAAAAAACAATTGCAAAAATGACTTAAAAATCCGCCACCGGGAGCATTATATACAGCACTAAATATCGTATCTGCTGTTGCAAAACCAAATGCTTGATCATCATTGTACATAAAGTTATTTTTTTGCAAATACATTACCGCTAGTATAATGCTTAACATTATTATAAATGTAATAAATATATATATTATATCTTTTGTGTCTGCAAATTTTATGCTTTTCATTGTCCTTTTTCCATTATAACAGGAATGTCTATAATAAGTTATTTAGTTAATATAAATTTTTTAGGAGGTATATGGCTAGAAAAAAAAAATCATCAAAAATTGATGAAAATTTTGTTTACTCTAAAAATGAATCTTTTGAAAACTTACAGACAGTTCAGCAAATGGCTCTTAATAAACGCGGGAAAGATGATGAACTTTCTCCCGATATATCACTTTTCTTAAAAGCTGAAGAACTTAAAGGTAAACTCTGCGGTCTTTATAACGATAAAGATAAATCTTCCGCCCCGGTTAATTTTATGGGCAGCGTTTTTATTGACGGCAAAGAACTTATTGTTAATGTCGGCGATGCACCTAATACGGAGGAAAATAAATTTTGTAACGATGATTGAATTACCTGAAATTTTAAATGTTCCCGATAAACTTATTCCGCTTATTCTTAATATTAATAACTATAACTACTTTTTAATCGAAGGAGGAAGGGGTGGTGGTAAATCCCAAAGTATTGCAAGAATTATTCTTTGGCTCGCTGAAAAACGAAACGTTAGAGTCTGCTGCGGCAGAGAAACTCAAGCTTCTATTTCTGACAGCGTTCATAAAATCTTTTTCGACTTGATTAATGACTTTAATTTAAATTTCACTGTTAAGTCAAATAAAATAATCCATAATATATCCGGCTCAAGTATCATTTTTAAAGGCTTTCGTGAACAGGGCAAGGTTAATATTAAAGGTCTTGAAGGCGTTGATATACTCTGGATTGACGAGGCTCAGGCGATTACGAAATCTACTCTCGATGTTATTATCCCTACCATTAGAAAAAAGAACTCCATTGTTATTTTCTCCATGAACAGGCTACTTCGTTATGACCCCGTTTATTCCGAATTTATTTCAAGGGATGATTGTCTCCATATTAAAATTAATTTCTACGACAACAAGCATTGCCCCCAAAAACTCATTGATGAGGCTCTTAGATGCAAACAACGCAATATCTTAGACTATGAGTATATTTGGGAGGGCAATCCCCTTGATTCTTCAAACGATTTCTTATTCTCCTCCATTAAACTTGATAAAGCCAAAAATTTAGTATTCCGTGATGAAAATTACCGCAATATTAAATGTCTTTCCGTTGACCTCGCCGGTAACGGCGGCGACCTCTGCGTCGCTTCCCTCATCGAAGCTAAAAGCTCCTCTCAGTGGCTTTTATCTAAACAGGAACATTGGTCTGAACCTGATACGGATATCACTAAAGGTAGAATTATTAATATGTATTCACGCTATAAGCCCGATTTGCTTATCCTTGATGCAGACGGTCTTGGGTACTCTATCTACGTAAGCATAAAAAACGTAATTCCTAAAACCATTAAATTTAACGGCGCGGCTTCTTCTAACCGCCCTAATGCACTAAACAGGCGCGCTGACGGATATCTCACTCTTAAAGATTACATCGATAACGAATGGCTTAAAATATCTTCTGATTTCACTATATCTCAATTAGAATATATTAAAAAATTATATAAACCTAACGGTCAGATTTTTATTCAGTCTAAAAAAGAGATGAAAGCAGAACACGGTGAAAGCCCTGACTTCGCTGACAGCCTTATGATGGGAATTTATGCAATTAATTATTATTCCTACCTTATTGATGAACATGACGAAACCGTTATTTTAGACTCTAATTTTGACCCCTACATTTGACATTTTAACATTCCAATACACACCTTTATTGACTCGAAAGCAGTAAATACAATAAAATATTTCCTGCTTTCTTTTCTTTATTTATTAATCTGTCCGGTAAATAACCGGACTTTTTATTGGAATGAAATGAAAATAAACCACCTGCTATGCAGGTGAGTTCCCAGTCGCTTTAGCTCCAAGTAATTTTACTCAAGAAAAAATTTTCAAATCGGATTCTTCATACCTATTTTGTTAATTTCAAC
>CAJOJP010000033.1:27607-30090 GCA_905234915.1 Candidatus Gastranaerophilales bacterium
TAATTAATAAAAACAAATAACAATGTTCGTTAGAACTTGTGTAGCATGTAGTGCGAGAGGCGAACTTTCGGTGGCTCTTTAGAGCCAAGCAGGTAACAGTGGCTTATAGCCGCAGAACAAACCACCGGCTTAGCCGGTGGTCATGATTTCCGAAATTTTAGAGTACTGCAAAAAAAGAAAACACTTTTCGGAGCTGTTACACCAGATTAGATATTAAAACAGAAAGGAGATTTTATTATGAACAAAACATAGAACGAATCTGAACATCCGAGGGATGATATAGGAAGATTTACCGATAAATACGGCAGCGGCACCTCCGGAATAATTGCCGGTGAAGCAGAAAAAACAGATTTTTCAGATGACATGAAAGCAAGCTTTGAAGGCGGCGGTATAGGTGAAGTTTTAGGCGGTATTTTCGGTTCTTTATTAAATCCTCAAACAATCAGCACTATACTTAATATCTTAGCTTTAAAATATGCATATAAATAAAAATGGTGAAATTGATTTACTTGTTACGGATGTTTATGATTTTAATGACGATAAAAATGCGGGTGAGTTAATTAAAGTAGGCAGAAACAGGCAGGAAAAAGGTGAAATTATACCATACTTTTATATTTATCATGTTATAATACCTAAGAGTGCAAAATTAGGTGAAAGTAAAAAAGATGATTTCAACTTTTAAAAAAATTTTAAATACCGATATTGTTATTTTAAACGAAAGACAAAAAAAAATACTTTTTGATATTTTAATAAAAGTTTCAAAAAGCAATATTTTTATATTTTTTATATTGGGAACAATTGTAACAATAATTGATTGTAATCGTACAAATTGGAATAATTTATATCGTTCAGATTATATTGATTTTATATATACGACAATATTATTTATATTGTCGTATTATATTCCTTTCTTTTTAGCAATAATACTTAATTTGATAATAAAATTTTCTAAAAATGAAATAGTAAAAAAGGTATTTAAAATAATAATGATAATTACAAATGTATTATCTGTAATTTATCTTTTATTATGGACTTTGTTTTGGTGCTTTTTTGATTTACCGCCGCAAAGTTAATGTGTCTATAACAAATATAAGACTGCAAGCTGATGTTTTTCTTCGCGTTCAATGATAAAATTGAACAAAACTTGTCTGCTTGTGTTAAAAAATTGGAAATACAATTCCAAAATTAGATTAAATCATAAACTTTTGGAAGTATATTTCTAAAACTTGAAATCTTAAAAAAATCATTTATAATATTTGTATGATAGAACGCAGTGAATATTTACGAAAACTAATTAGCTTTAAGGATAAAAAACTGATTAAAGTTATATCAGGTATAAGAAGATGCGGTAAATCCACCTTATTAGAGCTTTTTAAAGAGTATTTGTTCAAAAACGGTATAAAAAAATCGCAAATAATATCGCTTAATTTTGAAGATCCGGATAATGAAGAATTAACGGATTATAAAAAACTTTATGAATATATAAAATCAAAATTGCATAAAGATAAACAAAACTACATTTTTTTGGATGAAATTCAAAATGTCAAAGATTATCAAAAAGCAATTGACGGATTGTATATAAAAGAAAATACCGACATTTACATAACAGGTTCAAATGCGTATTTTATGTCCGGAGAACTGGCAACTTTATTGTCAGGCAGATATGTAGAAATAAAAATGCTGCCTTTATCTTTTAAAGAATATTTATCATCATTCAAAGAAAAATCGGATATTCACTCTAAATATCGTAAATATTTAGAAAATAGTTCTTTTCCGTATGTATTACAACTTAAGGATGAAAAAGAACAAATAAGAACTTATTTGAGCGGCATTTATAATACGGTAATTCTTAAAGATGTTGTTCAAAGAAATAAAATTTCAGATGTTACAAGTTTGGAAAACATAGTTAAATTTATGTTTGATAATGTCGGTAATTCAATTTCAGCTAAAAAAATTAGCGATACAATGGCATCGAATGGTAAAAAGATTTCTAATCACACAGTAGAGAATTATTTGGAAGCATTGTGCAAAAGTTATATTTTATATAAGGCAAATCGTTATGATGTCAAAGGTAAACAATATCTTGAAACAAACGGCAAATATTATCTTGTAGATATTGGTCTCAGATATTATTTGCTCGGAACAAAATTCGTTGATTTTGGTCATATTTTAGAAAATATTGTATATTTGGAGCTTTTAAGACGCGGATATGAAGTATTTACAGGCAAAGTTTACAATGTCGAAATTGATTTTGTTGCATTTAAAGACGGATATACTGAATACTATCAAGTCGCTAATACTGTTATGGAAAATACAACACTAGAGAGAGAATTAAAATCTTTGAACAATGTAAAAAATCACAACCCAAAATTTCTGCTTACTATGGGAAACCATAAATAATTTTGTGTAAACCTCCAAAGTACATTAATATAGAAATGGAGGTTTTCAAAATGGAAAACAAAAAATTACAAGAAGAAGAACAA
>CAJOJP010000034.1 GCA_905234915.1 Candidatus Gastranaerophilales bacterium
ATATTATTATTATTACCATTTTCCTTTTGGATATCATTTAAATATTTATAATTCTTTAAGAAGCAGGCCAAGATAGACAAAAAAAGGCGAAATTAAACCCTATTTATATTATATATTTTTTTGTTTTGTTAATTTTATTTTCTTTATCTCTTTTTCATTCATAACCTAATTATAGCACTAAAATAAATTATTTGTTAAAATTTGTAAATTCATCTTCGCAAATTTGTTAATTTTTTATATTTTTTATATATATAAAATATATTAAGTGTTCATATTTAATTTTAACCTGTATAAATTAATAAATGGAAAGAGAGAGAAGAAATGACTATACAACCTTTTGAAACAGCTATTAATTCGGCTGATTTAAGAAAGGGCTCCATACCCAAATTGGCACCTGCTATAAAATGGAATTCAACAGACGGAAGTACAAAATTTATAGATAATCCTAATCCAATATTGAAATTTGGTGCATCCGTTTGTCCTAACCTTACAGAATCAGCTTTACAAACATTGGAAAAGTTTAAAATAATAGAAGATAGCAATCGACAAACTCAAAATAATAATTTCTTGGCTTAAAAAATTAATAGCATTTTTTAGTAGTAGCAGGTCGTGTTCAATTAAATTGTTGGACACGACCTGCCTGCTTTATTTCTACACCTAAATAGTTTTTATTTACATTTTTTCTTCGATTTATTATAATACCTTTATGAAAAAACTACTCGTTCACGTTCATTTGTATTATTTTGAACAATTGCCTTACATTTTAAATAGCCTTAAAAATATTGTTGACTGCGAATGGGATTTATTTGTTTCTGTCTGCGATTTTAATCCAAATATATCAAAAAGTATCCTAAACTTTAAACCTGATGCCCAAATCATTAAAGTAGAAAATAAAGGCTACGATATTTTGCCTTTTCTCAAAATTATACGCTCCGTTAATTTGGAGGATTATGACTGCGTTTTAAAAATTCATACAAAAAATAAAAAAAATATTTTCATTAATCTTAACGGTTATAAGTTTACAGATAATTTTTGGGGCGAACATCTTATTGATTCTTATCTTAAATCTAAAAAAATATTTAAACGGAATTTGCAGTTGATTAGAACCCCTGATATCGGTATGGTCGCTGATTCCAGATTTATTTTAAGATTCTTACATACTCCTGATGATAATTTATTTCTTGATGTCTTAAAAAACAGATTTAATATTAAATCCGATTACAAATATTACTTAGCCGGTACTATGTTTTTTATTAAATCTGATATATTAAAAAATCTTTTAACTTACCAAATAGATGATGATGAATTCCCCTCGGAACAAAAAACTAATGATGAAGCTACAATGGCTCACGTCTTAGAAAGATTTTTCACTGTCTTAACCGATTATTTGGGATATAAAATATATCCCCTTCCAAATAACGATAAATTACCTAAAAAATTCTATAATGAATTCTTTTCCGTTATTTTGACTGTTTATAACAATTCCTCAGGTTTGGAGGGAAAAATAAATAATATACTGAATAATACCTGCAAAAACTACGAATTGGTTATTGTTGACCAAGGCTCCTCCGATAATACGGAAGAAATGTTAAAAGCTAATTACAATATCGAGCTTATTAATAAACAAATTAAATTTATTAAATCCGATAAAAAATTAGATGATAAACAAGCTCAAAAAATCGGTTTAAAAAATGCTAAATTTAATAACATTGTTTTTGATAATAAAACAATTAATAAATATTTTCCTGTTTTTATTTCTGAAACTTATAAATGTTTAAATTTATTAGGCTTTAAAATACTGTTTAAAAATATAAATCCTGTTGTTTCTATGGAACTTTATAATCTTAAATCGACTTTATGTTTCCAAATACACAAAAATGAAGAACTTGTTGACTACATTGAACAATTAACCGAAACAGTTATAGCTCTCGGTCAGAAAATTAATACCCTAGAAAATCAACAGTTTAAACCTTCTGATAATAAATAAGATTTGTAAATATTTATTAATTAATCTTCTTCATTAGCTAAAGTTTTTTATTTGCTTGCCGATTTTATTACTTAAATAGTCAAGAAGGTTTTATTAATTGTATGAGTATTAACAATGATGATTTGAGTAATTATTATCGTGCTCCTTATTACCTTTAGATGCTTTAAATGCGGAGGAAGAAGCTGGCGAGTCTGAAACAATTGAACAAAAAACTGATAACTTATATCAAAATAATATGAGTATTTATGTTGATGACACAAATAAAATAAATGATGATGACAGCTTAACCGTAGCATCTGCAAAATATGATATCCAAGAAAAGTCATTGTTTGATTTTGGAGGTAATAATCCAAGAGTTGGTCAATTAAATGAAAAAGTAATGGGTAATGCCGATATTGTTGATATTTTTTCTGTAAGAAAGGAAAGTGATATAAATAATTTTGTTCCTGAAAACAGCAGAATAAAATCACCCGACGCAATTACTCCCGATTCTATAGATGATTCTTATAACAGACTTGTAAACAGCCTCTCTGAACGCGGTATTAAAGTTGATGTCCCCGAAAACGGTGACTATCAATTTGAAGGCGGTAAAATTCATTATGTTCAAGGTTCGGAACTTTCTTTAGAATATGATTTGGGTGACAGTTTTAATCTGTATGCTTCAATGCAGGATGGCGGAACTAAAATGGATTGGTTAGATGTACATATATCTGATACGGATTTTAACAAAGATATTACAAATCAAGATACGGTAAGCTTTTATAAACATCACGAATCAGGTTCTTCTTCAATAGAAAGACGCAGAAGTGATACTATTTCAATAACCAGTGAACATGACCATATTGTTGATGGAATGATTTCAGATGAATATCTTTTGCAATATGAATACGGCAGTGCTAAAGTTCCGCCTGATGAAAATGTTCCGGAACAAACTCCTCCCGCTTTAAGTCCTTTTGACAGGAAATTGGAACCAAGTCCTCTTGACAGAATACCTGAGAAAGAAGTTATTCATAAACCCGAAGAACCTGCTTCTAAACCTGATGATGTTTCACTAGAAGCTGCACCACCAAAAGATGATGATGCTCCCCCGATTGAACTCGAAGAACCGGCTTCCCCACCTGAGGATGATTTACCGGAAGTTGAACCACAAAAGGAAGATGATAAAGATACGGATAAAATATCCGATGAAAAAAGCAGTTCTTAAAATTAATTAATTTATAAATAAAATACAGGCGGTTTTTATACCGCCATTTTTATTGCTTTCATTATTCGTTGCATAAAAGAAAGGAGAATACAATGCTTAACGAAGAACAAGAACAAAAAAATTATTCACTAGGAGTAAATGCTTTTGCTCCTGAACAATCCGTAACTTCAATTGAGGAAACTCAATCAGATAACGATACGGATTACTTTGGTAAACCTGAATTCTATGATTATTCAAGTTTTCAATTACCTGATAACTATGGCTATGACGAAGCTTTATTAAATGAATTTAATGAGCTGGCAGCTAAATATAATCTATCCCAAAAAGGCGCTGATAAAATTATGTCTATGGCAGTGAAGCTTTCACAGTTAACCGGTGATAATTACCACAAAACTATGGCGGAACAACAAAGACTTCAAACTGAAAATTACAGAAATGCACTGGTTTCGGATAGAGAAATTGGCGGGGCTAATCTTAACAAAACTATGGCTGTCGCAAATCTTGCCTACTCACGCTTCGTTGACCCCGATACTCAAATATTACTGCAACAGGCAGGTTTAAACTGCCACCCAGGCATCGTTAAAATGTTCTGGAAAATTGGCAGACAAATGCAAAATGACTCCGTCCTCGGTGCTAATATTTCTGTACCGCAAAAAGAAAACAGGGAAGATATTTTATTCCCTACTATGAACTGATTACATTACAAAAAGAAAGGAAAGAAAAATGACTACACTCGGTTCCGGCTACTTAACTCTGGCTGACAAATTTAAAAGAACGGAAAACGGCAAAACTGCCGCTGAAATTATTGAAATGATGACCGATACAAATGAAGTTCTTCATGATGCTAATGCTCTTCAATGTAACGATGGTACAAGCCATATTACTACAATTAGAACCGGTCTTCCCTCTGCTGTCTTTAGAACTCTTTACGGTTATGTTCCTACCTCAAAATCTACTACAGAACAAGTTAAAGATACTACAGGCATGTTAGAAACGTACTCTATTATTGATGTTGACCTCGTGGAAAAATCCGAAAACCCTAAAGCTTTCAGATTGTCTGAATCCTCCGCTTTTATTGAAGCTATGAATCAAAAATTACAGGAAACTATTTTTTACGGAAGCATTAAAGAAAATGCCGCTGCTTTTGACGGCTTATCCGTCAGATATTCAAAAAAATCTGCGGATGAAAAGAAAATTGGTTCTAATATTATTGATGCTGGCGGCTCCGGCTCCGATAATACCTCAGTTTGGTTCGTTACCTGGGGTGATTTACATACTTCTCTTCTTTACCCCCAAGGCTCTAATGCAGGTATCCAGCATAAAGACGACGGAATACTTACTGAAACAAGTTCTACCGGCGGTAAAAGAAAAGTATATCAAGATCATTACAAAATGGATGTCGGTCTATCTGTCAGAGATTGGCGTTCTACCTGCCGTATAGCAAATATCGATGTCTCAGACCTCGCTACCGCTAACGCTGCTGATATTGAAGCACTTTTAAATAAAGCTTACTACAAAATCAGAAGATTCGCTAAAACCGGTAAAACTTGCATTTATTGTAATACTACCGTTTTAATGTACTTTGAAGCACAGCTCAGAAGTAAAACTAATGTTAATTTCACTATTAAAGAATATTTAAATGAAGATGTTCTTCATTACAAAAATATTCCCATTAGAGAATGTGAACAAATTTCTTGCTCTGAAGCTGCTGTAGCTTAGATAAATTTATACTTATTTATGAAAGGATAAAATAATGATTTTAGATGAACAATCAATTTTTTCTAATGACCAAAAAATTACTGCAACCGCTGTTTCTACCAATGTTTTAGATTTGGGTAAACGCGAAATTGCATTCGGTACTCCCGTTGAACTTTTTATTCAAATAACAGAAGATTTTAACAACCTTACAAGTCTCGGTATTAAAGTTCAAACTTCTGCAACTTCTAATTTTTCTACTGCTGTTGATTTGATTGAAGAAACTATTTTAGCAGCTAATCTTACAAAAGGTGCTGTCAGTTCAATTAAATTTTTACCAAAAGGTAATTTGGGCTTTATGCGCTTAGTTTATACAGTTACCGGTACATCTCCTTCTACAGGCGGTATTTTCGCAGGTATTGCCGACGGTCTTCAGGAAAGTTTTCATAATTAATAAATTATTTTCCTTTTCTTGACTTTTTATTCCATTTATTTGGTCTATTCGAGGGTGTCCCAAAAGCTAAAATTTTTTACACCGGAAAATATATTTTGATGTATAATTGTAAAAATATTAACTTCAAAAGGAATTAAAAACAGCGGTCTGTTTCCTCAGTTATTAAAATTCTAAATTCAACCCAAAAGCCCGTAACTCGCGCTGACGCGCTCAAACAAACGGGCTTTTTCTGTTGTTTCATTAAGAATTTTTTAATAACTTCGTCTATGCCCGCCTTATTTTAATTCCTTTTTCCGTTAATATAAAAACAATAGAAAACAAAAAATAAAGTCCATTGCGAAGCACAGTTAAACATCTTATCGAAGAAACAGCGAGGCTGAGTATGTCTGAGTACCCGAAGGGTACGAGTTACGAAGCCACGGCTGAGATTGATGTTATCTGTGCGTAGCATCAGGACGCTATTTTTTGTTTTCTATTTGTTTTTTATTTAAATTAATATATCCCCTGATAAGCTGTAAAAATACTAATTATTAACTTTATTCATCAAAATATATTTTCAGATGTATAAAAGTTTTACTTCTCGGACACCCTCGTTTTCTTAAACTATGAAAGGTTTTTTTATGAATTATACTAAAGCTAAAATATTTAATGTTACTCTGAAAAATTTACGCGTCAGTGTCGGAATTCAAAATACTAATCAAATCGATAAAAATACTGTCGTTCTTAACGAATTTTATGAAAGTGCTAAAGACCAGGTTCTTAAAGATTATGACTGGAATTTCGCTAATTCCTATAGAGAACTCGCTTTAACAGGTAATATACCTCAAAATCCTAAATTTTTATATGAATATGATTACCCTAACGATTGTCTTTTCGCTAGAGAAATTATTCCTTATTCAGATTCCGCCGATATTGTTGAGTTTGAAGTCGCCGCTAATAACAACGGTCAAAAAGTTATTAATACTAATCAAACTCCGGTTGTTCTCCGTTATACAAAATGTATTGATAATGAAACTTTCTTCTCGACAGAATTTGTTATGGCTTTATGCTGGTATCTGGCTTTCCTCGCTGCTCCTTCAATTACGGGTAATAGAAATATTCAAAATGATTGCTTAACTGTCTATTCACGTATGATTGCTAAAGCTAAATCCATTAACGCTTCAGAGGGTTTCGTTAAAACTCCTGATAATTGTTCCTGGTTTGATGTCAGATAGGAGAAAATATGACTCGTTATACTCAAAAATCCTTTACCGGCGGAGAACTTAGCCCCGCCTTATATGCCAGAAATGATTTGGCTAAATATTCAATTGGTCTTAAAACTTTAAAAAACGGTTTCGTTAGAGCTGAAGGCTGTGTTTCTAACCGACCGGGGCTTGAATTGATTTGCGAAGTTAAAAATTCTTCAAAAAAAGTCCGCCTTATTCCTTTTTCTTTTAATACCGAACAAACTTATATTATTGAATTGGGAGATAATTATGCCCGCTTTATTAAAAACGCTTCTCAAATTCTTTATATTGACGGTCAAAATCAAGGATTACCCGTTGAAATTCAAACTCCCTATCAGGAAAATGATTTGTTTAATATGAAATACGCCCAAAATGCAGATGTACTTACTCTCTGTCATAATAATTATGCACCCTCTGAACTATCAAGACTTTCTCATTATAATTGGAGTCTTTCTTCCATAAACTTTACACCCGATATCGCGGCTCCCTCTAATTTAACTGCAAGCTGGCACGGCGGCAGCTCCGCCCCTAAAGTTTATGAATATGTAGTTACTGCCGTTAAAAAAGATACCTATGAAGAAAGCAATTGCTCTTCTAAAGTGTCTGTTACAGGTGAACAGGAAGGCTCATGGGGCGTATCCGAATATATTACAATTAATTTTCAAGCCGTAGCTAATGCAGTTGAATATAACGTCTATAGAAGCGTTAACGGCTCTTTTGCCTATGTCGGCACTACCTCTTCAACTACTTTTACGGATGATAAAATCGAACCCGATTTGACCTCAACTGCTCCAATTTATACAAATCCTTTCAATAACAGTAATAATCCCGCTTGCGTTAACTATTTTCAACAAAGAAAAGTTTTTGCCTGTTTGAAAAATAGTCCCCAGCAATTAGTAGCCTCCCAAACAGCTTCTAATAATAACTTTAATATCTCGCGTCCCTTAGCTGCTACCGATTCAATTAATATAACCCTCTCGGAACGTGAAGTTAATGAAATCAGACATATTATTGCTATGAATGACCTTGTATTATTAACCTCAGGCGGCGAATGGAAACTTAACGGCTCTGACGGTGCTTTCTCGCCTAAAGATAATTTAAGTGCCTCACCTCAAAGTTTCTACGGATGTTCGCATGTTATGCCTGTTGTTTCAGGTAATATGATTCTCTTTGTTCAATCAGGCGGCAGCGTTATCCGTGACCTCGGTTATACTTATGTTTCTGACAGCTACGACGGTGAAGAATTATCTATTTTCGCTAACCATTTGTTTGAAGGTAAACAAGTCGTTGATATGGCTTACGCTAAAGAACCTTATAGAATTTTATATGCAGTAATGGATGACGGCACCGTTAATGCATTGACTTACAATAAAAAACAAGAGGTTACAGGCTGGCATAAACACGAAACTCAAGGTAAATTTGAAAGTGTAGCAATAATTCGCGAAGGCAATGAAGATGCAGTCTATTTCGTTGTTAAACGAAATATTAACGGTCAAAATAAACGGTTTATCGAAAGATTGGCATCCAGAATAATTGAAAAAACCTCCGACGGCATTTTCCTTGACTGTTCTTTAAAATATGAAGGCGAACCTGTTTCTGTAATTACAGGTCTTAATCATCTTGAAGGCGAAACAGTTAATTTACTTGCTGACGGATGCTTAATTAAAAATAAAAAAGTTCAAAATGGTTCTATAGCATTAGATTACCCTGCTTCAAAAGTTGTGGCGGGACTCCCTTTTGAATTTGAACTCGAAACACTAAATCTGGAAAGCGAAAATTCTTACGGCCTTTTAAAAATTGTTAATACAATTAATATTAGTATAGATAAATCAAGAGAAGACTTTTTTGTTATCGGCTCTGACGGCACTATGGTTCAAAACCCCAGAAGTATCAACAGCGTTAATAATGCTGATTATCTGCATTCAGGCTATGTTAATATTCACTGTTTCAGTGATTATACGGAAGATGCTTCTGTCCACATTAAACAAATTTACCCGTTTCCTTTAACAATTAATTCTATATCTTTAGATGTTACGGTGGCTGATTCAAATGATTAAATATGTTAGTGAAATTAATGAAATTGAATTTATCCTCTCTAATCTGCGCCGGGAGGATAAAGAAGAACTTGAAAACCTCTTCGGTAATGATTGGTATCAAAAAACTTTATCAAGCTTAAAAGATGAAAAATTCTTAATCCTTTACGGTCAAGGTAACGCTACAGGCAGAGTCCCCGTCGCTATGGGCGGATTTTATAAAGTCGAGGATAAATCCGCTGATATTGCTTGTGTTTGGCTTCTGTCCAGCCGTTTTATAAGCCAAAATAAAACAGCTCTTATGCGCGTTTTAAAAAATCAGCTTTATTTAAATGCACATAAATACGATATTTTGTACAATTTTATTTATAAATCAAATTATGGGGCAAAACTTTGGCTTAAAAAATTAGGTTTTAATTTCGATAACCCTAATCCTAAAAATATCAAACTTAAAAAAGATTTTGAATTTTTCTATAAAACAAAAGAAAGGAGTAATTTATGTGCATCATCACAACAACTGTAGCTTCTACTGCTGCTATTGCTGCTACGGCAATTTTATCAACAGCCGCAACTGCTGCATCTGCTGCTGTCAGTCTTTCTCAAATATCTGCACAAAAAAAAGCCACTGCTTATCAGATTGAACAGTCTAAAAATCAGGCAAAAAATGCTGAACTTCAAGCAGCTTACGAACGACAGGAAGGTATTGAAGAAGCCCGACAAAAAAAATTAAATTCTATTTTAAATATGCACAATCAAAAAGCTAAACTTGCCGCTAATAATATCGCTTTATCTTCTCAATCAGTTCTTAATATGGAGGAGGATTTAAAATTAAATTCGGAACTTGATGCACTCACTATCAGCCAAAATGCTGAAAAAAAAGCTCAGTATTATTTGAATAAAAGAAATAATTTATATCAAAATGCCGCTTTGATTAGTTTTAATAATAAATTAAATACTAATAAAGCTTATGTTCAGCTTGGCACCTCTGCTTTTAATTCCTCCTCACTTTCAAGTAAAAACTTTAATTAGAAAGAAATGAGGTAATATGAATAATTTATTTAATAAAAATAATTTAAATTCAAATTTCGCTTTGCGAAAAATCCCTGTCTTTACTAATAAATCCGCTACTTATGACCTTAATGACGACAAAATTGATAAAATTAAAATCCTTGAATTATCTGCTGAAATTGATAAATGGGAACAAGAAATTTTATTCGCTTCAAACGGATTTTATTCCTTAAAAGGTACTGAACCCTCTGAAAAAGAAAAAGATTATATTTCTGAACTTAAACGCTTTATTGAAGCTAAAATATCTGATACTTCTTTTTCTGTGCCTTCATCTAAAAAACTTGCACATTATTTAAAACAAAATAAAATTTCTGCCGTTAAAACATTGATGGATTTATATTCCCAAAATCAGTTAAACGATTGGGTGCTTTCTGTTTGTGAAGATGCCCTTAATACTACAATTCAAAAAGCTGTTTTATATAAAAATAATCCTCTTGTTGTTAACTCTGCCTATATTAACGGTCTAAAAATACTCGAAATTATCGCTCAAAAAGAAAATTGGAATAAAAAACTCTCAGTTTACAAAAAAAAACAGTTTATCTCTGATTTCTATCTCGCTTTAATTCAATCCTTTATTCAAGATAAGGATATCACAGCATATCAGTATTTTGATAAATATAAAAATGTTATTGATGAAATAGAGATAAATAAAATAGAAAAAAATGTTAATGAACTCCGTATTAACATTATTGCCTATAACTGGGCATCTGAAGTCTTTTCTTATAATCTCGAGGATACTGATTTTGACAAAGAACTTAATAATATTAAAGATTCTGATATCAAAATAGCTGCTAAACAATTTTATTCGGACTTGAAAAAAACACAAAACCGCAAAAAAATATTGACTGAAAAAGAAAAAAATATTAATAATTGGAAAGAAATTATTGATATTTCTGTTAATGATATTGATAGGGCTGCTTTATATATTGATTATTCCTTGAATAAAGACAGTATTAATTCTAAAAAATCATATATAAAACAATTAAGAGAATCCGGATGCGTAAAATCAGATATAAATTTATTTTTAAAGGTTTTTGATGAAATATTTTCTGATTTTCATAGTTTTAAAGATAAGGATATTTCTGATTACAGATGTTTTTTATCGGATGAGGATTTTCAAATTATTTATAATATTCAAAAATATAATTTTAAAGAATTTGAAAAAATTGTTTTTGACCGTAAATATTTAGAGCGCATTCTTCATGAGTCTGATATAAAAAATCCTCAAGATAAATATGAGTTTATTAAACTCTATTTCATTTCTACAGCCGAGTATAAAGAAAATAAAAATGAAAATCCAAATTCGGAAATAAGACAAAAAATTATTGATGCTATATTTTCACGTTTGAATAAAAAAAATAAAAAATAATACTTAAGTTAATTTTTAAAAGGATGGATAAAAAAATGACTGTTTCTTCTATACAACCCGTTAATAATTATTCGGGTAATTCTTCAAATACAAAGTTTGATTTTGATTTTTTAATAGAAAATGAAACTGAACTTATTGTTCAACATACTTCATCTTCCGGCAATATAACCGTTTTACAAAATGGAATTGATTATTTAATTCATGAAACAGGTAATTCAAACGGAAGTTATATTACTTTCCCTATTTCAGGCTCAAGTTATAATGTACTTGCTCCTGATGAAAAAATTTCTTTAATGCTTACTCTCGTTATTAAACAGGAAAAAGAAATAAGAAATTCTTTATTCTTTAATTTTGATACCCTTGAATGGATGTTTGATTACATTGTAAGAATTTTACAAGTAATGATGCGCCGACTTAATAGAACTCTTCAAATTCCGGAAGGCAGAGAAAATTTTAATATGGTTTTGCCTGTTGCTAAAGCTAATAATGTTTTTAAATGGAATGCTACGGAAGATGCTATTGAAAACTACGATATTATCGGGGCTAATACCGCTTTTCAATCCGGTGTTAATTCAGATTTACAACAATATAAATTACAAACTTCTGCTGTTGTTGACGGATTTGAAATAACTTTAAACAGTGCTGTTGTTACTGCTAATACTGCTAAATTAACTGCAGATAATGCAAGTTCTACAGCGGTAAGCGCAAATACTAAATCTGATAGTGCTTTTTCTACTGCTGCTACAGCTCTAACTACATCTGATAATGCTTTAACACTGGCCAATAATGCTATAAGTACGGCAAGTACAGCCAATACACTTGCTGTATCAGCAAGTAATAAAGTAGATGAGTTTGAAACAAATATTTCAACCGTTTTAGATGCAGCCTCAAGAATTAATCAAATGGAAAATGCAGTATCAACAGCAACTACAGCTGCAACAAATGCAACTTCGGCAGCCCAAAATGCTTTAATTGCTGCCCAAAATGCTTCAACAGCCGCATCTACCGCTACACAAAAAGCTCAGGAAGCTATTGATGCTGTTGCATTAATTGAACAGCCTGATTGGACTGAGACAGATACAACAAGTAAAGCATATATTTTAAATAAACCTAACGATTTGGTAAATACAGACTTTCTTTATCGTTATTTAAACAATTATTCACTTAATTCAATTCAATTTATAATGGTTAAAGATAACGGAAATATTTCATTAGTAAATAATAGAGGGGAATGGCAAAATACCTTTGTTTGTACTCCTCAAAGTGCTGTAACTTTTACTTTCCCTGCGGTAACAATAAATGGAAGCAATCATTCAACTTACGGATATCGAGAAGGAGATGTATTTGCAACTTTTGAACTCATAATTGTAATGCGTACCGTGCAATCGTTAACGTTTCCTGCAAGTGTTATTTGGCTTGATGATGAAACTCCGGATTTGTCTGAAATCGGTGTATATTTCTTTGTTTTTAGGACTATTGATGACAGTGTTCATTGGATTGGTAATTTGCAGGGAAAATTTGATATCAATGTGGCACTCTCTGAAAGTGCAGGTTCATAATGGGAATAGTAACAAAATTTAACCCCCTCGGAGCTTTGCCAAAAAACAACAATTATAAAGCTTATTTATTATTTGGTACTAACCTTATAAATGTTAGAACTCTCGGGTTTACAGAAGATATACAACCTGAATTCTGTTTTAGTTCATCAGATGATTCTATACAGTGTAATTATGCAATTTTAAATGGGAAATTGTTTTTTGTTAATGGACAAAATCTTTCGCAAGTGGGAACTTATACAGATTGGACAGCAATAAGTGGTTATTCAGACGGCAATGATGTTTATGCTCTAGGTATAAGAAATGGATTATTATACAAAATAATGTCAACTACAGCAACAATGCATAGTCCGTATCCCGGATGGACAAAAATTTGTGGTAATGCATCACCTAGAACATACGGTCTTGGAATTTGTAATTCTGTTGCTTATGCTATTTCATCTAATGCAATTGTACAACCCATAGATGGTTCCAATAATCCTCTGTCAAATTGCACCAATATTACAGGTCGTATAATGTATAATAGTAGTCGTTATGGTGGATATGGAATAAGTAATGGGAAATTATATTATTTCCAGAAAAGGTCAAGTGATAATGCGGATACTGATATAAGAATCTATATAATTGATAATAATTTTTATTATAAAATTTGCGGATTTGCTTATGGTAGTTCATTCATGAGTGCTTACGCATTAGGGATAGATACCAATTTTTCATTGTTTAATATAGGTTTGGGCAGTGCATCACAAATTGGAACTAATACAAATTGGACTAATATTAGTGGTTATAATTTTACATATTCATCACCCGCCGCACTTGGAATAAATAATGGAAATTTATATATAATACAAAATAGTAATGTAACACAGGTCGGAACTGATACAGATTGGACTAATATTAGTGGTAATTCGTTAGCAATCAAAAATAATGAAGATTTATATTTAATTAGTAGTAATAATTCGTTTTCTTTATTAATTAAAAAATGTATTAAATTTATGGGAAATACACTTAATTCTTCTTTTCCTGCACTAATAATAACAGGATAAATGATTATAATATTGAAATAAGGAATTAAAAATGAAATACGCAAAAGCGTAATTGTGTACGGCTAAAAGCCGGTTTGCGAGTGGCATAGTTGACGGCAACGTTAGTGAAGTCAACTACTGCAACGAGCGAAAACAATTACAAGACAAATAAGGAGTAAATATGAAATACGCAAAATTAGAAAACGGTGTCTTAACCTTTGCACCAAAAAATAAAGGCAATATTTTAAATTACAATTTAAACGTAGAAGAAATGACGAAAGACGGCTACAAGCCTTTTATTGAAGCTGAAAAGGAACTTAATAAAAGCTACGAGTATTCGTATGAAGAAACACAAAACGAAATAAAAGAAATAGTTACGGAAATTATTCCAATTGAAACATCAATTGAAAATTTTGAAAATCTTCAAATAATAAATGAACTTAAACAACAACTTAATGATTTGGATTTAAAATCAATAAGAGCATTAAGAGCTATTACTTCGGGTAATTCCAATAACTTGGACTTAAATAAACTTCAGGAAATTGAACTTGAAGTACTTAACATCCGTAATCAATTATTAGAACTTATTTGAAAGGAGTGATTTCTGTGGCTATATCTGTATCTGATATTATTAGTCTTATTAAAGACTTAGTTTCTGACAGTGATAAACTTTCTAAATTCAGAGAAATAATTTCTGATTTGAAAGAATTAATTTTAGATATTAAAGACTTGCTTAAAAACTAACCTCTCTTGTATATTTATCAATTTTGGACTGTTCTTTTGGGAACAGTCTTTTTTTTTAGAAAGAAGAAAAAATGGAACATTTTAAAGAAATTATTGAATTTTCTCCAATTATAGCAGTTATTCTCTTATTTGTATGGCAAAATAATATTTTTGTTCGTCCTGAACAACTGGAAAAAAAACATAGAGAAATAATTAAAGAAGTTGAAACTGAAATCAAAGATAAATATGTTGAAATAAATGCTTATAAAGAATTTCAAAATCGGGTATATTCGGAACTCGCTAAAGTATCTGACGGAATAGCAGAGCTTAAAGACTTTTTGATGAAAAACTAACTCACTAACCGTTTATTATCCATAATAATTTCCTGCAGCTTCTTGCTATTATCATAGCAATTATTGAAAATATTACATCATATAAAATTTTAGAAAACGATTGATAATATATAAAATCATATATAAAAGATATTGTGTCATGTTTCATTATTGCTGTAATTGTAAAATATATAATGCCTATAATATGAATAATTATTACTCCGTATAAAACAGCTGAAATATTACTTATAATAAAATTTTTTTTCTTTAGTTCTTTTGAACTGAAATATACAGCAAAAATATAGGCTGCTATATATCCGAAATTATATTGGAATATATATGATAATCCTCCTCCAAGCCCAAATACCGGATAATATGAAAATAATCCGAGTGCAATATATAAAATTACGGTAAATAATCCCCATCTGCTTCCTAATAATGCTGCTATAAATATTACTACCGGTATCTGCGGTATATATTCAAAATGATATATAGGAACAGGACTTGAAGCCGGAAGTGTTATATCATATTTTAATTGAGTAAATGTACCAATAATAAGAAGTAATAAGCAAAGCGAAACTAATGCCAATGTTCCTAAGCCAAATTTTAGCCGGTTTGATGACTTTTTTATCTTGCTTATTACCGCTATTTTTCTTTTATTAATTATATTTAACCTCAATTTTATTTATCCCTTCTTTTATTTTTGCATAATTATTCTTGAATTTATCATACCAAATATTTTGCGTAAACATAATTATTGCATTTTCATTGTTGTCCTGATAATAGTTCTTTCGCATTCCAATTGAATCAAATAAAAATTTCTCATAGAGTTTTATTGCTGTAATATTACTTTCTCTTACTTCTAACGTAATATATTTAATCATACTTTTATAACAGTCTTCTATTATTTGAATCATTAATGCCTGACCCAGCTGCATTCTCCTGAAATCGGGAGAAACGGCAAGAGTAGTTATATGGGCTTCATCGATAATTTTCCATATTCCGATGTATCCCGCCAATTTTCTTTTTTCATCCCTTATACAGTAATAAGCAGATAAATTATTGTACAGCTCATTATAAAAAGAGTCTTTTGACCAGTGATGTTTGGGATGTACTATTTCTTCCACCTGAAATACATCATCAATATCATCTGTATTCATTTGTGATATTATAAATTTTCGCATTTTTATCCGTTTTGTTTCTTGTTTATTTAATTATATCAAAAAACATTATATATAAAAAAAGAGGCTGTTCAATTTGTCCAGCCTCATCATTCACATATGAACATTGTTACTATAATTCTGTTTATATACTTTTCTTTAATTTTATTTATGCAGCTTCTTTTCTTATATCATCATAGTGTTTAATATAAGAAAGAATTAACGGCATAAGTTCATTATTGTATTCAAATTTCCCTTCAATTGATTTATTTAATGTAAAAAATTTTTTTCTTATATTTACTGTTGTATTTTTTCCTTCTATATGTACAAAAAAGAAATCTCTTGAAATAGTTAACTCTATTTGTTCATCTTTATATAAACCAAAAATTGTCTTTTTACCAAAAATATCCGAAAAAACTATCAAATTAACTTTATCATTGCCTATTCGACCCTGAATTTTTCCTTTATGCAAATTGTCTTTCTCCGGATTTATTATATATTCGGTTTCTTTGTTATTTATTATGCCTATATATTTTTTATTTGAAGAAATAAGAGTCTTTTGCTCATTAAGCTTATATTCCGTTTTATTAAAACTTCCGTTTATTTTCATTCCTATCATCGGCTCTTCAATCGATAAAATTTTCTGACTGTTAATTTCACTGTTTAGAGCAATGGCTCCAATATTATCCATTTAATCATCTTCCCTATAAACAATTTATATATATATAAAAACTTTTTATAAAAAATAATTGCCTTTTTTATAAATAGCAGGAAAAATTTTAAAGACAGACACCGCCTTTACTATCTGTTTTGTAAGTAAAATACACTTTTCAAAAAAATTAAAAAACAATAAAAAACAAAAAATAAAGTCCATTGCAAAGCAGTTGGCTTCGTTTTATATCCCCTGACATTCCGTTAATGCTTTATTATAAATAATTTTTAGTTTTATTCACCAAAATATACTTTCGTTGTAAAAATTGTACAACTACTTATATTTAAATCATTATTGAAATTAAAATAAATAAGAAATTTGCTTATTCCCGTATGTCTTAAATTTAATTAATTTATAGTCTTTTATATTTATATATCTGTCAATCGGATGTTCAATTACTATTATTCCGTTTGAATTAAGTTTATTTTCCGTTTTTATAACCTCAAGAGCCTGTTCATATAAACAGGAATTATACGGCGGATCTATAAATATTACATCTGCCTGCATTGTTGTTTTTTTTATATTTTTTATTGAATCTCCGAAATAAAGTTCGGGAACTAATCCAAGATTTGCATAAGCTTTTTTTATTGATAATGCTGTTTTTTTATCTTTTTCAAACGATATTACCTTAAATCCGCGGGATATTGCTTCAAAACTCATAATTCCGCTGCCTGAAAACATATCGAAAAAAACTTTTCCTTCAAAATCAATCATTGTATTCAGAGTATTAAAAATTCCCTGTCTTGTTTTTGAAAGAGTAGGCTTTATATTTTCAAAATCTGCTGTTTCTATTTTTCTTGAATTATATTTTCCGCCTGTAATATTCATTATTCAAGCTCTATTATATTTTGGGACATTTCTTTTGATATCGTTTTATCATATATTTCTGCTCTGCCAAGTATATTTGACCATTGTCCGAACATATTTTGTGAGTAATGCGGCATTTTGTTTATATATATAGCAAAAATTACTCCTTCATTTCCTTTAAAAGCACGCTCAACTGCACATGTGTTCCTTAATTTGCTACACCAGGCTACTATTGAATTATTTTCATTTTGTATTATATATTGCGGTATAATATCAGGATAATTATTTCTGTCTTTTCCGAGCTGTCTGTGCAATAAGACCATTGCACTCAAACCGTCATTTTTTACGGTTTTTTCCGTAAAAATTACCATTTCCTTAAAATCTTTCGCTGTTTGATTATAAGGAACATAGCATTTTTTACTTTTTATGCCGTCAGGACTTTCTGTTTTGTGCCAGCCCTCGTTAGGAAAATCAAATTGAAGTCTGTCTTTTGCAAAACTTGCTGTTTGTAATATACATAAACATAATATAATTACCGCTGATTTTTTCATTACAACAACTCCCATGCCGGCTTATCTATTGCTGTTATTACTTCTATATCTTCATTCCTTAGTATATTTTGAAAAATTTCAACAACAAATCTTTCACTATGAAAATGACCTAAATCAATAATTGTCATTTCTTCAGCATTTAAAGCTTGATGATGCTTTAAATCACCCGTTATAAATACGTCTATTCCTATTTTTTCTAAATCGCTTATAAATTCCGCTCCGCTTCCCGAACAAAATGCAATTGAACGATACGTTTTTCTCTTACTGTTCACTACACGCAGACTGGGTAAACTAAAAATCGTTTTCAAATTTGAAATAAGTTTTGAAAAATTTTGTTCTTCTTTTAATTGTTTATATCGTATAAATTCAAAAGCCGTATTAAGCTCGGTAAAACCGCATTTCTCCGCAAGATATTCACTTACTCCGCCCTGCGCTATATCAAGATTTGTATGCGCTGAATAAATTTGTATATTATTTTTTATAGCATTTATTACAATTGGTGAATTTATTATTTTTATCGGATGGAAAAATAAAGGATGATGTGAAATTATCATATCACAATGTTTATCTATTGCCTCATCAACTATTGAACGTGTAACATCCAGCGTTAAAAGAGTTTTATCGGTTGTTTCTCTGCCTAAATTAATTTGCCAGCCCGAATTATCCCATTTTTGCATTGTTTCTAACGGCGCAAATTCTTCTATTTTTTTTATTATTTTAGTTACTTTTTCCATAAATCTTTTCCAATATTTTTACTGCTGCAGATTTTTTGTCCGTTTTTTCAATTTTTTCAATATTTAATTTCCTATCTATTATATATAATTCATTATAATCTGAACAAAATCCGGTGTCTTTTCTTGATATATCATTTGCACAAATATAATCACAGCATTTATTTTTAATTTTTTCTTTTGCATTTTCAATTAAATTTTGACTTTCTGCACAAAACCCGATTATTATCTGTTCTTTTTTCTTTTTTAATGACATCTCTTTTAATATGTCAGGGTTTTCAACAAGTTCAAGTATTAAAGCTTTTCCGTTCTTTTTTATTTTTTGTGTCTGTTTATTTTTTACTCTGTAATCACTTACAGCTGCTGCCATTATTAGTGTATCGGCAGTTTCAAATTCTGTATTAACTGCATTGTACATTTCTTCTGCTGTTTTTACCGTTATAACTTTGTAGGGCTTATTTACTTCAACTGTTGAAATAAGCACCGTTGAAGCTCCCTTTTCATAGGCACTGTCAGCTAATGCTATCCCCATTTTACCAGAACTGTAATTTCCTATGTATCTTACCGCATCAATATCTTCTTTTGTTCCGCCTGTTGTAACTATTACTTTTTTGTCTTTCAATATTTTTTTAGAGCATAAAGTATTTTTTACTGTTTCGTAAATTATGTTTATATCCGCTAATCGTCCTTTGCCTTCAATTCCACATGCAAGAAATCCTGTTTCCGGTTCTATTATTTTTACTCCCCGTGATTTTAATATTTCTATATTTCTTATTGTTGCCGGATTTTCCCACATATTTGTATTCATACACGGGGAAGCAATAACAGGTTTTTTTATGGCACAGAATATCGAGGTTAAAAGATTATCACATATTCCGTTTGCTAATTTTGCAAGTGTATTTGCACTTGCCGGAACTATAACAAAAATATCAGCTTCATCGCATAATGCAATATGCTCCGGTTTATATTCATCTATATCAAATTGATTTATATATATACGATTTTGACTTAAACTCTCAATAGTTGTTTTAGTAACAAAATTTAATGCATTAGGTGTTGCTACCACTTTTACATCGGCATTATTTTTTTTTAAAAGTCTTATAAATTCATAAGCCTTATATGCAGCAATTGCACCTGTTATACCGATTAATATTTTTTTACCTTTCAGCATTTTATTTCCTGTCAAAAATTTGTTCTAAATTATTTAATGCAGACTCCAGTTTATCATTAACAATCCTGTAATCAAAACTTTTCCCCGCTTCAATTTCTCTTGATACTTCTTTTAGCCGCTTTTTAATCGTTTCTTCATCTTCTGTATTGCGTCCTCTTAAACGCTCCTCCAATACCTGAATACTCGGAGGCATTATGAATATTGTTTTTGCATCAGGCATTTTTAACTTTACCTGATTTGCACCTTTAACTTCAATTTCAAGTATTAAATCGTTGCCTTTAGACAAAGTTCTTTCAACAAAACTTTTTTTTGTTCCGTAGTAGTTGCCGCTAAATTCTGCCCATTCAAGAAATTCATCATTTTCAACCGATTTTTTAAATTCCTCTTTTGAAGTAAAAAAATAGTTTACACCATCTTTTTCACCCTGACGAGGTTTTCTTGTTGTCGCTGAAATTGAAAGTTTAACGGAAGGATTTTTTTCTAAAAACAACTTTAACAGAGTACCTTTACCTACTCCCGAACAGCCGGAAATTATAAACAAACGTCCTTGCATACCAAACTCTCTTATTAATTTTACACGATTATACTCTAATTTTAAAAATTTGTAAAATTAAATTTAGGGAATTATATACAATTTTACATCGAAAAATATATTATGTTGCATAAAACTAAAAATGATTTATATTAAAGCATTGACGGCATGTCAGGGGATATAAAACGAAGCCAACTGCTATGTATATAAAAACATCTAAACTCAGCCAAGACGCGTGAAAACGCAAGCTCTTGCATCT
>CAJOJP010000035.1 GCA_905234915.1 Candidatus Gastranaerophilales bacterium
ACAGGCTGGCTTGAACAGGATTATTCCTTATGGGGCGGTTTTGAGCTAAATTACCGTAATATAAAACCTAAAATTTTAATTGAACCTTTAATGAGAGATAACCTTGATGTACCTTGTGAAGAAATTGAAGTTTATTGTTTTAATTCTATACCTGAATTTATTGTAAGAATTGAAAAAGGAAACAAAAGTAAAACAAGCTTATATGATAAGAATTTAAATATAACAGATGATGTTTTATCGGAAAATGATGAAAAAATAAATAAACCGGCTGACGATATATTATATCAATCGTTTGAATTAAGTAAAAAGTTATCAAAAGCATTTAATTTTGTACGTGTAGATTGGATGATTTATCAAAATAAACTGTATTTTGAAGAACTAACGTTTACACCGTTTTCCGGATTTCATAAATTAAATAAAAATTTCAACGTAAATTTAGGAAAATTGATTAATTTAGGAGAAAGTTAATATGAACTATGACAGTGTTGAAAATTTATCGGAAGAAAAAATAATAGAACTTTATGAAAATGTAATTGGTCATAACGAAATTTTATCAGGTGTCAAACTTTATGTATGTTGTGACAATGGTGCTACAGGTTATTGGTATGATAATGGGAAAACAAATAATAGTAATTATATCCACTATTGCGGACCTGATTGTACTTATAGGCGATATTCTACATGTGCTACTAATTGTTCTACAGCAAGGGATGTTTGTGGCAGTTATAGTGCAGTTGCATTAGAAATGACAAATGACCTTGAAAGTGAACATAAGCCCAATTGTTTTAATTGATAGAAATTTTTATAATTACGTAGCAATTTTTGAAGCTGGCATACAGCTTCTTTTTTTATTTTGTAACAAAAAAATAAACGGAAGCAGCACACGCCGTCTCCGCTTTTTCTTCTTATGACAACAATTATAAAATATTTGATGTTAACAGAAAGTGGAATCTGCAATTTCTTCTATGATATGGTGAATCAGGAGTTGTAGCGTAGTCATAGAAGCTTTTACCAATCGGGAAGCCCCAATACACGTTAGCAGAAATGTATTTAGTCAATTTAACTACACCGCCAAAACCTGCAGATTGCAGATATTGAGTATGATGATAACCATCATAAGAGTCTTTTAAAAATCTGTTTCCGACTAAACCGAAATCATAGAAACCTGCAAGCTGGATACTGTCGCTGATAAATCCGTATCTTTCAGGCAGAATAGCCTTGAGGAAGGGAATAGGAAATCTGTATTCAAAGCTTGCATTAACACCGTAATCACCGGTAAAGAAACCTTCATCATAACCGCGGACAGAAGATAAACCGCCGATTTGCATAGCTTCTGCTCCGAATAAGTGTCTGTTAGCATATTGACCGTTAACCTGTAAAATAGCGAGTTGATTATGCGGTAATACGTGGATACGCGCAGCACTTGCATTCAACTTTAAGAAATTATTACTCGACATGTTTCTTGCTTTATGGTAATCCGAAGCATCAATAGGAATACCGCCTGCTATAGTACCTGATAAAAACCATCTTCCGTACATATCATCTTTAACATCAGTTAAAGTACCTCTAAGAACTCTTGCTCTGTATCTGCTGTTATAATAATATGCACCGCCGGGACGGGCTGTTGTTTCGGTATCACGCCAATCGAAAGTCAAGTCACCGTATATACGGTAATCGTCGCCTCTTAATAATCTTCTTGAAACACCGATAAAGTAATCGCTTGAATCACCTTTAATGTTCATCCATTTAAGCGAGTTACCTATACGAACTTTAGAATATGAATAACCGAGGTTTAATCTTGTATCATTTTTTGCAATTGGCAATGAATAAATACCGCCTACACCAAAAGAGCGGTGAGAAGCGGATACTGTACCCATCAAGGTATCACCGTGACCGGTTACGTCATGAAGTCCCATATATAAGACTCCTCTTTGAGTACCGATAGCATCACGTCCTTGATTATCATATCTTAAATCTATATTAATCGGGAATCTGTCTTTTATGTCAAGAGAGATATCCGAATATTCTTCAGATTCTTCGTTATCTGAAAAAGCGATTGCGCCTTTCATGTATTCTTCTGTATTCATATCAGTGAGTGAATGACGGACATCGTTAACATTCAAAACTTTTCCGGGGGCAATACCGTAGTCATCGAGGTATTTATTATTCAAATAAGTCGAGCGTTCCCATCTTCCGGGATTAATTTCGAGGTTTCCGTATTTACCTTCTAAAATTTTAATTTCAACGGAGCCGTTTTGAACTTTTTGAGGCGGAAGATAAGCTACTGTAGAAATATAGCCTCTTGACTGATAATAATCAGTGATATCATTAGCAGACATAATCAAATCGTTAATTGTAACTCTTTGACCTATTTTAAAATCAACCAATCTCATTAAAACGTAGGTTGGGAATTGAGTATTACCTGTAATTTTAATATCTTTTAATTTAAAAGAAACTTGTTTTGTATTAAGAAGATCCATTTTTTGTCGCACTTCTTCTTCAATGATAGCAGGATCTTTAGTTTCTTCATATTTTTGCTGTTCCTGATATTTTCTGCCTTGAATAACGTTTGTATTATCGATTTGACCGGGATCGTAACCTGCGTTAGCCGGGTTAACGAAGGAGGACGTATCAACTGCAAAAGCGGAACCTCCAAGTACGACAGCCAGAAAGACCAATGATGTTTTTAATATTTTTGTTTTCATGTTTTCCACTCTCTATATAAATGATTACTAATATAATATATCAGTTATACTATACCACGACAGATACCATTATACAACATCGCGCTAATATAACATAATGCATTTATATGAAAAATAAACATAAAAAAATTTGCGTTTTTTGTGTTTAAAAAAAATATAACTTAACATTTTTGTTAAAATTATAATAAACAGTTGACTCTATATTTTTATGTTATATAAATATTTTTGGTGTTGCAATTACATTTATTGTTAACATTTCTTAAATTTTGAATTTAAAAAAGCAATATTTTGGTTAGATTTTATTTTTATAAATATACAGATAAAACGAGTAACAAAATATTATTTTATTAAATATTCACATAAAAATAGCAAAAATTTTTTTTAGGGAGTTTAGAAATAATATAAATAGATAAAAGTTTCATGTCACAGAATGGAGAAAGAAAACAATGAGAAAACTTTTAAACACAGCGATGGCAATCGCTATATTATCATCTACACAATTAATTCCTTCTGCTAATGCATTGGGGGAAGTCGGATTAAATGAAACACCGTTTTTTAATAATTCGCCTACGAATAACGTAAATGTAGGAAGTCCGACAACAACTGACGGAATTACAAAATTAAATGTTCAGATTCAAGGCGGAACAGGTGCTGTTGGCGAGGCAAATTGGGATTCGTTCAATATAGGTAAAAATGCACATGTTAACATTGAATTTACAAATCCGCATCAAACATCTTTAAATAGAGTAATCTCTGATTATCCTTCCCAAATATACGGACGATTGACTTCATCATCAGAATGTTCCAGTTGTGTTGACACAAGCAGAGTAATCTTATTAAATCCCAGAGGTATATTATTTGGCAGCGGGGCAAACGTTGATCTTAATTCGTTTACTGCATCAACATTAAATGCTTCTTATTCACAACACGGAACTTCCGGCGATTCGATGACTTTAAATCTTTCAGGAGGAAACCTCGGTTATACGGATTCAGAGGGAAATGTATTTAAAGGTATAAAAGTAGATGGTCCTTCAGAGGGGGCTGCGGGGGCTGTAATAAAAGCCGATAAAAATATTGTGTTTGCAAGTGATTCTATAGATACATACCAAGGGTCAAAATTAAAAACAACAAACTTTGACGGTAATAACAATACGGTAGGAAATGTTAAATTATATACAACGGATGGTGTAACTTTCGAATATAACAATATAGGTATGGTCAGACATAATCCTACTCTTAATTCAACAAATACTTCAATGAAAATATCTTTGAACGGTACAATCGAAGCAGGTGATGTTCATGTTAAGAATGCATCAACGACAGGTCAAGTAAATATCAAAGGGGCTAACATAACAGCATATAAGGCATACAGTACATCTCAAAATGTTCCTGCGAGAGGTAACATTCTTATTGAATCAGGAAATGATATTATTATAGATGATAGTTCCAAGTTGGCAACAATATCTTCATCCAAAGGTGTTAGTTCATTAATGTCAAATGGCGGTGATGTTACCGTAAATGCAAATAAGCTTCTTTCTTTTCAAAATAGTGAAATTTCAAATGGGGCTTCAGGAAATGCAGAAGGTAATGTAACTTTAACATCAGCAAATTCAAATGCAATTGTTGCAGGAAGTACTATTAAATCCGCAAACAGTATTAATATAACAGCTGCAAACGGTACAGCATCAGTTCAGACACCTTATGATTCAAATGGTAATACTACAGGTGTTGCTTCAACTTTAACAGCAGTCAAAGATATAAACATTTCAGGCGGAACTGCAGCTTATGTTCAAAAAGGTACTTTAAATGCTGCAAACATTAATGTAACAGGTAATAGCGTTTATGCTTGGGATGGTGCAAATTTAACAGCATCTGATAATGCTAACTTCACTGCTAATAACGGAATTGCAAGTTTCCAAGATACAATAACCAATGCAAAAAACATTAACGTTACATCTACAATCGGTTCTGTTAAATTTAATAATGCAACAAACACAGCTACTGATGACATTAATATAACATCAAAGAATACAATTGCTTATAATAACAATACGGGTGACAATGCTAATACATCAAATATTATTGGTAACAGCACTTTTACAGCTAAGAATGTATCTTTAACATCAACGGAAAATAATGTTTACTTGAATAATGCAGATCCTACATTACCATTTGTTGTAAGTGAAAAATTAAAACTTAATGCAAAACAGAATATCAATTTAGTTAAAACAAGCGGTAACTTTGATGTACAGAATGTAGATATAGATGCAACAAAAGGTAATGCAATTGTAAAAGCAACAAACGGAAATTTAAAGGTATATGGTGCTACTACAAACCTTAAAAATGCCAACATAGTATCTTTTGAAGCTCCTAACGGCAATGTTACAACAGAAGGAACACTTAATTTGAACGAATTAAAAACAAATTTAGTTGCTTATAATAATATTGATGCTACTCTTTCAAATGCCGGTAATCAGAATAAAGGTATAAATGCAAGTACAACTATAGGTGACGTTAAACTTAGTACTACAGGTACATTAGCAGTTGCTAAAATTGTAGCAGGTAAAGATGTTGATATCACGGCTGCTGAATTGACCAGAGGTAAAGGTTATGACCTCAACGATGCTGAAAGCTATATGCCGGATCCTACGGTTGGCGGCGGTAATTTAACTGACCCTACTCCGAGAGGTTATATTGAAGTAGGTGCAAACAATGGTAATGTTGGTCAATTAAAATTATCAAGCAACTTGGCTCCGGCTTTAGATACAATGAAAGACGGTGCAAGAAACAGCGAAGGATACGTATATGATCACCACGTCAACTTTGCAGATAGCAATGCAAAAGGTAAAATTTACCTTGTACAAAAAATAAAAAGAGGCAGCAACGCTACAGCTCCAAATATACTTCCTAACCCGAATGGTAACGAATCTCAATTAGCAACTCCCGGCGGAAATTCAATCAATGATATTGGCGGTGAATCAATAAACAGTGGTAATGGCGGCAATGGCGGCGGTTACAACGGTGGCAACGGTGGTAACGGTGGCAACGGTGGCAACGGTGGCAACGGTGGCAACAACGGCGGTGGTAACGGCGGCGGCAACGGCGGCAACGGTGGTAACGATTGCAATCCACCTTTACCTGAAAATTAAAAACAGATTAAAAAAAGGAACGGCTCATTTGAAGCCGTTCTTTTTTGTTACATAAAAATAATTTTGATTTTAATACATTGCAATTAATATAAAATGTAAAGTATGTATATCACAAGCCCAGCAGTTAATGCAAATTTAATATTTATTATAGCAAAAATTTTTAGAGTGTTTTGTTATTGGACATCAATATTAAAACACTTTTTTTGACTCAACCTTCATACCTCTGTATATATTGCAATCTTCTTTACTCCTTTCTTATTAATAATACTGCTCGATATAACTATAAGCTTTATCAAAGACTTCTTTATCTTTGAGCTTATACTTAATCCAAATTATACTTCTTAAAGCTTTTTTAACTTCTTGTTTTCCGGCTGTTGTTGTTTGCCATTCGGGGAAGCGTACAACTTTTACAATTTTATCAATATCATTTACTATTCTTTCAATAATTATTATTTACCTGAACCTTGAAAGTGCCATATCAAACCTTTTTTAGGATAACCATTTAACACACGCTTACATAAAGATTCATTTATATCATCGGGCTTATTTGCTTCTTTCTTCACCTTAAGTGTAACAAAAAGTGCTGTTGTAAGATTTTCTGATGAAAGTATTCTTCTAAGAAAACTTAATTTTTTATATACGTCCTCAGGTGGGGCAAAATTAGAAACAAAACTGAATGATTTATACGAAAAAATTGTTGATATAAACAATCTAAAGACTTTCAGTCTGTTAGAAAGATTTCAACGCACTGCTTAATACTTAATACAATACTTAATCATTACTTGATATATTGTAGTTAATAACCTATAATAAGAATAGGATAATAAAAATGGAAATAACAGAAAAACAAATTATCTACTATACGGCATCAGACGGTAAATGTCCATATTTAGAATGGCTTAGAACACTCGACAGTAAAACACAGGATGTTATTAATGCCAGAATAGACAGACTTAAAGACGGATTAAAAGGCGATTGGAAATGATTAACAAACTCCAAGCTTTCTGAATTAAGAATAGATTTCGGTAAAGGATATAGAGTTTATTATAGAGAATTAAACAATGTAATTATCCTTATAATAGCTGGATGAGATAAGTCAGACCAAAAAATGATTATAAAACAAGCTGATAACTACTTAAAAGAACTTGAAGAAAGGAATTCCAAATAATGACAGATAATTTAGACATAGAAAAAATCATAGCATCATCTATTAAACATGATGATTATATGGAAGAATACCTGCAAGATCCCGAGAAACAAAGACTATGGCTTGAAACAAATTTAGAAGAATTTGTTAAAGATGGGAATATAGATGCTTTTATCCGATCCTTACAGTATGTTATTAAAGCACGGGGCAGAGGAGCAATAACAGCACTTGCTAAAGATTTGCACATGGATAGAAGCAATTTATCTGAAATATTAAACAGAAAAAAGACTCCCCGCATAGATACAGTTTTTAAACTTATAAACGGGTTAGGATATACTTATAACATTAAACTTCAATCTGCATAAGAGTTTTAAAATTATTTTCTAACTAACGTTTTTATCTAACGGTAACTAACAAAAAAATTAATTTTACATTTGTTAACTAAAATACGGCTATTCCAATAATAACCGTATTTTTATACTTTTTCTTTTGCTTTTAACTAACCATTTTACACTAACCGTTATTTGGTTATTTTGGGTGCGGTTTAATCAGAATATCAAGCAAAGGAAAGAACAACTATGAAAGATAATATCATAATAACAGTATTATATAACATACTAAAAAACTATAAAAAATCTTTATATGTTTTAAGTTTCACTGTTTCTAATTTGCCTTTTCGTTAAGAGAAAAGCATCTTATAAGAGAATGTGGATTATCAAAAAACGTAAATCTGAGCTGTCACATAAATAATTTTAAAAAATATTTAGAAGAAAAATTGAATAAAAATTATGGAGAAAATACAGAAAAAGTTATGAAATTTTTAGTTGAAAATTTTGGAAAGGAGTAAAATTTTATGACAATTAAAATCTTTAGTGAATTAAAGAAAAATGGGTTTTTAATGGTTCCGTACGTACTGGTACAAACATTAGGAGCTGATACAACTATTGTTCTTGTAGAAATAATTGCAGAGCTTAATCACGCAGAAAATTTAGGATTAAATTATGGAGATGATTTTCTTCTGAACAAAGATCGAATAGCAAATAAATTAGGTATTGAATTTGATAATTTAGAAGAAATTCTTGATGAATTGGAAAATTTATCTTTTATCTTTTATATTCAGTCAAAGCCTTTAGGTGTAACCTTAAAGGAAATACAGATAAGATACAACGTTTCAAGAAACGGATTTTGACTAGGGTGCCGTGTTGCCTACGGCAACCCAGCCCGTATGTTCGCAAAAAGCCGATGAAGTGTAAATTTTGCAAAGCAAAATTGAAACGGAATGAAGGCTTTTAAGTTGTCAAAATCAAAGAAGAACCGCAGAACGCATGAGAGACGGCTTACTCTGCATACTGCCTGACATGGATGAAATAGAAACTTTTACAAAAGAAAAACATTGGGGATTTACCAATTATAAGTTTGCAATTTAACAATATTCCTAAGAGCTTTTCCTATGATAAAATAGACTTGATATGATTCAAACAAAATACAACAGCGAATATCAAGCAATAATAGATGCAACAAGGTTAAGTGGTTTATCTGACGATAAAAATTTCCTGAGTGTTTATGAATCTTCTAATGCACAAATTTTTCCTTATCAGATAATGGCTGCAAGGTTTACACTCCGCAGCGATTATTTAAAAGGTTGTATTTTGTGTGATGAAGCCTCTCTTGGTAAAACCTATGAGGCTCTTTTGGTTGTATGCCAAAAGTGGTTTGAGGGAAACGAAAATATACTTATAATACTTCCAGCAAACCTTTTAACCCAATGGTTTCGCAAACTCGAAAAAGATTTCCCGACCGTTCCTTATGTTTTTGGGAATAATACCAAGACAATACCAGATGAAACAGGGCTTGTTATAACTTCTTATGACAATGCAATTCGTTACGCTGAAAGAATAAAAGAACGTGATTGGGATATTGTTGTTTTTGATGAAGCGGATGTATTATCAAAGAGCGAAAATAAATCGGTACAAATATTAAAAGAAATGGCAGGTCATGCATTTAAACTTCTTCTAACTCCTACACCAATAACAAAAAGCATTATGGATATTTATTGGCTCATTTGGTTTATTGATGAAAGTGTATTTCCCGATAGCGATTGGTTTTATAAAAGATATTTTAGAAGACCAGACAACTACCATGAATTAACAAATTGGGTTTCACAGTTTTGCTTTAGAACTTTGAAATGCCAAACAACCGATTATGTTAATTTTACACGAAGAATCCCTATAACAATTAATTATCAGCTTTCAAAAGAAGAAAAAGATTTATATAAACTTGTATCTGCTTATATTATTTCTGATGATAAAGTGGCTAAGGGTTTGGATTTAGAATTTTGCCCAGTTATAGTTAATTATGATTTGCCTTATGATTCAATAAAAATAGAACAGAGAATTTGTAGGTGCCACAGGCAAGGGCAAAATTCTGATGTACTTGTAATAAATATGCTCAGCAGAGAAAACTTTGCCGATGTAAGAATTTAAAGCTTATTAATAAAAGAACTCTGCAATTTAACGGCATATTCGGTATGTCTGATGATATAGCAGGAAACTTTGACACGAAAATAAAAGAAGTTTTGCTAAATTTCAGACACTCTAATGATGTTGCACAATCTTTTAACGATAATCTTTCTTCTCATAAAGAAGCTAATGAAGAAACAGCACTGCACGCTGAAGATATTTTGTTTACTACTTTTTCTAAATCGGTTATTGAAAAACTTTCTGTTGAACCAAAATATATTGAAGATAAAATTAAAGAAATTAATAATACCTTGTGGAAAATAGTAAAATACTATTTTACGGAAATTAAAACAGGACTATATTATATTGACGATGAAAACAGGGTATTAACTTTAAAAGGTGGTATGGAAAAACCTTATCTGTTCAGCTATCGTGATGACAAGCAACACAAAAAACATTGTGAAGGACACCAAAAGTACGGTATTAATAAAGATTTCCGCACCGAACGAAGTAAGATAAATTTGACCTCTGTTATCGGGAAAGGTATATTAAACGAAATTGATAAAATAAAATCATCAGAAGAAGCTAAAATATATGTAAAATCTGATATTGAACCTGTTGAAATATGCTTTTATCATATAGCAATAACTTCTTTAGGTTTAAAAGACAGAGTTTATAATAAATCATTATTAACAGGGAAAACAAAAAACGGTAAAGTACTTTCAGAGGCGGAATGTTTAAAAATATTAGAACTTCCGATATTGAATATGGAAAAAAGAGATGGTCTTGATAAAATGAAATACGGAAATTTACTCACTTCGTTTATATCTGATGATTTTATTTCAGATGAACAAATTTTAAAAGATTATTTTAAAAGAAAAGAAAGTTCAATCGAATATGAGATAGAAAAACTTAAAATGACATCAGGAAGGAAAAAGGCAGAACTTGAAAATGATTTAAAAAAACTGAGAGTGCAGGCTGCAGCTATGAAAACGCAGCTTACAAATAAGAATATGGACAGACTTGAAAAATTGAAACTTACCAAAGAGCTGAAAATATTACAAAAGGAACTTATGGAAAAAGAAGAACACCTGTTTTTTAATCAAGCACAGGTTGATGCCGATACGGAAAAGCAAATATCCGAATTAACGAATAAATACAACTTTAAAGTTCATAAATCATTGAGATTCCGACTTCAATTTTATCCTTCTTTATAATTTATTTCGTTAATAGGATGAATTTTCGCAATATCATTAGCAATTTTTCTTTTTGCTATACGCAAATCATAATCTTCTTGATAACGGAGAAAATAACCTTGAGATAATCCGAAATATTTAGTTAAACGTAAATCTGTATCAGCTGTGATACTTCTTTTATTGTTGACAATTTCGTGTATTCTGTTTGGTGGCACAAAAATAGCTTTAGCAAGAGCATTTTGTGAAATATTAAATGCGTCAATAAATTCTTCTTTAAGCATTTCGCCTACTGTTGTAAGCTCGATATATGCCGTCATTTTAATTAATCTCCTATGTACTAATATTATATAGTACGTACCACATAAATTCAACCCTGCAAAATACTAATTTTAATAAAAATTAATTAAAATTAGTGATAATCGACAATTTCAACATTATAAGAAGAATTATCAAGCCAACGAAAACAAATTCTGTATTGGTCGTTAATACGGATAGAATGTTGTCCTTGCCTGTCTTTGTTAAGTGTTTCCAAATGATTATTCGGGGGTATTTTCAAATCGGATAACAAAGAAGCCACATTAAGCATTCTCAACTTTTGTAATGCCTTTTTTTGAATATCATGAGGAAACTTTTTTGAAAATTCTTCGTTCCAAATTTTTTCTGTTTCTTTGCATTTAAAAGACTTAATCATATTAATATACTATCATAAATATTATGTTATAATAATTTGGGGCGTAATTTCTCACACCTACCTCCTTCTTGAAATTTCCTCTCTCTCGAGCCTGTCATTCACATTGCTATCGCAAGTGTTCATTTCGGCTCTCACTTATTCGGGCTTTCGCCCTACGGAAATTTCGCTGCACAGACGAGTTATGTAGAAAAGACAGGATAGGAGGTGAAAAAGATGCGTTTAAGATTAATTTCTTTGTTGCTTTTTCTTTGCAAAAAGTATAAAGATAAAAGTCCAATATTGGAAATACTGGACTTCATCTTAAATAATTAGGGAAGTTATGTAAGTCATAAAGGACACCGTTCAAAGCCTTTATGACTTTTCCCATTTATATTATAACTCTCTTTATTTTGTTTTTCAACAATTATTGATTTTATGTTAAGATAAAATCAATAATTAGGTAACGGGGTTATTTTATGAGTATGGACAAGATGTCCAGATTTAGCAAAGATATAGAATTAACGGAAAAAGAGAAATTAAAATCGGTTTTTCCTCAGTGTTTTGTTGAGGGTAAACTTGATATAGATAAATTATTAAACCTGTGCGGTGAATATATAGATAACGATTTTGAAAAGTATAAATTCGAGTGGAAGGGTAAATCCGACTGTTATAAAATTGCGGGAAAACGCTCAACAGGAACGCTTAGACCTTGCAAAGAAGAAAGCGTAAATTTTGATACAACCCAAAATCTGTATATTGAAGGTGATAACCTCGAAGTCTTAAAACTATTGCAAACGGCATATTTTAGAAAAATTAAAATGATATACATTGACCCGCCGTACAATACTGGTAATGATTTTGTTTATGAAGATGATTTTAAAGATCCTATCGAAAAGTATAAGGAAGTAACACAACAGACAACAAAATCAAACCCCGAAACAATGGGAAGATACCATACTAATTGGCTTAATATGATGTATCCACGCTTGCGTTTAGCCTCAAACCTCTTAAGAGATGACGGCGTTATATTTATTTCTATTGATGATAATGAAGTTCATAATTTAAGAAAACTTTGTGATGAAGTATTTGGGGAAGAAAATTTTTTAGCACAAATTGTTTGGCAAAAGAAATATGCTGCGACCAATGATTCAAAAGGATTTTCAACGACTCACGATTATATTGTTGTATATCAAAAAAGTTCAGAATTTAATAGAAATTTATTACCGAGAACTGCCGAACTTAATGAACCATATAAAAATGATGATGGTGATGGTCGTGGTTTATGGAGAAGTGATAATATTCTTGTAAAATCATATACAGCAAACAGAGTTTATCCAATAGTAAATCCAAATACAGGTGAAAAATTTTTCCCACCGGAGGGAAAATGTTGGCGTTATGCTCCGGATACAATGCAAACAATGCTTGACGAAAATAGAATTTATTTTGGTAAAGACGGTAAAGGTGCTCCGCAAGTAAAAAGATATTTAAACGAGGTTCAACAAGGCAGAGTACCTATAACATGGTGGACATTTGAAGAGGTTGGACATAATGATGCTGCGAATAAAGAAGTACAAGAATTGTTTGGAAGAAAAGCCCCATTTGATACTCCAAAACCAACAACACTGATTGAACAAATGTTGCGTATAGGAACAAATAAAGATGACATAATACTCGATTTCTTTTCAGGTTCAGCAACAACGGCACACGCTGTAATGCAATTAAATGCTGAGGACGGGGGGAAGCGTAAGTTTATTATGGTTCAGCTGCCTGAAATAACTGATGAAAAATCAGAAGCCTATAAAGCAGGGTATAAAAACATCTGTGAAATAGGTAAAGAACGCATTAGAAGAGCGGGAAAAAAAATACTGGACTGCCACGAGGCTAAAGCCTCTCGCAGTGACGATAACTGTCATTGCGAGGAGCAAAGCGACGAAGCAATCCAGAAAAATATAAAACTAGACTGCTACGGTTCTATAGAGCCACGCAATGACAACTCCACTCTCAACTCTCAAAACTCCAAACTTGATGTGGGTTTCAAAGTTTTCAAATTAGACACATCAAACTTAGTGCAGTGGGATTCAACGCCGTCAGATAATGAAGATGAAGTTGTTGAAAAATTTATGGCAATGACAAGAACAATAAAAGCAGATAGAACTGATAACGATATTGTTTATGAAGTTATGCTTAAACTCGGTATCCCGCTTGATTATCCAGTCAGCCGAATTCAAATAAATGATAAAAAAGCCTATTCCATTGGAGAAAACTGCCTTGTTCTTGTATGTTTAGACTACGGACAAAACGGAATAACCCCTGAAGATATAGATAAAATGTGCGATTTACTTCCAGCTAAAATCGTATCATCTGAACAAGCCTTCAAAGACGACACCGCACTCTCTAATGCTTACTATAAATTAAAAGATAGAGATATTGAGATGAAATTATTGTAAGGGAGAAAAAATGGATAAAGACAAATGGAAATCATTAGATAAAAAAATACAGGCTTATAGTTTAGATGAATTAATGAAGGATGCAAAAAATCCTTTTGACACATGTTATTCACTTGATACAACAGCTTTTTTGAATTGGAGATTTGCCCCAAGTGACAGAGTAGAAGCTCATTTTTTTAGGTTAGCAGAGGGATATTTTGAAGTTGCTATTTATTTGTTGAGAGAATGTATTGAAGCAACTGGAACACATAACATTTTAGATATTTGGATATTCCCGATATTGTTTAATATTGTTCATGGTATTGAGCTTTATTTGAAAGGATTTAACTCTATTTATCCTATATATAAAAAACTTGAAAAGTTTGAGGGAATTGAAGAAAGTAGTATTAAAGGGAAACACGATATAAAACAACTACACAACGTTGCAATGAGTTTAATAAATAACAACCATGATAAGGTGTTTAAGAAATCGTTATTATATGTTCGTAAATTTATTGATATTATTTACGAGTATACTGATGACATGTCATTTGGAAGATACCCTATTGGGAAATCGAAAAGCACGAAAGAGCCTCATTTTTATGTTTCAAGAGAAAATGTTACTTTGGATTTAACAAATTTGTATGTTTGGGTAAAAAGAATTAGTTATGAATTTGATTGTATAACAGGTTATTTAGAAGATATGACAGGGGAAATGACAAGTATATACAACGAAGTAATGGCAGAATGTGGAGAGAGAATATAACATATGAAAAACGAATTAAAAATTTTTGAAAATCAAAAAATTCGCTCATCTTATGATGAAGAAAAAGAAATATGGTATTTTTCAATTATTGATATAATTGCAATACTTACAGAGAGTAAAAATTCGAGAAGATATTGGAGTGATTTAAAGATAAAACTCTCTGAAGAAGAAGGTTTTAGTCAGTTGTACGAAAAAATCGTACAACTGAAATTGGAAGCTTCTGACGGTAAAAAATATAGTACAGACTGTAGTGATGTAGAAACATTACTGCGTATTATACAATCTGTACCAAGTAAGAAAGCGGAACCTGTAAAGCAATGGCTTGCTAAAGTCGGCTATGAACGTATGAAAGAAATGGCTGATCCATCAACGGCTATAGACAGAGCAAGAGAAACGTATAAAAAGCTCGGACGTTCTGAAAAATGGATTCAGCAGCGTATGATGGGGCAAGAAACTCGTAACAAGCTTACAGACTATTGGAAAGACCACGAAATAACAGAAAGTGAAGAGTTTGCTATTCTAACAAATATTATTCATCAGGAATGGTCAGGACTATCTGTAAAAGAGCACAAAAACTTAAAAGGCTTAAAATCTCAAAATTTAAGAGATCACATGAGTGAGGCAGAACTAATCTTTACAGCACTTGCAGAACTTTCCACAAGACAAGCTGCTGAAAGTTCACAGGCTACAGGTATGATTGAAAACTCCGAAGCCGCAAAAATTGGTGGAAATATTGCAAAACATGCTCGTGAAGAATATGAAGAACGTACAGGTGGAAAAGTTGTAACAGAAAACAATTTTTTACCAAAGAAAAACAAACCTAAACAGATTAAAAATAAGGATAATAAGTAATTGAAACTACAATTTAAGTATCAACAATTTCAAGAGGATGCAGTAAATTCCGTTGCTGATTTATTTGACGGACAAGGAAAATCGACTATGACTTTTTCTGTCGATAATAATTTCGGCAGTTTGAACCTTTCTTTTAAAAATAATATTGTAAGCAACCAGCTTTTAATTGATGATGATACTTTAATCTCTAATATGCACAAAATCCAAAGAAGAAATAAACTTCCAATCAGCCGTAATTACGACCAAAAACAGTATTCTATCGAAATGGAAACGGCAACTGGTAAGACTTTTGTTTATACAAAGACAATACTTGAACTCAATAAAAGATACGGTTTTAAAAAATTTATTATCGTTGTTCCTTCCGTTGCAATTCGAGAAGGTGTATATAAATCATTGCAGGTTACACAAGAATACCTTTCAAATAAATACGATAACGTGCCATACCGCTATTTTATTTATAATTCCGCAAAACTTTCCGACGTAAGGCAATTTGCTTCATCTGGTACAATAGAAATAATGATAATTAATATTGATGCTTTTAAAAAAGCCGAAAACATAATCAATCAAGAACAAGATAAACTGAATGGAGATGCTGCAATAAATTATATTAAAGATACAAGCCCCATTGTTATTATTGATGAACCGCAATCAGTTGATAACACTCCGAAAGCAAAAGAAGCAATACAATCATTAAATCCGCTTGTAGTTCTCCGCTATAGTGCAACACACAGAGAAAAAATAAATTTATTATACAGATTAACTCCCGTAGATGCTTATCAAATGGGGATAGTAAAACAAATTTGCGTTTCTTCAAACTCTGTTTCAAATGATTTTAATAAACCTTATATCCTTTTAAAATCAGTGTCTAATGATAACGGATTTAGTGCAAAAGTAGAAATAGACATCAAAAACAAAGACGGAAAAGTTGAAAGAAAAACCATAACAGTTAAACAAGGTGATGATTTATTTGTTAAATCAGGCGAGCGTGAATTATACGAAGGTTATATAATCACAAACATAGATTGCACCGAAAATATGGAGTGTTTAGAGTTTGAAAATACGGAAAAAGTTAAACTAGGTCAAGCAATAGGAAGTATAGACGAGAATATAATAAAACGTGCTCAAATATATAGAACCATTGAAACTCACTTAAATAAAGAATTAAGATATTTTGAAAAGGGTATAAAAGTTCTCTCTTTGTTCTTTATAGACAGGGTTGAAAAATATAGAACATACCACCCCACCCTAACGGGCACCCCTCCAATGGAGGGGAATGGCTCAAAATGGGTATTTATGCAAAGATGTTTGAGGAATGCTATCTTGAATTAGTGAATAAACCTGAATATGAAAATATTAGAAAATGGTTTCATGGAACAAGCTCCACTCTCAACTCTACACCCTCCAAAATACATGATGGTTACTTTTCTCAAGACAAAAAAGGTATTTATAAAGATACTAAAGGCGATACTCAGGCTGATGACAGCACATACAATACGATTATGAAAGATAAAGAAAAACTTTTATCGTTTGAATGTCCGTTAAGGTTTATTTTCTCGCATTCAGCCCTAAAAGAAGGCTGGGATAACCCGAATGTATTTCAGGTCTGCACATTAATTGAGCAAAAATCCGTTTTCACCTGCCGTCAGAAAATTGGCAGAGGTTTAAGACTTTGTGTAAATCAGGACGGAGAAAGAATAGAAGATAGAAATGTAAACGTATTGCACGTTATGGCGAATGAGAGTTTCGCTGAGTTTGCAAGTACATTGCAAAAAGAAATTGAAGATGAAACGGGAATGAAATTTGGTGTTCTTCAATTATCATCGCTGATAGATTTAACATATCAAGAGCAGGTTGAAATAGAACATCAGCTTGATGAAGCGGATGCTCAATTAGTCTATGGAGCTTTAATGGTTGAAGGTGTTATTGATAATAACGGAAACATAAATGAAAACATTAATATTGAGAATGTTAATATACCCAATGTTGCTGAACCCTTGCAAAAGGAAATTAAAAAGCAGATAAGAGAAAGAAAGACTGAACAATTTAATATTGATACGATAAAGAATATAAAATGTAGGGAAATTAAGGTTGAAGAAAAATCCTTTACTCAAGAAGAAGCTGAGGTGCTTTATGAGGATTTAAAAGAAAAGAAAATTATAACAAAAGATGGCAGAATTAAAGATACAATGAAAGCTCAATTAGCAGCAGGGAAACTTGATTTAAACGAAAGATATTCTAAAGCTGCTCAAAGAGCAATTATTCAAGCACTTGAAAAAGCTGATAACAGACCTGTTCTGCGTGATGCGAATAAAGAAGTTACGGTAAAGCTAAAGAAACAAGTTATTGTGTCACCTGAATTTAGAGAGTTGTGGGATAAAATAAAACAGAAAACGACATACAGAGTTCAAATTGATACTGAAAAACTTGTTGAAAACTGCATAAGAGATTTTAAAGCGATGCCTCAAATACCAAAAGCAAGGCTTGTAAGCGAGTATGCAGAAATCGAAATAGAAAATTCAGGTGTGTATCATAATGAAACAAACTATAGCACTTTTGATTTAACTCAAACTTACAGCGTTTTGCCTGATATAATCCGTTTAATAACGGCAGAAACTCTTTTGACGAGAAAAACGGTTATCAGAATACTTACTGAAAGCGGAAGAATAAGAGATTTTATCAATAATCCTCAAGCCTTTTTAGAAAAAGCACTTGAAATAATATCCCTAAACCGCCATGCACTTGCTATTGACGGAATAAAGTATGAAAAACTTGCAGGTGAAGAATATTATGTTCAGGAAATTTTCGATAGCAGTGAATTAATAGCAAACCTCGATAGAAATGCTGTTAGAGTTGAACACAGCGTATATGATTATCTTATATATGACAGCAACGTTGAGAGCAGATTTGCTAAATCATTGGATGATGACCCTGAAGTTAAAATGTTCTTTAAAATACCCAAAAGATTTAAAATTGATACCCCATTAGGCGAATACAATCCCGATTGGGCAGTATTTTTGAATAGAAACGGAGAGGAAAAACTTTATTTTGTGCTTGAAAGCAAAGGTACAAACAGCTTATTTGATTTAAGAACACCAGAGAAATTGAAAATCCATTGCGGAAAACAGCACTTTGATTCACTCGATAACATACATTTCTCCGAAGAACCCGTAAGAGATTGGAAAGAATTTAAGGTGAGAGTGTAGAGATTGCGGGGAAAGTTCAAATACTAAAAAAGCGGATATGGGGCAGCTCTTTTGGCATAAATTCAATGTTTATAATAGTTACAGGGTGTAGGTCCAGGTATCATTAAAAAGCATCATCTTGCATATTTGTTTACCGATATTATGGGGTTAAAGGGTTGATTTTTCTTATTAAACGTTGATATTATTGATTTTTGGCGATTCTCATTGACTTCAATTTAAATTCCTTTTATCTTATTTATATAGTTAATTAAATCAGCGGAACAGCAAAATGAAATGGAAAGGAGCCATCCGATGAAAGAAAAATAAAAAAGGAATTAAACTAAGAAGTCTAACTCCCAAATTCCAAAAATATTTTAACATAAGGGTTGACTTTTTGCAATAAGCATGAAGTTTTTTTAAGAAAATAGCCTTTTTTACTGTTATTGTTAGACTTCTTGTTCTCCAAAAATAGAAAAGCACACACCTCTTGTTTTTAGGTGTTAGGGAGTTTTGTGCTTTTAAGAATAAATAGATAAATGAAAGTGAGGATAAAATTGATAACAATAAAAACAGAAAGAACTGTGTTTAATGAGGAAAATGATAGGCTGCTTTTAAACCTTTCAATAATCATATCTTTATATCTATTAAAAAAAGATAATTTTGAATTTAATAACATTGGATGTATTGAAGCAAATACGCCAAGAAAATACCTTATGAATATTCTTGATAATTGCAGCGTGAATTCTCAAGTCATGGAATTTTTAAATGAAATAGCTCCCAAATGTATTGATATTAAAAATAATATTTGCTCAATTTCTGACAACGAAGCATTGAGTGAATTTCATTTAGGTTTAATAAATAAATACGGGTGGGATTATGATATGTCAATAAAAGATTTCATTAATAATATTGATAAAACAGCTCCGCTCAAATATTATCCAATAACTGATTTAAAGTATGCACCTTTAATTTTGATGGAATAAAGCTGCTATCTGCAACAGAACCGAACAATGATACTATTGAAGGTGAACTAATGCGTAATATAGGCATGAGTTTTGCCGAATATGAAAGAAAAGTTATAGGTGTTAGAACTATTGCAGGATTAAGACAGAAGGTAGAACAGGGCGAGTATCCGCATAAAGCCCCTATCGGCTATAAAAATATTACCAAAAAAGATAAGAAAAAAGTAATAATAATAGATAAAGAAAGGGCTTTTTATATAAAAAGAGCATTTGTTTTGTATGACAGCGGAATGTACTCATTAAAAACTTTAACCAAGCAGCTTAATGAAGAAGGATTTACTAATTCTAAAGGCAATAAAATTGCAAGAAGTACGGTTGAGAGAATTCTTAAAAACATATTTTATACAGGTGTTTTTGAATTTGACGGTATAACAAAAGAAAATGCACAGCATCCTGCCATAATAAGCAAGGAACTGTTTTATAGAGTGCAGGATAGACTTATGCTTATACGGGTTTAATTACTTGCGGTCATTGCGGTTATCAATTAACAGCAGAAATAAAAAAAGATAGGCATGGAATACCTAAATATAGCTATTATCATTGTACAGGAAATGGGAAAAACAATGGAATATGCAAGAAAGACTACACAACCGAAGATATTATAGATAACTTGGCACTATTTTACGATTTTATAATACCAATTTTTTTGATTGCCATATATTCCCCAGTTAGGCAACTTGACTATGACTTTTTACAAAAATCATATATTTAATGTAAGTTTTCTAACTTTCAGTATAAGTCTATTATAAAAAATACAAAATGGCTGAAAAGCCCACTCTGAAAGTGATTAGTATATTTATACTAATAAAAAAAGAGAGCATTTAATTTATTAAATAACTCTCTTTTAATTTAGTTAGTATAAACTTACCAAAACAAAACTTAACAATTATTTTTTGTGTTTCTTTCCCCAAATGCACATTTCGTTTAGTAT
>CAJOJP010000036.1 GCA_905234915.1 Candidatus Gastranaerophilales bacterium
TGTAAACAACTTTATTTTTTTGCATCCTTTTTATTCTTTGTATTCATTTTTACACAAAAAAATACATAAGTCCAGCTATTTAAGGAATGTTATACTAGTACAAGTCCTTCCTAATAAAACTCTACAAACATCATCTCTCCAACGTTTACTTTTTGTTCTATATTCTTCTAACTCAAGGGGGTTGATATCTCCATACATACGGATATGATATAAGATTTCTGCAATTTGAATTGGCTTATATAAATGAACGCGAGATTTTGTAATAACTGTATCTAACGCTTTTTTAGCATCATTTTTGGTTGGCATACAATTTGCTCCTTTCAAATGCTTTAAGGGAAGCTATCATTTCTTTTGCTATTGCTTTAATTACTGGGACAGCTACAGAATTACCACATTGATGTTTTACTTTTCCATAAGATAAAACTATTTTATATGTATCTGGAAACCCTTGTATTCTTAAAATTTCTCTTTCAGTAGGTCTTCTTTCATCGTTTATGAGTATATAATTAGCAGAGGCACCTGCCCTTAATGCAGAAGAATAAGGATGTGGAGTTATTGAACCAGCCATATTTTCATGCGAAATATATGGACGTGGATAATTTTTATCTTTTATTCTTTCTAATCTAGATAAGCGTATTGCATCTTTAACATAATATTTAGCATCAACTTTTTTCTCTAAAATATCAGGTAAACCTAAACGCTCTGTTATTGGCACTGGTTTTGGAAATTCAAATAATACATCATCAAGAAAGCCAACAATAAATATTCGTTCTCGTTTTTGTGGAACACCATAATCTAGGGCATTTAATACTTTAGAATATACATGATAACCAAGAGCTTCCAAATGAGATTTTATAACTTTAAACGTATTGCCACTATCATGTGCAACAAGGTTTCTAACATTTTCAAGCATAAATGCAGAGGGTCGTTTTTCTTTTAAAATACGTTCAATATCAAAGAATAATGTGCCACATGTTTCGTTAGAAAATCCTTCCTTTTTCCCAATTATTGAAAATGCTTGGCAAGGGAAACCTCCCAATAAAATATCAAAATCGGGTATGTTTTTTGCATCAATTTTTGTTATATCACCAGATGGATGCTCGCCAAAATTAGCTTCGTAAGTTTTGCAAGCATCTTCATCAAATTCAGAAGAAAATACGCAATGACCTCCAGCAGCTTCAAATCCTAAGCGAATACCACCAATTCCAGCAAATAAATCAATGAAACTAAAATCATCCCATTTTGTTTGTATTTTATCTCCATTGTCGTATGTTATGTACATTTCTTTGTTTAAATCATATATAGTTCGTTGGTTCATTTACAAATCCCCATTCCTTTATTATAGTATAAATATTCTTTTATGTCTAAATGTTTAAAAAAAAAATTAAATTTAGGATATTATATGTTTCCTACCTTTTACAAAAAATTTCCGACCTTAAATTTTATTTCGCCACCCAATAAATTCTCATCTCAGGTGAAACAACGCAAAAATTGCGCAAACCGGCATAGGGACATAATTAGGAACAAATTAGACAAAATTGGAAGATTTTGGGACTTTCAGGACTGCTAATATGAGAATTTATTGGAAACTTCCAACCGCTAAAACCCTTACACATACGGCATTGTGGCTAAAAATCTCATATTAAGCGTACATCTCAACTGAGGTGAAAAATAACAGTGAAACCCTTAAAATAGAATTATTTCCAATATTTTATAAGCTAAAATATTGGAAAAATGTTAAAAATGGGGCAAGCTATGGTATAGAGTCCGAACCCGAAACAGTTAATTTTTTAAATTTATGTCTGCATGATACAACTGCTATAACAAATGTAAAAAGATGGTGTGCAGCGTAATTTGTTATGTAATACAACTTGACACTGTGTCGTAAATTTGATACACTGATAATAGGATTAAAAATGACAAAAGAAATAGAATACTATACGACAATAGATGACAAATGCCCTTATTTAGAATGGTTTAGTACATTATCAAGGGAATATCAATCTAAAGTAATCAAAAGGATAAACCGACTTGAAGACGGTTTATACGGCGATTGCAAAAAGCTGACAAACAGTTCTTTAAGTGAATTAAGACTTCATTTCGGTAAAGGATACAGAATATATTTTAAAGAACTTGATAATGTAATTATCCTTATAATAGCGGGCAGTGATAAATCAGACCAAAAACGCACAATAAAACAAGCCGATAAGTATTTAGAAGAATATCTTAACAGGAGTAATAACAATGACAATTAAACATTCTGATTTCGTAAATAACTGGCTGCAAGATAAAGAAAACCAAAATATTTATTTAAAAGACAGTCTTCTTGAATTTGTAGAAGACGGCGATTATACAGAGTTTTTCCGTTCTTTAGAACAGGTAATTAAAGCCCGTACATCAGTAAAGCAGTTTGCCGAATCAATAGGCATGCAAAGAACAAGCCTTGTTGATTTACTTCACGGAAGAACAAAATCTCCTACTATAGCTACTATAAATAAAATACTTGATGGATTAGGCTATGAAATAAAAATACAATTAAAATCTGCATAAATTATTAATTTTTAGATTATCTTGTTAACTCTTTTATGCCATCTATTACGCTTTTAGAATTCCAACCAACAATTTTATTCGCATAAGTTGTTACTTTGACAGAATAATGTTGTTGTCCCCAAGGGTTTACACCTAAAATAGGTTTTTTCATTGCTACAGCAATATCAATTTCAAATTTAACCCATTCACTACAAGATGAATAGACGGCTGTTGGAACAATAAATACGCTACACTGACGAATACGTTCTTTTATCGCATTTGCCAATTCATAATCATTTAAACCAACAAGTTTTTTATCAGCCGAGATACTATAATCATAAAATTCATAGAATGGAGCATTATTAATCCAATCTTTTATTTTATCATAATCATCTTCATAATCCCAACAATGTGAAATAAAAATTTTTCTAATATTTGCCATTTTATATCTCCTTATCTTGTATTAATTGCTCAAAATTTTTATACCAATCAACAGATATTGAATGCTTTTCATATTCATCTTTAATTATGCTTAAATTTCTGATAGTTGTTTCTAACATCCATTCATCAGGTTTAGAATCTAATGTAGAAATAAACCCAAGTATATTTTTAGCTTTCTCAAATTCCTGCATTAATACATATAATTCATAAGCAGAAGCCAATAGCCAATAATCGTTTGATATTGAAAAATCATTAAGCTCTATATTATAGCATATTACTGGCAATATTTTTTCTAATTCTGCTAATGAATCAGAAGTGCTTTTTAAAAGTAATAAAGTTGCTAAGTTTATTCCAGGATAATATTCTCTAGAATCAAATTCAAAACCATTTCTATAGTTTTGAATGGCATGTTCTATATAACTATTGTATGTTATTGAATTAGTTGTTTGTTTAAGTGCTAAACTTTTATACGCACTTCCAAGCAAACCATATGTTTCTGCTGATTCTCCATAGTTATTTTTAATTGATTTCAAGAGCCTAATAGCATTAAGTTCATCATTAACTCTATTTCTCTTGTTATAAGCCAATGCAAGTTGTTGTTTTACATATATAGCATTTTTAAGTTCTTCCTCAATATTGTTTTCAATAAAATCGACTAAATCATTCCAAGCTTTTAGCTTTTTAAAACATTCTATAAGCTCATAAATTAGATATTTGTATTGAAAATGAATATTGTTTATTTCAGTGATAATGTTTTTAAGTTCTTCAATGTTATTAATATTCTCAATTTGATTTTTAAATATATTTTTTTGTTTATGCATTTCTTGATATATAGATAAATTTTGCGATTCTAATTCTGTTTTTGGGAAATTTTCAATTAATGTAAAAGGCAAACTATCACAACGGTATCCGTACTGCATTGAATGTTTAACTCTTTCAATAATACCATTTTTTAATGTTTCTGCAGATGACTCAGATATAATACCATTTTCTAATTCATAAGGTATAGCACGAAGCGGTTGTATATCAAAAGGAATTTTTGTTTTTTTATCATAAATAAGAATTGTAGAATATGGTCTTGCACAATGCCGAATTCCAAGTTCATAATATACATTCGGATTTTCATTTGTAATATCTACTATCACAATGTCTGTGCATACCAATCGTTCAATCATTAGTGCATGAATTATACCGCTGTCATTTTCTTCATCTGCCCTAAGAATATTAAGACTTAATTTGTCGGCAGCAGGTTTAATGGCATTATTATATATTAAATCAAAATCAATGTTATATCTTTTACCCTTTGCTTTTTTCTTACCAAAAGGCATTGCTACAAATATATTTATATCTATTGTCATATTTACTCTCTTTTATAACAATTTTATACTTTTTACAATTATATGTTATATTTCTGAACTATCTATAAATATTAATTAAATATTAATAATCTTATAATTTACTTAGTTCATATAGTTAATTTTTATATGCAAAAATAACGATATTATTACTATTTATAGAAATATATACCAGCTTTTCCATAATTTTCTTTTTATAGCATTGGTATTTGAATCGTTTAAAAGCTAACAACATCGTGATTTTCATCTGAATTGGAATAAATATTAAAGTAATTGTAAAAAATATTAGAACTAGACAGAAACAATAAAAACAGCCTTCAAGAAGCTGTTTTATAAAAATGGGGCGGGTAGTGGGAGTCGAACCCACGAATATCGGAACCACAATCCGAGGCCTTAACCACTTGGCGATACCCGCCACTTACTCGTTTATTTTAATATAAACACTATTTTTTTTCAATAATTTTTATAATATCCATAGGATTTTGTGCAAATATTTTACCGCCATTTTGTTCTAAAAATTTTTTATCTTTAAATCCCCATAAAACACTAATACATGGAATATTAACATTTTTAGCCGTTTGTATATCTACTTCACTGTCACCAACATATATTACATCATTCAAGCTTTTTCCAAGTTCGTCCAATGCTTTTATTATCCCGTCTGAAGATGGTTTTTTTCTTATATAATTACTTTCTCCTATTGCCACTTTTATGTATTTACTAAAATATTTATTGCATAACTCCTTTACTGCTTTATCATATTTATTTGATACTATAGCCATGGAGTATTTCTTCTCGTTCAATTTCTCCAACATTTTAGTAATACCTGAATAAGGTACGGTTAATTCATACATGTGTTCTATATAATACGCTTTAAAAACTTCAACAAGTTTTTCAATTGCTGCTTCATTTCTGTTATCATTAACAGCACGTTCAAACGCTTTTTTTATTCCATTTCCTACAAAATTTTTTACTTCTTCATAACTAAATTCTTTATATCCGCATGTTTTTAAGGCATAATTGAAACTCAGATGTAAATCTCCAAGTGTATTAAGTAATGTTCCATCCAAATCAAATATTACTGTATTTATTCTCATATTCTGATATATTTCTTCCTGTTTAGTATGATTTATTACGAAATGTTACAAAGTATATGTTTTACGCAATTTTAATAAAAAAAATTACTTTATATAGATACGAAGAATACATTAAGAGTTTAATTAGCACACGATTTTATATTCATACTTACCTTACTTACTACCTTTACTAACACACGAGGAAATTGAAAAAGATTTCAGAGGAACTATACAAAGTTCCTTTTTTTTTATTATAATTTTTATGAAGATGCAGTTGAATTTAAATTGGGGCGAAGGGTGTCAAGAACGCTAGAAGTATCATCTTCAATTCCGTCGTTATAGTATAGACTTACATTGGAAGCCCTATAGGATTTATATTTTGCTTCAACTTCATTTCGTTGAGTATCATAACTGAATTTTGTTATTTCATCACTCGTAATCCTGCCATCACCGTTTGAATCTATTTTATTAAAGTATGTTAAAACGGTTGATAGTAATGTTTTATCGTAGTTACCGGAAGTACACAGTTGTTGAATTTCATTATAAGTTAAACCTTTGGACTGCATTGTTTTCATTATATTATTTAAATCAGCTCCGGTTATTTCTCCGTCACCATCTTGATCCAGCGTATTAAAATTTGTTGTCATATATTGAAGAAAAGTATAATTTTCTCCTAAATTCATCATTGTATTAGTTGATAAATCAGACAAATCATTTAAAGTAAGACCTTTTCCCGTTGAGTTTTTTCCGTTCATAACCGTAGTATATGTTGAAGCCAGACCCGACATTGCTGTTGTTAATAGTGTTTGTCCGTTTAAAATAGTCATATAAAACTCCTTAATTTAATTATTATAAATGCACACTTTAATTCATTATCATTTTAATAATTTTTTTATGAAAGTAAATACTATATTTAAATTATTTTAATTTTACTGTTAAGGTAAGCTTCAACTCCGGTTTAAGAATAATTGAACTCTTGTATTAAGTGCTTCTTCTTTTATTTTCCAATCTCCGTTTATATCTTTTCCGATTATAAATTCAGCAGGAATTTTATAATCACTTGTAGAGGGCATTCTGTCCGCAGAAATTTTATAATCCGTACCATGTTTTGATATTTTGATATTCAGATATTTATTTTTATATTTTTTTATTTTAGCTAATTTTGATGATTTTTTAGCTTCGGATTTATATCTTTCTAAGGGTATATTTACAGCTTGAGTAGTACCGTCAGGTTTTTCAACTATTCTTACTATTTTTGCATTATCGCTGTAATAATTAAAATAATTCATATCATAATTATTTGCTGCCGATACGTAACTGTTAAAAAATTCTTTTACTTCTTTTGTTTCATCGGCAAAGGAAGGTAAATTCCCGCAAAATAAAAGCAATAATAAACATAAGATTTTTTTCATATTCCCTCTCCGTTTTTATATAAATATTTTGCTGAATTTTTTTATTTAATTAATCGCCTGAGGGGTTATATATATATTCATAATATTTCTTTTAAAAGAACATTATGTTGCTTTAGATGTCTGTTAATAATAAAATAAAGCTATGTTCGGAGTTATGAGGTATATTTATGTTTGATTTTCTTTTAAAAAAACAGAAAATTAATAATTATGAAATTTTTAATAATTTATATTCTAAAGTTAGAAAATTATATTTAAAGGAAAATATAAAAAAAGAAAGACTGGAGGAACTTGCTGTCGTTATTGAAAAATACGGGTATTTACCTTATTCTCACGCTAAGGTGCTTAAAGATCTGACTGATTCAGAGGTTATTTTTTGTCTTGAAAAAAAACTTGAATTAAACAATACTTTTAAAAATAATAAACTTTTCTTTGAAAATGATAAAATAAGCCCCGTAAAAAGACTTGGTTTTTTAAATGCCGATTGGATTAAAAAAGAACAGCACGATATAAAATTGATAAATCTCGGAGCTTTATCAGACGGTACGGAAAATAATCCCGGGGTAAAATTTATTGATTGGCTGAGGCAGATTGTTATATTACCCTCCGGAAATATAAAAAAGAAGGTTTTATCAACAACAATTTATTTAGTTCCTTTTACTCCGCGTGATTTTGGCAATGCATATTTAACTGCGGCAACGGAGGAAATTAGTTCAAAGCTTGAAGATAAATATTTAAAAGACATTAATATATCGGGAAAAGACCAGATTAAATTATTTATATTGCTTTCGCAATTAGCAGGTCATCCTGTTATTTATGATGTAATTCCGCAGACAGGAAGGTTCTCCAAAACCGTTCTTGCACATCCTGAAACAGTACGCTGGGTTGATGTTAATTTTCTTATTGATGAAATAACTAAATCAATTACTCCTATAGCATCAAAACTTTCGGAAGAATACGATGAAGATGATGTAACCATAGTTAAAAATATTTATAAAACTACGCTGAAAAACGGCTCTGTTGATTTATCGCAAAAATTTATGCCTATTTATGAAAGGTTTACTAAAGAATTGGAAACAAAAAGAAAAGAACTTTCCGATTTTATGTCAGCAAAAGAAGAACAAATAAAACTAGTTAAACGTGTAAAGGATATTATTGCAAATATTGAAAAAGTAAAATTTGATAAAATAAAAAGTGAAAAAGATATAACAAAGCGCGGAGAAATAATAAATTCTCTGATAAATAACGGGTTATGGACAATTCCGACAGGTGCGTGGTGTTCCTCGGGAATACCCGTTTTTGAAAAAATGAGTGAGGGCGGCGCATATCCCGTATTCCTGCATTATAATTTAAATGGTGAAGATGTTTCCGAATTAGCGGAGTCTGACTGTGAAACTCCTTTTTATTTTGTATATCTTGAGAATGGTGAATATAATTTGAAGGTGATAAATTTTTATCTTTCATATTTACAGAATTTGCAGGAAGAATACAACTTTGACGGCTTTAGAATTTCTCATACGGATTTTATAGTCGATGAAATGAGCGAAAAAGATTTAAAACCTATAAGTTATCGTGTACCGAGATTTTTAATATCAAAAGTTAACGAGATAATGAAAAAGAAAATTCCTTATTTCGCGCTTATGGCAGAATACAGGCTATGGAATTCCTATTTTAAAGAATATCATCAGGATATGAAATTTGATATTTTATGGGGAAATGATACCAAAACAGATTACGAAAAAACTCCCGGAGAAGTAATTGAAAATAACAGAGAATTACAGGACTATAATTTAAAAATTCATAATTCTCCAATGCTATCCATACTAAAAACATATAATAATCAGGATGGAGAATTCAGAACCGTAAATCGATATATAGGTTTAACCGATAAAGAGGAAGCTCTTTTTAAATGGTTTAAATTTAAGTTTTTGCCGGCGGGTAAATACGCTCAGCGTCCTGTTTTATATTGCGACGGCGATGAATCTTTTACTAAAATCGGTATTGAATCAACCATTCAAGAGGAAATTTCATTAATACGCTCTGATGATGAAGATTTCTTTTATAAATTTGATGCAATAAGACGTTTTGCAATTAATAATGAACTCACACTTGAAGGAGAAGCACAGATTATACATAACAACAAAGACGGATATATAAGCTGGCTGATTTCAAAAGAAACCTCTAAAGAGGCTCTTATTATTGCAGCCGATTTCTACAGCGCAAACGAAAAACTTCTTTCATTTAATAAGAACGGTATTGAGGAATATAAAATAAAAAGAAATTCTTCAGTAAAAAATAAAAAAATAGAAATTCCGGGTGATTATAAATTAGTATCCGAATTTATCTGGAGTGAAGATAAAAAAGATTTTACGGAGCATTATTTTGATAAAGACTTAAGAACAATTAAAATTGATAAACTTGCTCCTTGTGAATTTCGTATTTTTAAAATAAAGAGATAATTATGAATATAAATGATTTGAATTTAAGACAAAAAATAGCACAAATGTTTATAACCGGATTTGAAGGAAAAATTCCGGAGGATTGTTTTAATAAGCTTCTAAGTTTAGGTTTGGGAGGTGTTATATTTTTTACTCAAAATATTGAAAGCGAAATGCAATTTAAAAAACTTATATCAGATATATCACAAAAAGCACAAATACCAATGTTCTATAGCATTGATCAGGAGGGCGGCAGAGTTGAAAGAACGGAAAATATATACGGCGGTAAAAAATATTTAAGTGCAAAATATGCTTATGAAAAAGGTCTTGAATATTTAAAAAATCAAACAAAAGAAATTGCTCTTGAATTGAAAAACTACGGAATTAATATGAATTTTGCGCCTGTTTTGGACGTAAATACAAATTTTGAAAACCCTATTATAGGTGAGCGTTCCTTTTCCGATAAACCGGAAAAGGTTATTGAAGCTACCAAAACAGTTCTAAAAGAGTATGAAAAATACGGAATAATAACGGTCGGAAAACATTTTCCGGGGCATGGTGCTTCAAGCTCCGATTCTCATAAAACTCTTCCTGTTATAGATTTAACTGTTGAAGAATTAAAAACAATACATATAAAACCTTTCACGGAAGCCATAAAAATAGGCTGCCCCGCAATAATGGCAGCACATGTATCATATCCTGCACTGGACGGTACTAATACACCGGCATCGGTATCAGAAAAAATTATTAATGAACTTTTAATACAAGAATTAGGTTTTAATGGAGTTATTATAACTGATGATATGGAAATGAACGGGATAAAAAAATATACACGTTTAGAAGCCTGTATAAAAGCCATAAATGCCGGTGTAAATATGTTTATTTTCCGTAGTGCTTCTCCTGATATAATAACTCTAATTGATAATTTGGAAAAATCAGTAAAAGATAATATTATTCCTTTAGGCAAAATAAATTTTTCAGTTGAAAAAATTATAAAATTAAAAAAGTTATATAAACTACTCTAAAATATATACAAAACAACTAAAAGTTAAGTTCTTTTTAGCTATTTTGTAAAGAAATTATAAATACAGTTAAAAAAAAATAAAAAGCACTGTTTATAGTATTTTGGACTATAAATTATTAAGAAATATAACAAAAGTATATATTTTTTGCATAAAAAACTAAAGTTTACTTTTATAAAGACCGATATTAAAAATGTAAGAGATGTAAAAAAGATAGTTGTTCTCAGAGGATTCCCTATTATGAATTTTATTAAAAGTTTAACAGTGATTTTATGTGTTTTAGTTTTATCCAATTTTTCAAATTATGTTTTAGCGGCTGACTATAGCGCAAATACAAAACAGCCTGTTTTAACGGAAGCATTAAATAGATTAGAAGCAATGAATAATAAAAAAGTTTTAGATGTAATACAAGGTCAAAATTCAACAAATAAACCAATCAGAATAATGTTTAGAGATTTAGCGGCTCTCGGTTACGGTACCTGTGAAGCCGTTACTGCAAAAACATCAGAAGGTAAATTAGTTATATTAATAAGCTCGAATTATAAGACAGCTCCGGTTGAAGCTATAGCATGTTTAATAGCTCACGAAAGCGTTCACCACGAAAATACCAAAACTTATGAAGAAGAAGTCAGAGCCTGGACAATGGAAGTTCAAACATGGATATCATTTACTCAAGTTAATCCTTCTTTAAAATCAGGTGACTCAAAATTAGTTAAAAGATTAAACTATTTATCAAAATTATATACAAAAGACGGTAATCAAATGACTACAATATCAAATATTATTGCCAACAATCCGGCTTATTCATCGCTCAAAAAATCCTAAACACTCATCACTTCCATAACACACTTCGCACAACTGAAAGCAGCAATATATTCCTTGCTGCTTTCATCAATTAGAATAAAAGGTTCTTTATATTTTTTTATGGGATTTTTTTTGGAACACAAACCAAGTTGATTTTTTATACAGTATTTAGAAGTCATAACTATACGCCCCGATAAGTTTGATTGGCTTTCAAGAGCAAATTCGTTAATTTTTACGCCTCGTTTTTTATAAAATAAAGCAGCTTTATCATTAAATATATTTGCTTTGTAATCAACTTCTTCAACGGGATATGCGGCAATTGTCCTATTAACGGCTTGATATTTATTTGTATAATTATTTTTTCGTATCCGTCTTAATTTATCGGTTAAAATTCTTCTTATTTCATTTATTTGAGAGGTTTTAAGATGAGGAACATTTTTAAGAGAGATATTACTTACAAATATTTTAAATTCAGTATTACCCGATTTTGAAAGCTGGACTTTTAATGTATTAAGAGCCATTTCTTTATTTTTTGCGGCATCTGTATTTTTACTTATACCATGAAGCGCAAAATTGCCTTTATCATCATTGATAAAAAACCAAAATCCAGTATCGGTTTCTTTTACTTTTATATAAGCATTCAGCTGCCTTTTTATTTCAGCATTTTTTAGTTTATCATTAAAAGCTTTATCGAAATTTCGATATATTTTTATACCGGGTTTTATTCCTTTTATTTGCGCGGGATAAATTAAATCGCCTTCTGTTTTATTTATATTAGTGCCCGATAATTCTTTAAATTCATCAAAAAAGCAAATGCCATCACCGTTGTTCAAAATATTTTTATTCAGCGTAAAATAATTTTTCTTTACATTTTGAACAATTCCTGCAAATTCGCCAAGGGAGGCAGTATAATTTTCGGTTGATACATTCTTTTTTTCACCCGTAAAATTAAAGGTAGTATATCCTCTGTTAAAAGTCTTATATAAATCAGGTTCAAAATCTATTTTTGATACGCCCTCGCTTGAGCGTTTTAAACCGTATATTTCGAGAATTTTATCAATTTTCTGCCTGTAATAAGCTGTTGTATTTACAACATAAGCTTCATTTTTCAGCCGTCCTTCAATTTTAAAAGATGTAACACCTGCAAGAATTAACTCCTCAAGATGTTCGGATAAATTAAAATCTTTAAGACTTAAAATATTTTTATTTTTTAATATATATTTCCCGTCAGAATCTTTAAGCGAATATTTTTTTCTGCAGGGCTGGGCGCAATCACCTCGATTTGCACTTCTGCCACCGTTTACATAACTTAAATAACATTGACCGCTGCAGGATACGCATAATGCTCCGTGAACAAAGCATTCAAGCTCAATATTTGTATTTTTTCGTATTTCTTTTATTTCACTTATGCTTAATTCTCGAGGAAGAATAACACGTTTAAATCCTGTTTTTTCGAGAAAACGAATTTTTTCCACGGAATCATTATTACACTGTGTACTTGCAATTAAAGGAACAGGCGGCAAATCCAACTCTAAAATTCCCATATCCTGAATTATAATTCCATCCGTTTTTATTTCATATAATTTATTTATTAATTTTTCAATCTTTAAAATTTCATTATTGTTTAAAATTGTATTTAAAGTAATGTAAACTTTAGCATTATACAGATGAGCAAATTCAATAATTTCAATCAAATCAGACATTGAATTACCTGCTTGGAGTCTTGCGCCGTATTTAGAATAACCGGCATAAACGGCATCGGCTCCTGCTAATATTGCTTTTTTAGCTATATTACAATTATTTGCGGGAACAAGCAGTTCAAATTCTGTTGATTTCAAGTTTGTTTTTAATTCCTTGTCTGATTTCAAGCGCATCTACCCCTAATCTGCTTAATGCTTTCATAGCAACGGAATCCGGCTGATTACAAATTGCAATTAATAAATCGTCAGCCGTAGTTTTATTTTTCTTTTGTGATTTTGCGATATTCCACGCATCTTCAAGTATTAGTTTAGCCCTTTGGCTTAACGTTATTTCAGAGTTATTATAGTCTTCATTAATTCCTATTAAATCTTCAATAACTTCTCTTGCATCTTTAATAATTACTCCTAAATCTTTTAGAACTTCTGCTGCCATACTGTTTGATTCAAGAACAATACCGAGCAGAATAAGTTCGCTGCCGACAACTCCGCTACCGAGTCTTCTTGCCTCTTGTTTTGCTAAACGCATAATATATAAAGTTTCATTAACCTGTTTTTCCATGGGCTGTTTTATTTGTTCTTCAAGAATATAATCATTTACGTTTAATTCTTTTAAAATATTATATGCAATACCTTTTTTTGATTTTAAAAGCCCTAAAATAATATGCTCCGGTAAAATTGAAGCATTTCCTTCTTCTTTTACTATATCCAAAGCAATCATAAGTGTTTTCATTGCATTGGGAGTAAAAATAATTTGTTTATCGCCAAACTCTGCCTGTCTTGAAGATAATTCCTTTAATTTAGCATTAAATGTTTCCGAAGTAACACCGAGTTCCGCTAAAATTTTTGAAGCATCAGAGTCTGTATCATCAAGGATTGAAAGCATAATCTGTTCAGTTCCCAAAATTTCGTATTGAGAAGTTGAAAGTTTAGCTATTGCACGCGAAAAAATTCCGGAATAATCAGCACTTTCAATCAAAGACAGAATACTGTCGTTTTTATCGTTTCTTCGTCTTCTGTCAAATATTTCGGGATGTCTTACTTTTGAATGTTTGTGGGCAGATAAAACGTTGTAAAACATGGATTTCATTTTATCCACATCAATGCCTTTTTCTTTTAAAACCGTTGTTAATTCAAGTTTAGGATAATCCCAAATTGCGAGGAAAAGATGTTCGGGTTTTACGTATATACTGCCTAAAATTTTGGAAATATCAAGAGTACGAACAAAAATATCTTTTGAAGAATCACTAAATGCAATAAATTCAACAGGCTTAACAACAGCTCTTTTATTTAATATTTTAACAATTTCTTCTTTTAATTCTTCAGTTTTTATTTTATGGATTGAAAATGTTTTAACAATTAAACTGTTTGAATCATTTAAAATAGCCAGTAATAAGTGTTCGGGATATATTTTTTCATGATTAAATTCTATTGCGTATATTTGAGCTGTTTTTACCGCATCTATTGCTTTTTCCGTAAACTTTTCAAACACAACAAAAATCCTTGAAATAAAATTACCCAAATATTTTATCATATAATATAATAAAAAACTATAGATAATTTCAGGTAAAACATGAATATTGTAAAAAGAGTAAATACAGTTGAAGGAAATGAAATTCGACTTATAAAAATTGAAGGTGCTAAAAATAGTAAAAATATTTTAATAACAGGGGTTTTTCATGGCGAGGAGCCTCAAGGAGAATATTTAATTAGTAAATATTTAAAAGAAAATTTATCGAACATTAAAAATAATGTATATTTTATTCCCTGTTTAAATCCTGACGGAAAATCGGTTAATAAAAGACAAAATGCAAACGGAATTGATTTAAATCGTAATTTCCCTACAAAAAATTGGCGCAGAGTTGAAACACCCGAGTATTTCGGCGGCACAATGGCAGGCAGTGAGATAGAAACAAAATTTATGATAGATATTTTAAACGAGTATAAATTTAATGCGATATTATCAATACACGCGCCCTTTAAAATAGTAAATTACGATGGACCCGCAGCAGGTTTAGCTGATAAAATATCAGAATTAACGGGTTATAAAGTTCAAGCCGATATAGGCTATCCTACCCCCGGAAGTTTCGGTAATTATGCCGGAGTTGAAAGAAATATTCCCGTTATAACTCTTGAACTCGATGAAAATGATTCAAACGAGCATCTCTATGAAATATGTAAAAAAGTTTTTGATTATTTGACTTTTGAATTTTAGTAGAGTATTCTCAAATTTATAGCTTTTGGAAGGTATTATGGAAATCAATATAGCATTTGGAGTAACAGAAAACTGGTTGTATTATACTTTTGTTACTATTTGTTCAATTTTATGTAATTCGCAAAAAACGGATAATTTTGTACCGCCTAAATATAAAGTCCATTTTTTCGTTAATTCCGGAAAATTATCCATATAAAACCCTGTTAATTTATCAGGAACACGATAACAATTTTTATTAATATCAACAGAATAAAGATGAGCATTTTTATTATTTTTTATAGCATTAAGAATAATTCCGAGCCCCCTTTGCGACTCCTATTTCTACAATTTTTTCAGGTTTTGTGCGAAGAATCATAGAATTTAAAAAGTTCCTATCTCTATCAGACATTTCTGAATATTTTTTATATTCTTCATTTACAAAATCATTTAATAAATTAATTTAATCTTGTGTTGAAGATAATATAGTAAGATTATTTTTCATCAAAGTCTGCATAGATATTCCACATATTTTTTCTTATGTGTAATATAAACGCATTAGTACTATTAAGCAAATACCATTCCATTATATAATTTCTATTTTATATTTACAATATTTGTATTATCTCATATTTTATTGACTTTTCTGTGATATAATGAAGCTATGGAAAACAACAACAATAAATTAAATGCTTATATTAATAATTTGATTGCTTTAAGAGCAGTTTATTATTCAATTATTGCCGTAATTACGGGTGGTTTGTTCGGTTTGTTTTATCATATTTCTAAAATTAATATAATTTTATTTGTTTTATGTTTATTTATTAATATTGTTTTTGCTATTAAAATAAAAATTACTTCAAAACGTATTTTGTTATTAATACAAAGGATAAGAGGTTAAATTATGCAAATATTTTGTTTAGTTGCTTTAATTGTATTTGGTTTGTTTTTTACTTGGTCAGTAATTACAGCTGATAACGCAAAAATATACAAAGAAATTGAAAATTTAAAATAATTCGGGCAATTTTTTTCAACCAAAATTTTTATTATATATATAAGGTAAAAATAAGGTTGGAGAATTATGACAAGTTCTATTCATGATGCATATTTAACTGAGGGCGCAAGACAAATTTTAGATACCTGGGAAGCAAACAGAATTGCAGGAAAGTATCAGCTTTCACGGACAAAAGCTCAGGTATTGGATAATGATGTACTGCAAAAATCCGTTAATGCTCAGCCTAAAAACAGCCAGGATGACGGAAAAATATCTTTTAATGACAAATTGGCAAATTTCGGAAAAGGTTTAGCAGCTCCAATTCATACAATGCTGTCTTCACCTGCAAATTTTATGCTGACGTTAGGTGCTGTTGCGGCAGGTGCAGGGATAATTGCTATAACAGGCGGAGCTGCTGCTCCGGTTTTTGTTGCAGCAGGTGTAATAGGCGGTGGTGCTTCAATAATTAACGGTATTTACAGACAATCCGAAGCAAAAACCGATAATGAAGCAAAAGAAGCATGGCAGGAAATGGGAACAGGCGCATTTACGGCAGGCATGTCCGTATTAGGTTCAAAATTTGCAGCCAAAGAAGCAGGCATGAATGGTGCCGGGAATTTTAACCGCTATCAGGCTACATTAAAAAGTTTTCAAACTTTACCGGAAAATTTGAGTAAAACACTTTCAGTATTAATATCAAAATTTATAACGGGGCAACCGCAAAATAACAGTGTACGTGCTGCTTCTAATACTTCCTCAACCGGTATAATCGGGAAAATTAAAAATTTTTTTTCTGATTTAAAATCCAAAATATTCAAATCCTCGGAAGAAAATACACAAACTTCTTCTTCCTCTTCATCACCCCAAAGCAATAGAACAGGAGCAGCAGGACAAAGCAGTGTTATAAGAGTATCCGAGGATGAGATTGAAGTACTGTCATCTGATAAACCTAAACGAAGCTCCAACGCAAAAAGAGAAAATACAGAAATAATTGATGCCGAATATACCGAAATAGTTCCGCCAAATAAGCAATTACCTCCATCTGCTTCAACATAGCATATTTGATGTAGAATACATTGTATGGAAGAAAATAAAAATTTAATAAAAACTAAAAAAAAGCTAAAAAAGAAATTTAAAATCGACATAAAAAATATGGGTGTTGATATTGATAAAAATGAATTTAGAGAGATTGTTTTATCAAATTCTAATCATCCTGAAAAATTTTATAATTAATGTGCCGATTATACAATATTCTAATGAAATAAGAAGTTTTGTTTTTTATTAAACATGGAAAAATTCACACAGCAGGAATAAAATGAAAAAGATATTATGTTACGGTGATTCAAATACATTTGGATTTAATCCCAAAGACGGTTCAAGATTTGATGAAAGCACCCGTTGGACCGCACTATTACAGGCATATTTGCATAATAATTTTGAAATTATTGAAGAAGGTTTATGTGACAGAACAGGATTTGTAGATAATCCAAAAGGCTTTTTGTTTTCATCTCAGAGGCATTTTCCTAAATTTTTATCAAAATCAGATAAGTTTGACATAATAGTTCTTGCAATAGGAACAAATGATTTGCAGTTTCAGTATAATATTTCTTATAGCGTCGTTCAAAGAGGTTTGGTTGAATTAATAAAAAATGCACAGGAAAAATCAAATAAAATCATAATTGTTCCGCCTGTTATTTTAAAAGAAAATATTTTAAACGGATATTTTAAAATTCAATTTGATAAAATGAGCATAATAAAATCAAAAAAAATTGGAACTATATACAGAAAATTATCAAATGCATATAATTGCCGTTATTTTGATATAAATAAAATTGTTCAGCCTTCTGATACAGATGGATTACACTATGATGAGCAGTCACATAAAATCATTGCAAATAAATTAACAGAATTTATAAAAAATGAAAGTGACAGTATAAAATAATACTTTACTTATTTAAGCAATTGCAGCCACCGAGGCAGGATTTACATTTTTCTGACATTAATCCATTATCTAACATAGCTTTACAGCTAATCATCCATTTGGGTTCAGAACAGGAACATTATTTCATAAAATCAAGAAAATACACAAATTTTGTTAACACGTCATTTTCAATAGAATATTCTATTTTCTCTGCATTTTCTTCTGCTTGTTTTAATTCAATATCTAAAACTTGATTTAAAAATTCTGATATTACTTTATGACGGTATTTTTTTATTATTACAGTTTTTTCACCAAGTGAAGTCAGAGTAATATTTCCATAAGGTTCATAATTAATGCATCCTTTTTCTTTTAATTTTTTAACTCAGTCAGCAGCAGAAGCCCCTCCTACCTTCATAAATTCAGATACATCTTTTACTATAATTTTTTCTTTTTTTTGTAAAAGTATATCTATAGCCAGTAAATATGTTTCAAGACTTTTTGTTAAATTTTTATTCATTTTTCCTATTCTTATTATTGCTATGGTATAGACTCTTGTTTTAAAATTTCGTTCATACTGCCTGTTCTATATCCTGTCAAATCCATTGTTATATATATAAACCCTATTTTTTTAAAATATTTTGTAATTTGTTCTCTATTCGTGAGAAGTTTTTCAAATTCCGATGGCATAACCTCAATTCTTGCAATATTGCTATGCAGTCTTACTCTGACTTGTTTAAAATTCAAGTCCAATAACATTTGTTCAGCTTTATCAACCATATTAAGCTTTTCTTCCGTTATTTCTTCACCATAAGCAAACCTTGAAGAAAGACAGGCAAATGACTGCTTATCAGCTGTTTTTAATCCCAATTTTTTTGATAAATTTCTTATTTCATCTTTTGTAAAACAAAGTTCTTTTAAAGGGCTTTTTACATTTAGCTCTTTAACAGCCTGAAATCCGGGACGATAATCTCTGTCATCATCCTTATTGGAACCTTCAAGAATATTTTTTATATTATTTAATTCTGCTGTTTTTTTTATTTTTTCAAATAATTCCTTTTTGCAAAGATAGCATCTGTTAGGCGGATTATTTTTAAATCCTTCAATTTCAAGTTCTTCCGAATTAATAATAATATGTTTTATTTTCTCTTGTCTGCAAAAATCTATTGCTTCCTCCAGTTCTCGTTTAGGAAATGAACACGATTTAGCCGTAACGGCAATAACGTTATTATTTAATACTTCATGCGCAGTTTTTAATAAAAAAGTAGAATCGACACCTGATGAAAATGCAACAGCAGCACTTTCCAAATTTTTTAAATATACTTTTAATCTTTCATATTTATCATCTAACTTCATATTAAATCTGCCTTAAATAGATATTAACATAAACAAATTATCGAATAAAGTCTTTGTTTGCAGTATGTTAATGTATGACATAACAATTTAAATAAATTATTTACAAGCAGGTAAAATGCTATTTAATTAACTGTTGAATTTCTTTAAAATTCGGATGTTTTGAACTTTTAAGCAAATCAAATAATGCGATTTCAAGCGTAATAATATAGGCACCCCTTTGTTTCATGAAATCAAGAGCAATGTTATGATTATTTTTATCTCTTGACGATGAGCAATCTTCAATAACAAAAACATTATAATTCTTTTCAATTAAATCAATAACACTTTGCAAAACGCAAATATGTGTTTCAATTCCAAAAATTAAAATATTTTTATTTTTTAAATTATCAAACTTATTGTTAAATTCAGATGTTTGCATAGCTGAAAATGTGTTTTTTTCAACGATTGTAAACTCCTTTAGATTTTTAATACTTTCTATTGTTGAACCTAAGCCTTTCGGATATTGTTCGGTTATAATAGCATCAATATTTAAAAGACTTGCTGCTTTCATAATTTTTGTTGTATTTTCTGCAATTTGTGCACTGTTTTGCAGCATATTAACTAATTTTTCTTGTACATCAATGCAGATTACCGTTGTATTATTTTCATTGAACATTTTTATTAAATTTAATTTATCCCCTTGTTTATATTGTATCAGAAATATTTTAATGTTGACAGATTGTATTATAGTATAATTTTCAAATGCAAATTTGCAATAATGGTTTGGTTGTAATTGAATTTGATAATGTGAAATCAAATTACTTAGCCCTATTAACAGGTGTTGGTTTAAATCAAAAACATATAAAAGTTTGTCAGAGATTTGAAAATACAATTCTATAACAGCTTATCAAATAGCTAAGATTTATGATTTTTATTGTCTTTATTCTATCTTAAAGTTAAGTGTTGCGTTTTGTAACAGAACTCAAGCAAATAAAATATAATATTTACTTTACAATATAATTATTTTTGATATTATATAAATGTAGTTATTCCTCAGTAGCTCAATGGCAGAGCATTCGGCTGTTAACCGAAGGGTT
>CAJOJP010000037.1:0-3603 GCA_905234915.1 Candidatus Gastranaerophilales bacterium
GTATCGGCTAAAAAGTCCTTAATTAATTCCTTTTCGTATAATATCTTAAAAATAAAAAATATTCAGGCTTATAAGTATCCGCCTGAATATTTTTTTATGTACAAATATAGCATTTTTATTTTAAAAAGTCCAATTATTTAATAGATATATACCGGTAGAATGTTATCTAAATAAATGAAATTTATAAAGCCAAAAGCATTTCTCGTATTATCTTACAGGCAGCAGCTGTTGAAGCTCCCGTTGCATCATAAACAGGACTTAATTCATTTACGTCACATGCTATAATATTAAGTTTAGTGCAAACTTCGGTTGCTGCTTTCATTAATTCACAAAAAGAAACCCCGCCGGGTTCGGGTGTACCGGTTCCAGCAAATACTGAAGGATCTAAAACATCCAAATCAAGAGTAAAATATACATTTTTGTTTTTTAACTGATTAATGACATCAGATAAATTGTTAAAATTAAATTTGTTTAAAAATGTATGTTTTTTAGACCATTCAAATTCATATCTTTCTCCGGAACGTATTCCAAATTGAAAAATTTTTCCGTCGCCCGTAAGTTCCCAGCATCTCTTTATTACGGCAGCATGAGAAAGTTTTACGCCTAAATAGTCATCTCTCAAATCAGTATGAGCATCAAAATGAACAATGTATAAATCAGGATACTTTTTTATGGCTGCACGCACTGCCCCTAAAGTTACAAGATGCTCTCCTCCTATCATAAAAGGTATTTTATTGCAGCTGAATATTTCTTCCGCTCTTTTTTCAACGGCTTTTAAAACTTTTTCCGTATCGCCGATTGGTAATTCAATATCACCGCTGTCAAAAATTTTACACTCGGTTAAATCCTTATCCTGATACGGGCTGTACGTTTCCAATCCATAAGATTCATTTCTTATTACATTCGGTGCAAATCTTGTACCCGGGCGAAATGATGTTGTAGAATCAAACGGAACACCGTATAAAACTATTCTTGCTTCATTATATTCACTATCACATGCCATATAATTAAAAATATTTTTATTCAACATTTTTTAATAACTCCTCAACATAAACGGGAAGTGCAAAAACACCGGCATGAATTTTTGGCTGATAATATTTTGTTCCAATTCCTTTCATATACCATTCAACTTTGTTTAAATCTTTTATCGGATGATAATGCTTTGAAGCAAAACCAAATAGCCAGTGTCCCGACGGATATGACGGAATAAATGCCTGATAAACTTTGCATATCGGAAATGTTTTAACTATTTTATTATGCATTCTTTGACATTGATATGCTTCTTCTTCATAAAACGGACACTCATTCTGATTAATCATAATACCGTCATCACGCAAAGCATTATAGCAATTTCCATAAAATTCTTTTGTAAAAAGCCCTTCTCCCGGGCCAAACGGATTTGGAGAATCTATTATAATTAAATCGTATTCATCTGTTTTTGAACGGATAAATCTTAGTCCGTCTTCATAAAAAACGCTGACTCTCTTATCCTGCAAGCTTCCTGCAATTTCAGGAAAATATTCGCTGCAAACTTCAACCAGAACTTCATCGGGTTCAACAACATCAATTTTTTCAATATCACTGTATTTTACAAGTTCTCTGACTACTCCGCCGTCACCGCCTCCTATAACCAGAACCTTTTTTACATTCGGATGAACTGCCATAGGAACATGTGTAATCATTTCATGATAAATAAATTCATCTTTTTCCGTAAAAACCAAATCTCCGTCAGAAACGAGAATTTTACCGTAATCTACGGATTCAAGAATATCTATTCTTTGAAATTCACTTTTTGCACTAAAAAGCTGTCTGTTTATTCTTATAGAAAAATTAACGTTATCAGTATGATTATCAGAATACCATATTTCCATTCTTAACCCCTTGTATTAATCAGTTTTAACGGCTTTTAAAACATTTAAGCGTTCTATTTTTTCATCTTCAGGACCTGTTAAAGAACAGCCCTTTTCCTTTGCATACAATATGTACCGTATAATTTCCCCGGTTATTTCTTCTCCCGGAGCCAAAATAGGAATACCGGGAGGATAACACATAACAAATTCGCTGCAAATTCTGCCTTTCGCTTCTGTTATCGGCAAAGATTCCTTTTGTGCATAAAAAGACTCCTGCGGAGTCATTACAACTTTTGGCGGAATATACTCCTGCGTTAGCATACCTGTTTTATCTTTTTTATAGCGTCTTTTTATATCGGATAAAGCACTAACAAGCCTTTCCACCTCCTGCCGTCTGTCACCTATAGATAAATATGCAAGCATATTGCCTAAATCGCCGAATTCTATTTGAATATCATACTCATCGCGCAATATATCGTAAACTTCAATTCCTGCAAGTCCTATATCCAGAGTATGAACAGATAATTTGGTCGTATCAAAATCAAAAATACTGCTGTTATTGATTATTTCTTTTGAAAATGCATAATAACCTTCAATTTTATTAATTTCCGCTCTTGCATAATCAGCAAGTTCAACAAGCTTTGCAAACGAGTTTTTGCCTCTCATTACAAGATTTCTTCTGGAAATATCAAGACTCGAAAGTAATAAATAAGAACCGCTTGTAGTCTGAGTAAGATTTATTATCTGTCTTACATGACCGGGGTTAATGCCTTTGTTAATTAAAAGAAAAGAACTTTGAGTCAAACTTCCGCCGGATTTGTGCATACTCACCGAGGCCATATCCGCCCCGGCTTCCATAGCCGAAACGGGAAGATTTTCACCAAAATAAAAATGTGTTCCGTGTGCTTCATCGGCTAAAACTTTCATACCTTTTTTGTGAGCATATTTAACAATTGTTTTTAAATCGGAACAAATTCCGTAATATGTAGGATTATTAACAAATACCGCAACAGCATCAGGATTTTCCTCCATTGCCTTTTCTACCTGCTCAACTTTCATTCCGAGTGATATACCAAGACGATTATCTACATCAGGATTAACATATATCGGTTTTGCTCCGCATAAAACAAGTGAATTTATAACACTTTTGTGAACGTTGCGCGGCATAATAATTTTATCGCCTTTTTTACAGCAGGATAAAATCATGCTCTGAACTGCTGAAGTTGTTCCGCCAACCATTAAAAAAGCGTGATATGCTCCGAAGGCTTCTGCTGCAAGTTCTTCTGCTTCTCTTATTACGGATACGGGATGACATAAATTATCTAAAGGTTTCATTGAATTAACATCTATACCTACGCATTTTGCGCCTAAAAGTTCAACAAGTTCAGGATTTCCCCTTCCGTGTTTATGTCCCGGTACATCGAAAGGTACAATGCGCATTCTGCGAAACCTCTCAAGTGCTTCATAAATCGGGGCGCGCTGCTGGGCAAATTTATCTATGTTTTTTCTCTCCAATGAAATTATCCTTTTTGATAATCATAATATGATAATAATTATATAATGTAAATAAATTTAGGTTCTACTAGTAGAACATTCCTTAACCAGACTATTTTATTTAGTATATTTATTTACAGGACGTTCTACTAGTAGAGCATTCCTTAAATAATTGGACTTTTTGAAATAAAAAACGAAAAAAAGAAAATACTTTGAGGAGCATTGAGCACGCGCATTTCTTTAGCAAGCACCTTGCTAC
>CAJOJP010000037.1:3636-23746 GCA_905234915.1 Candidatus Gastranaerophilales bacterium
GCTTAAGAAATAAGCGGGTGTAACAGCTCCGAAAAGTGTTTTCTTTTTGCAGTATTCTAAAATTTCGGAAATAAAAAGTCCGGTTAATTACAGAACGTTATACTAGTGAGTATTAATTAAATAATGGTTTTTAATTCCATTAGTTTATTAATACCCACAGTTTATAAATTATTACGCAAAAGGATTTTCAATAATAATTGTCTGTTCTCTATCTGCTCCCGTGCTAATTATTTTTATCGGTATTCCTACTAATTCTTCGAGTCTTTTTAAGTAAATTTGCGCATTTTTAGGAAGTTCATCCCAATTTTTGGCATTTGATAAATTTGTTTTCCAACCTTTTAAAGTTTCATAAACCGGTTCTAAAAATTTATGCAGATTAATATTTGTGGGATAATCTTTATAAATTTTTCCGTTACGTTTATCTTTATATGCAGTACAAATTTTAAGCTCGTCAAAATCATTAAAAACATCTATTTTAGTAATTGCCATTTGAGTCAATCCGCCTGTAAGGACGCAATATCTTGAAAGAACAGCATCAAACCAGCCGCATCTTCTTGGTCTGAGCGTTGTTGTACCAAATTCGGCTCCGATTTCACGAATTTTTTCTCCGGTAGCATCAGTTAATTCCGTAATAAAAGGCCCTTCCCCGACTCTTGTAATATAAGCTTTTGTTACACCTATAACATTATTAATATAAGTAGGTCCTATGCCGCTTCCGGTTGCTGCACCGCCTGCTATCGGATTGGAACTTGTAACATAAGGATAAGTTCCGTAATCTATATCAAGCATTATGCCTTGCGCACCTTCAAAAAGAATTTTTTTATCTTCTTTCAAAGCTGTTGAAAGATTTGAAACCCATTCATTACAAACATAGGGTCTGAAAATTTCAGCATATTTTCTGCAATATTGCAGCATCTCGTCTTTTGTATATATCTTAGAACCATATACTTCTTTTAATATTTTATTCTTAAGAGGAAGAATTGCTTCAAGTCTTGAATTTAAAAGTTCTTCGTCGTACAAATCCTGAATTTTAAGTCCGTATCTGCCTATTTTATCGCTATAGGTAGGACCTATCCCCTTTTTTGTTGTGCCTATTTTATTTTTCCCGGAATTATTTTCGGAAATTCCGTCTATATCAATATGGTAAGGCAGAGTTATTGAAGCTAAAGGACTGATTTTTAGTGAAGAAAGATTAACTCCTCTTTTAATGAGTTCAGATGTTTCTTCCAAAAAACTTTCAGGATGAATAACCGTACCTGCTCCGATAAAGCAAAATTTATTTTTATATAAAACTCCCGAGGGAACGAGATGAAATTTGTATTTTTCATTATTTACAACAACCGTGTGTCCTGCATTGCAGCCACCCTGATATCTTATAATAACATCGGCATATTCAGCCAATAAATCTGTTATTTTAGCCTTTCCTTCATCTCCCCATTGCGCGCCTACTACTACGGTATTTTTCATGACATCCCCTCTTTAAATTTACAATTAAATTATATTATAAATAAAATGTAAAATTATATCTTATTAAAAATTATTCAATTCCTATAAACTTTTTTAAATCAGCTTTATCCAGAACTTCTAATCTGTTTTTATCGTGAATAAAAATTATGCAGGAAATTAACGGTTTAAACATTTCAAAATCGGAATAAGACAATTTTTTGTTTAAATCTGCCATATTATCAGCTAAAAATTCGGTTATTAATATTTTATTTTTAAACACAAGAGAGCCAAAATAATCAAGAGCAGATTTCGTTGTTATACCTTCAATATAAATAATATCGGGAGATTGAAACTCAATAAATCTCATTGCTTTATCCATATTAAATCCGATATTTTCGTTCAATTCGCATTGATTAATATTTTCTATATTATATTTAGCTATTGCTTCAAGCGTCATTATATTTTTATTTGACTTTGAAATTTCAGATAAAATAGAATAAATTACATAAGTTTTCCCTGAAAGTGAAGCACCGCATACAAGCAAAACACCCGGTTTTTCAAGAGCAAATTTAACCGTATCTGTCTGAGAGTGAGTAAATCCTATTTGTTCCAATGTTTTTGGCGGTTTATATATTTTTAAAGAAATTCTTTCTCCGTTAATGGTTGGAAATGCTGAAATACTTGCGGTTAAAATAATATCCTCTACTTTAAAAATAAGCTTGCCTAATTGCGGAAGTTCGCATACATTAGCATCAAGAGAAGACAGCGTTTTTAATTTTGAAATAAACGGAACTACGAGAACAGAGGGAATCTGCCCCGTTTGTACGATATCAGACCCCTGTCTGAAATTAACGCTTAAACCGTCTATAGTATGTTCAAAGAACATTTCGTGTATATTATTTAAAATAGCTTGCTTTAGTATGGCTCTGATTAAAATTTGTATGTGTTCTTCCGATAATACGTCATTATGAAGCTCCTCCTGCCAATCAAATTTATTTTCGGTATTTTTAAGATTTATCTGTCCTACGGAATCACCTGTATTATAGTATTCATCTATTTTTTTTAATACAAGATTTTCTGCCGATATAACAGGTTCAATATCACAGCCTGTTTTTTCAACTATCTTATCAATAGCAAATAAATCAAGAGGATCTGCCATCGCAACGGTCAAAACATTTTCTATTTTAAATAACGGAATTATTTTATACTTCCTTGCATCATTAAAGCTTATATATGATAAGCATCTTTTATCCGGCTCATAAGTTTTTAAATCCACATAAGGAATATGCAGCTTACGTTCCAAAAATTTTAAAAGGGTTTCTTCTGTTATTAATTCTGATTTAATAAGAACATGACCGATATTAACATTTTGTGAAACAGCCAATTCGTGTGCTTTTTCAATATCCTCATACCTGACAAGCCCGTCGCGGACAAGGTCGTATTTTAGCTTTTCAAGAGTTTTATTGTCAACAACCTTCATAAAATCAGCCTAAATAACTCTTTACTTTTTCTAAAACATATTCAACCTGAAACGGTTTTGTTATATATTCATCAGCCCCTGTTTCTTCGCCTATTATTCTGTCCTCCTCCTGAGAGCGTGCCGTAATCATTATAATCGGAATATTTTTGTATTTATTATCATATTTCAAAAGCCTGCTGATTTTATAACCGTTAATTTTTGGCATCATAACATCAAGTATAATTAAATCAGGCTGAGCTTCACGGGCAAGCTTTAATCCTTCTTCCCCGTCTAAAGCCGTTATACATTTATATCCGTTTGTTTCAAGTACAAACTGCAATATTTCTATTATATCCGCTTCATCATCAACTATCAGTATCTTTTTCATCTATATCCCCTTTTGAAAATTGATTTAATTTTATAATTAAATCTTCTATTCTATTCCCGTCCTGCGGGTAAAGTGCGGATGAATACATAATATCACAATTTAAATAATCTTTTTCATTTGATTTTATATATGTAAACAACCGTCTTACTTCAAAATCGAATACGAAAGAATCAATATCAGCGGCATAAGAATAGTAATATCTTCTGCCGTCTTTTATTAAGGAATAATCTTTAAATACAGCAGTTTTCCGTATTATTTCCTCTGATAATATTTTATCTATTAAAGATTGACCTTCCGTAACTTTTTCACTCAACGAAAATAAAGCAATATTAATTCGGTCTTGTTTTGCTTTTTGAATATCTTGTTCTAATGACAATTCAAAAATTTCTTTATCATTCATTACAGGTATTGCTATATAAAACGTAGAACCTTTATTAATTTCACTTTCAAGCCATATAAAACCTTTATGAGCTTCTATTAAACGTTTCGCAATAGGAAGCCCCAATCCCGAGCCTCCAACTTTTCTGCTCAGCGAATTTTCTATTTGTTTAAACTGTTCAAATACTTTATGCCAGTTCTCTTTTGCAATCCCGATTCCGTTATCTTTTACCGATATTTGAACATATTCTTTACTTAAATTTTCTGCATGGTCAGTAAAAAATTCATTTTTTCTTATATCCTCCGCAGTAATTTTAGAACTGCACACTTCTATTGTTCCATTTTCAGCTGTAAATTTTATTGCGTTTGATATTAAATTATTTAGAATTTGTTCCATTCTCTGTGTATCGATATAAACACTGTCCAAATCTCTGTTTAAATCGGTTTTTATTGTTATATTACGTTCTTTTGCCCAATTTTCCAGAGTATTTTTTACCATTTCAACCGGAATATTAATATTTGTTTTTTCAAATCTAAATTCCATTTTTCCTGCTTCAATTTTGGATAAATCCAGTAAATCAAGAATAATAGCAGATAATCTGTCAGTATTTCCTTTTGCAAGATTTAAAAATTTTGCCGTTGTATCATTAATATCACCGGTCATTCCTTTTAAAATAATATCAAGAGAACTGTTGATTGAAGTTAACGGAGTTTTTAATTCGTGCGATACAATAGAAATAAATTCCGATTTTAATCTTTCAAGTTTTTCAAGTTTATTATTTGTATCCTTAATTTCTTCGTATAAAATAGCACTTTCAAGCGGCAAAGATACTTGTTTTACCAGTGTTGTAAAACATTTTGTATCATCCTGTGCAAAATCATTTTCTCTGAAAACTTCAATTACGCCTAAAAAACGATTTTTTATATTAATAGGAGCAAATAAATTATCATAAGAGAAAACATTTAAATCATATTCGCCAAACTGGTCTTTACTGAATTTTACAATATTTATATCTTCAATATTCGGATTAACCGAAAATAAATTTTTATAATTAAGAAAAGCTCTTAATTTTATTGCATTTTCAAGCCTTTGTGATATCGGGAACAATGATTTTATAATTAATTTTACGTCATTTACATCATTTAAAATAAGAGCATAACATAAAGATAAAGATAAACTCTGTTCTAAACCTTCCGTCATTATATCTATTAATTTGGCTTTATCTAAAGAACCGGCCAATTGAGTACTGGTATTATACAAAACATTCAGCTGATAAAGACTTTTAGCAAGGTCATTATTATTTTTAGAAAGAGCAAAAAGATTATTGCGCATTTGTAAATTAGAATTAATAACGGAAATAAATAAATTTTCATCAAACGGACGAGTTATAAACCCGTTTGCATATTTTAAAAGTGAATAATTTATGTTATTTTGGCTTAAAAGTAAAATTGAACGAATATCTTTTGTTTGAAGCGTTAATTTCATTTTCCGTATAATTGAAGTTATATCTATATTTATTGAATTACAATCATATAGAATAATATCAGCCTCATCAGAACCTATAATTTCTTCAAGTTTTTTTTCCTTAGTAACAGCTTCAAATTCAAATGAATGAGAAACCAAAAGTTTTTCAATCTCATCTGTTGTTTCATAATTATCTGATATTGCTGCTATTTTAGCCATTACCTCTTCCGTTTCATTTTGTATTTAATTTTATCAGAAATTAATAAATAAGTTTAAAAATAAACAATTCTTAAGAAAAAATTAGAGGATGGAGTATCCGAAATATGCATTAGATTTTTTATTTTTATTCCAATATTTTATAAACCGGCACAATGTATATCTAATTTACCGATATTGTTGTACAATCAGAAATATGCAGGGACGTGTAATAAAAATTTTTTCCGATTTTTACTATGTTGATACTTCAATAGGTATAATTGAAGCAAAGCTTCGCAGTGTACTAAAAAAACGCTTTCTTGAAGTTTATACGGGTGATTATGTTGAGCTTGAGCAGCTTGATAAAAATTCAAAACAAGCTTTTATTTCAAATATAAAAGAAAGAAAAACAGTTTTATCCCGCCCCAGAACAGCAAATGTGACAAGAATAATTATAGTTTCCGCCCTTAAAGAACCTGATTTGGATATAGAACAATTAAACAGATATATCGCGCTTTGTGAATTCCATAAAATAGAGCCTGTATTGTGTTTCAATAAAGAAGATATTTTAGAAACCGAAAAATTAAAACAAGAAATTACTCAAATATATGAACCTCTCGGATATAAAATATTATTTACTTCGGCTCTTGAAAAAACAGGTTTAAAAGAATTAAAACCGATTTTATGTAATCATACAACAGTTTTATGCGGCTCCTCGGGAGCAGGTAAATCTTCATTAATAAATGCATTGTTAAATTTTTCAAAATTAAAAACGGCTCCCGTAAGTGATAAAACAAAACGAGGAACCCATACAACAAGACATTGTGAGCTTATTCATACGGAAGAAAATACATATATCGCTGATACTCCGGGATTTTCTCATTTGAAATTTGATTTCCTTCTGCCCTCTGAAATACAAAAACTTTTTACGGAATTTAATAATAAAACTTATGCCTGTAAATATAAAAACTGTCTGCATACAGGTGAAGCAGGATGTGCATTTAATGAAGTTATACAAAATATGCATCAAACCAGATACGACAGTTATAAAAAGTTTATTCTTGAAGCAAAAGAATATGAAGAAAAAATTTCTAATCGGTCTATTAAAAACGAAGGAGCCGCAAAGTATAATCAAAATAAAATTCAGACTAAAATTTCCAATAAAAAAAGAGAATTAACAAGAAAAACAGCAAAACAAAAGTTATATAAAGAAGAAATTTAATATGAACGAACAAACAAAAACAAAATTTAACGAAATAAGAAAAGTTATAGATGAACATTTAGATAAATATACACAGGTAAAATATCCTGAAAATATATATAAAGCTATACGATATTCACTTTTAGCCGGCGGAAAAAGATTAAGACCGGTTATGGCAGTCGAAGCAGCATTGTTATTCGGCGCAAAACAAGAAGAAATAATACCTGCCGCTTGTGCAATCGAAATGCTGCATTGCCAGAGTCTTATTCATGATGATTTACCCTGTATGGATAATGATGATTTTAGACGCGGTAAACCTTCAAATCACAAAGTTTTCGGTGAGGCAACAGCAACGCTGGCAGGCGATGCACTTTTGAGTTTCGCGCCTAAAATTATAATTGAAAAAACACCAAAAAGCATATCAAGTGATATTATTATTTTATTATTAAATGAATTTTTTACTGCAGCAGGTACAGAAGGTATAGTATCCGGTCAGATTGTTGATATAGAATCCGAAAAAAAGAAAATTTCAAAAGAAACTTTAGAGTTCCTCTATGAATATAAAACAGCAAAACTATTTAAACTCGCATTAAGAACAGGTGCAATAACTGCCGGTGTAAACAGTGATTTGTTACAAAACTTAACGTTATTTGCCCAATATTACGGTTATGCCTTTCAAATATATGATGATATATTGGATGTAACAGCCGATATCGATATTATAGGCAAGACTCCCGGTAAGGATGCTAAAAACGAAAAATCAACTTATGTATCAATGTATGGTATTGAAGCTGCCAAAAAACAAACATTATTCCTTTGTAATAAAGCTTATGATATACTTAAACAAGAACATATAAATTCAGAAATTTTAGAAGGGATAGTATCAGATATTATTGCGGGGATTTGTAAATGTTGATAAACACAAGTTATGAAGTTCTTTTTAACGGTATAGAAGCTGCATTTGTTGCTCAACTGTTGAAGTTTATAGGACATATTTTAAAAACCAAAAAAGTTAATTTTCAGGTTCTTGCAACAACGGGAGGAATGCCGAGTGCTCATACCGCAGGTGTAATAGCACTATCTACTACCGTGGGATTTATTTGCGGGTTTGATCAGGTTGAATTTTCCATAGCATTAGGGTCAGCACTTGTGGTAATGTATGATGCAGCCGGTTTAAGACGTTCTACCGGGAAAATAGCCGCTTGTTTAAACAAAATTTGTGATGAATTTTATTCTCAAGGTCAAATGCAGCCTGAAAGATTGAAAGAACTTTTGGGGCATACTCCCGTTGAGGTTTTTGGAGGTGCATTACTGGGAATTTATATAGCCTATATTAATCATTTTTGTTTATTTCAGTAAGAATTATGTATAAAATATCTTTGTTTAATAATTTTGATGAACCTATATGCATATTTTCAAATGATAATAAAATTGTGTTGAAAAATAAGCGGTTTCTTGATATGTTTCCGGATTTTAAATCGCTTGAAAAATTTAAAAAACGATTTAATTTTAATGATATTTGTCCTCTTTCAACAGAAAATATTAAAAACGAAACTCCTGTTGATTTAATGTTAAAATCGAATGAAAACTTTCATACTGTTTGTACTTATCAGAATAAAAATGATGAGTATGTTTATTTTTACATATATACTTTAAATTTTAATAATTCCAAGATAGTTTTTTTTAAAGATATAACACTTAATAACAGGTTTAATCTGCTTGAAGAACAGTATAAAACTTTAAAAGAATCGTATGATAAAATAAAACAATCTACCGAAAAATTTGAAAAATTAAAAGAACACGCTCAGGCTCAAGTTCTTAAGATGGGAATAATAAACAGAATTTCTCTTATAATAAGAGAAAACAATAATATTGAAACTATATTATTATCAGCACTTAAGGAAATTCATAATCTGTTAGGGTCTTATAAAACATATTATTCAGATAAAGAAAAGGGTTATTTTAAAGTTCATTATTCGGTTATGGAAAATGATATTGAAATTAATACAATAACAGAATATGAACAGGAAATAATAGAGAGTATAAAAAACAAAAATATAACAGTTAATACATGTCTAAAAGAATATATTAATTCGGATAAAGTAATGACAAAAGGTGTAAAGCGGATTATTATTCCTGTTTATTATAAAAATAAACTTTTGGGCATAATTGTAACTCTGACAAAACAGAAATTTAATGAAAAAGAAAACAGAGAAATATTGCAATCCATAGCAGTTCAACTTGCAAGCGCAATAATACAGGCAGATTTAATTCATGAACTCGATAAAAAAAATAAAAAACTTGCTAAGACTCTTACCGAATTAAAAGATACGCAAATTCAACTTATAAATACGGAGAAAATGGCTTCGATAGGTCAGCTTGTTGCGGGTGTTGCCCACGAAATTAACACTCCTTTGGCTTCCATAAATTCTAATAACGGAGTTATACATAAAATTATTAATTCGGAAGAAAAGATATCAAAAGAACGGCTTGAAATGCTTAGAGAATTAAATTCTATTGATATTGAAGCTGCAAGAAGAATTTCAGGCATAGTTAAATCGTTAAAACGTTTTGTCCGCCTTGATGAAGCTGAATTACAGGAAGCTGATATCAACAGTGAAATTGATTTAACACTTAAACTTATTGACCACGAAATAAAAAATAATACCAAAATAAGGAAAAATTACGGCAAAATACCGCCGGTAAGATGTTATGTTAATATGATAAATCAAGTTTTTATGAATATGCTTGTTAATGCCTGTCATAGTATTGACAGCAGAAAAAAAGAAGGCATTATTGAAATATCAACAATTTTAGAGGACAACAAATTTTTAGTTGTAAAAATAAAAGATAACGGCTGCGGAATATCACAGGAAAATAAAAATAAAATATTTTCAGCCGGATTTACTACTAAAAAAATGGGCATCGGAACCGGACTGGGACTTTCTATATCAAAAAAGATAATAGAAATGCATAAAGGAACAATCACTTTTACATCAAAAGAAGATGAAGGAAGCGAGTTTACTGTAACAATTCCGATTAATTAAAGAATTAAAAATCTTTCCAGGAAGAATTATCTATATGAATGTTATGATTATAGAAATCCATATCCGTATTAGCTCCCGGCAAAAGATAGTTATAAGATCTTTTGATAAAATTTTTAAACCCGTGTTCCGGGGTATAAGGTTCTCTATATGGATCTTGATTTGTAATAGATATCAAACGAGCCATTTCGGCAGAATAACCTGTATTCTGCAAGTATTGCGCTGTTGTCATATATTGATTGTCAATAAAAGCATTTGCGCCGGAAGCAGATGCTATAACTATCGCCAAAGCTAAAACTAAATTCTTCATTAATAAATCCTCTCAAATATACTTATATGATAACGTATTTTTTCTAATAATTCAATATCTAAAAATTATACGTTTGTATGATATTTTTGAAGTAAATATTTATAAAATGCTTTGAATTTGTTTTTTAATTAAAACAAATTCAAAGCAATAAACATTTTGCAATTTTGTTAAATAAAGTGTCTTAAATAAATAAATGCAGAGGAAAGAGCCAGAGATATAAATACAACAACAAATCCATATTTCATAAATTGAATAAATTTAATAGGATGTGAGTTTTTTGCTGCATTTTCCGATACTATTACATTTGCGGCAGCCCCTATTATTGTGAGGTTTCCGCCCAAACAAGCACCCAGTGACAAACACCACCACAAGGGGAGTACAAATTCTCTGCCTTTTTCAAGTTCTATTTCATGAATCATAGGTGCCATTGTTGCAGTATAAGGTATATTATCTATAATTCCCGATAAAAGCCCCGATGCCCATAAAATTACAAATGAAGCAATTTTTTGCGAGCCTGCAGTAACTTTTAAAAGCCAATCAGCCATTAATTTAATACCGCCTGCCGCTTCAAACGCTCCTATTATTATAAATAACCCGATAAAGAAAAAGATTGTATTCCATTCTACATCACGAAACATTTCTTCCGGTTTTTCAAATAAAAGAAGTATGCAAGCTCCGATAAATGCAATAACACAAGTTGCAATATGCGTAATATCGTGGGTTAAAAATCCTAAAATTACCAATCCCAAAACAATCATACTTCTTTTTAAAAGCGGATAATCGGTAATTGTTTGAGAATTATCTATTTCTTGGATTCCGACCATTTTTTCTTCCGTTGTAACAAGCTTCTTTTTGAAACACAGATATAAAAAAGTAAGAACTGCAACCATAATAATAAAACATATAAGAGTTAATTCGGATAAGAAATCCATAAAAGAGAAACCTGCGGCACTGCCGATTATTATATTTGGAGGATCACCTATTAATGTTGAAGTTCCTCCTATATTTGAGGAAAAAACTTCTGCTATCAACAATGGAACAGGATCTAAATCAAGCTGTTTAGCGACAACAAACGTTACAGGCATGATTAAGATTACCGTAGTTACATTATCCAAAAATGCAGATAATATTGCAGTAAAAAACGAAAGAACAATAAGAACAAACAAAGGCTTTCCTTTGGTCATTTTTAAAAGTTCTATGGCTATCCATTTAAACACGCCGCAGCGTGTTGTAATATTTACAATTATCATCATTGATACGAGCAAAAATATAACATTAAAATCTACAAAATTAATAAAATAATGCTCGTTTAAGCCATCGGCAGTCTCTTTTTCCTGACTTACCAATCCTAAAAAAATAACAGCCGCAGCTCCCATTAATGCAATTGTAACTTTGGGAATTTTTTCAAGAGCTATTAAAATATAGGCAAGTATTAATATAACTGCCGAAATAATTATTGCATTGCTTTGTACCAATGCATATAAGTGTTCCATACTCTAACCTTTCTCAAATTATATACACTGCTTTATTCTATCAGGAACATATTTAAAACAAAATAACAAAATTGTAAAAAATCTCGATTCATATTGATATATGATATATGTAAACAAATGTAAAAAAATTGTTCTTTTGGAGAATTCATGTAGCAATAATAATTGTTTAGGATGTTTATAAATTTGGGTATGTATTCGTGAGGCATTATGGTCTATTTATCAGGTGTTAATAATCAAGGTGTAAATTTTTCGCGCAGGCTGCCTTTTTACGGTGAAGAAAAAACTTCGGAGCGTGTAAAAGAGCAGGAGGAATCGGCAAAACTTCTTTACAGGGAAAAAAAAGAGCACCCTGTTTTAACAACATTGCAGATTGAAGGTGATAAACTTAAAAATGCATTTTGGAATTATCCGAGAAAAGGTTTTGAGGGAAGTAAAAATGCTAATTTTTATGAATTTTTAACAATGGGAACAGTTCCTTATCTGGTTGGTTCTGCCTCTATGATTGGTATATTTAACGGCGCAAGCAGATTTTTTGACGAAGAAGCGGCTGAGAGTGCAAGAAAATTAGGTAAAAAAATTGGGCTCGGTGTTCTTTTTTACGGAGTCGCAAAGAATATTTCAAGAAAATTTATTGAAGAACCGGTAAATTATAAATATGGTATTGATATAAATTTACCGTATAAAAAGCGAATAGAAGAACTTCCGGAAAAAAGGAATGTAGAGGTTTTACATAATGAAAAAATAGAAAATATATCCCCTGATACAGAATCAGAAAAAGATAAAGCCGGCAATTTGATTGCTTATGAATACCATAAAGCATTTGAGAGTGCTGATTTCCCGCGCTGGGATTTATTTTATGATAATAAAGACTTCGGAAAAGACAGAAACAGCTATTTTAACGAAGTAGGCAAAAAAATGGGCTTCAGCGATAAAGATTTGGAATACAGCGATCAAAAAGTAAAACCGCTGATAAAAGAAAAAATTGTCCAAACAAATGCATTTGCAACTTTAAGTTCATATTTATGGGCGGCAACAGGTGTAGGACTTGCAATGCAGGAGCATTGGGAAGGCTTTTTAATTGACCCTGTTAAACGATTTAAAGATTGGAAAGATGGAACCAAAAATTCTTCTATTGTAAAAGATTTCGCAGTTAACTTATATAAAAGTTTTAAAGATTTTGTCGGCACAGATAAAAATGGGCCTATAGATTATATTGTTAATAAATGTAAACATCAAACCGTAGATACTGTAAAGAAGCCGTTAACAAGGCATATAGCCGGAAGAGCCCTGTTAGGGTCAGCCGTTATTACAACGCTGGCAGGCAATTTTATAACCTTAAATGACTTTAATAAAAGTAAGGGGGCAGCTCCTGCTGCATCGGCTTCTTTAATTGATGACAGCAAAGAAAAGGTAGTATGTTAATATGTCAAATTTATTAAATACAATAATTGCAAATACGGGTTTAAGTAATACAGATATCGGATTTTTTAAGCCGGAGGATTACAGTACTGCCGATAAAGTTAAGCCGCTTAAAGATAAAGCGGTATTGCTTCCTTCAAGAATTATAGGATCGCCGGTTGAATATGCAAAGGATTTGACGAAAGATATTATCAGTATAGGAAAAGCGGTAAAGGGTAGCGCAAATGACCACGAATTGGGCAGGATAAATGATTTGGGAATGAAAGCGGGTTCTCTGGGTATTGCAGCTTATTTATTCCATAAAAATCCTTTCAGATTAAGTAAAACAATGGAAGTAGTCGGTTTCGGCTCATTTTTTGCTTCTATGGCACTTTGGCCCAAATTAGCTATAGGTCTGCCTATAAAAGCAAGAACAGGTGTAGATTTTCAACAGGAATATATTGATTCACAGGGCAGAAAAAAACGGCTTTATCAGGATCCGCAATATGTATTAACCGATTTACTGCCGCGTGAAGATTTGGATAATATAGGTAAAAAAATGGGAGTTGCGGAAAATATTCCCGACAGAGATAATTTTATAAAGCAAAGAGCGCATAAAACAGCAACACAGGCAAATACTCTCTGGATGATGACAGCAGGTTTTGCAACTCCGTTATCGGCAGCTTTAACTTGCAATGTTGCAGAAAGATTCTTAAAACCGATTTTAGAAAATGATGAACTCGATTATACAAAAGAATTATGTTTCTCAAGTAAAGTTAAATCTAAAAAATTAAAAGCCGAACAGAAAAAATCATTAGCTAAATTTAATGATTTTATTCAGCATAATAAAAATAAAACTTTAAATGATGAAATGATTGACAAACTTTCTGCACAATTTGATTATATTCTTGAAAAAGCAGATATGCCTTCAGCAAAAAAAGATGTAAAAGAAGCTTTAAAGGGTTTGTCTTATGTAAAGATTAATAAAAAGCTTTTAGAAAAAACTTTTGGAGAAGATTTAGTTAAATCACTTCCCAAAAATGATTTGGTTAATTTAGGTCAATTTATGGAGCGCGGACTGAATAATCCTGAACAACAAATAAAGGATATTGCACAATATTTATCACAATGTGACGCACAAGTTAAAATTGACGGAAAAGAAACTTCCTTAAAAGACTTAGGAGCAAGGCAGATTAGAGAAAAACTTACGGCAAAAGCACGCAGCCGAAAATTAGGCGAAAAAGATGTAGTAAATCAGCTTAATTTATTGTATAAGTCTTTTAATAAATTTTTAGGTGATAAATTAATTTTAGATAAGTTTATTAGTGCAAGAATAGGAAAAAGAGCAGATTCCTTTATTGCTAACCAATGGGAAAGAATTTGCGGTAAATTTGTTGATACATTAGGTTTTTCTACTAAAGAATTAAAACTTGTATCGACAGGCGATATGAACGCAAATGATAATGAAATAGCTAAATTAAAAAAACAAAAAGAAACAAATACTTCATTAACTGAAAAACAACTGAAAGAAATAGAACAAAAAATAAAAAGGCTTGAAAAAGAAAATCAAACAATAGTTAATAAAAAACTTGAAAATTTAGTATGTGATAAAAATGATAGTAAATTCAAAAGGACACTTTTAGGTTTATTAAAACAAATTGACAAGTATGAAGCTATTACCTCGGAAAGATGGCAAAGCGGTGAACAAGCTTTATTATATAATATGAGAACATTTACGCATAACGAATTACATCCGGGATTCGATATAAACGGAAAGAAACTCATTCCTCCGACAAGTAAATCTCACGAATTATTCAGTAATTTGTATGCGAGCTTGACGGAATCTCAATATTTTAAAAAGCTGGCGAATAAGTTTATGCATAATACCGTTCTTGGCTCCGATAAAATGGCAGCTGCGGGTACTCTTGGCAATTTATTTGTTAAAGATGCTGAAGGCACTGTAATGGGAGCAAGATCCTCTTTCTACAGGTTAATTTTATCATTAGACGTATTAAAACAGGCAGAAAGCGGTATATTACGTGATAAAATAGTTGACAAACTCAAAGATGCAGGTAAAAAACCCGATGCTGCAACCGTAGAACGTTTAATACAAGCATGTAAGGATGTTGCATTAAAATCTACAACTACAGATCATATTGAAAAACTTACTACTCAGGGGTTTGAATTATCGGAGCAGGAATATAAAATCGTAATGCAATCCGTATTTGAAAATGCGGAGGAATCTGCGAATATAGTTGAAAAATGTGTTGATAAAAGCGGTATGCCCCCAAAAACAATAGAAAGAATTAAACAAAACTACAGAAATTATAAAGAAAGTTTTTGGAATGAATTAGGCAACTGGGTAAATGATAAAACACCGGTATTATCAAATCATACTATTGACGGAACTACAAACAGCCCTGATTGGGTAAAGAAAAATAATATTGTAGGCAAACCTGTTTACGATACAATTGCTGAAATTGCAAAAGGTAAATATAACTCAAGGAAATGGATGCAAATATTCGGCGGGGCAATGGTATTGCTTACAGGTATCACGGTAGGTGCCGGACTTACGTTCGGACGTAAAGATGAAATAGAAAAAAAGATAGAAGAAGAAAGTCAAAAAAATGTCTAACTACATTGAAAAATTTTCAAATATTCAATCTGCATCAAATTTTCCCCCAATAACAGGAACTCTTGCCTCCGCTTCATTGCCTCAGGTTCAATCAATTACTCAAAAGCAACAGGGGGGAAACCTTATTGAACAGTATCTTCAATATCAGGGAATTGTAAAAGCTGCAAAAATAAATGCTCCCTCTGAAATACAGGAAACAGTTAAACCTTATAAAAATAATTTAAGAACAAAATTCCAAAATAATGAAGCCGTAATAATGGGTATTATAATGAGAACCTTCGGCGCAAAAAATAATAAGGGAAATCAACTTATTAGAGAAGGTGACGTAAAAGGCAATTTTAATAATGCGGTAGAAAGACTTGATGAGTTAAAAAATCTTGGAGTTAATACTCTGCATGTATTGCCTATACATCCGCCGGGTAAAGAAAATGCTTATGGGACAGCAGGGTCTGTATATGCTCCTGCAGATTTTTTAAAAGTAGATCCGGCATTAGATGATCCTAATGACCCCAGAGATGTAAAGGAGGAATTTAAAAACTTTATTAATGAATGTCATAAGCGTGGAATAAGTGTAATGCTTGATTTAGCAAGCTGTGCTTCTAATGATTTATTTAAAGCAAGAAAAGAATTAATGGCATTTAATAAAGACGGTACACCCCAAACTCCTGCGGGCTGGAATGATATCAGAATGTTTGCCCCCTGGCAAGATGAAACAAAAAAAGAATTAAATCCTGATTTAGTTAAAATGCATTTGGATTTTATTGATTTATACGTTGGCGAATTAGGTGTTGACGGAATTAGAGCCGATGTTGCAAGAGCAAAACCAACAGAATTTTGGGATATATTAATTAATCACGCAAGAAAAATAGATCCCGAATGTGCATTTTTAGCCGAAACATATACGGAGGAAGATGCGGAAGCTCAGACATTTACAAAAAAGGACAGACCTAGAGATTCATTAAATGCAGGTTTTGATTCAATATACGGTCAATGGCATACGTTCCACGATATGGATAAAGCCTCGGAAGTAACAAAATATGTTAAAGACTGTTTAGAAATGTCAAAAGAGTTTCCGGCGGGTAAATCCTTAATCGGATCGTTTGGTACTCACGATGATGTTTCTGTTATGAATCACGGCGGTGTTGATTATGTAAATCTGGTATCAGGTATGCAGGCAACTTTACCTATGTTAAATCCGTACTATTTTGACGGATATCAATCAGGCGATGATTATGATTATGACTTTGATAAAAATACGGAAGATGAACAAACCGATACATCCTCTAATAAATGCTATGTTCATCCTCACAAACCCGATATTTTTAATTTCTCAAGACCTTTAATAGGTAAACATCCCGAAATAGGCGATTTTATGAAAAGTACATTAGAGGTAAGAAATAATCCGAAATATCACAAAGTTTTAACAATAGGTTCTTTTATACCGTTAAAAGTTGATGGTGATAAAAATGATAAAATTATGGCTTTTGCAAGACACTGGCATGGTAAAACTCTGCTTGTAGTAGCAAATAAAGATGTCAATTCAAAAGAATCAGGCAGTATTCAAATTCCCGGTCTGAAAGAAACTCAAAAATTAACTAATTTATTCCCTTCTTATGGTGAAGAATCAACAATTCAGGCATCAAATGAAAGATTAAATGTAGAATTAGGAAAAGGAAGAATACATTTATTTGAAATTGATACTCCTGATATAGAAAAATCAGGACTTGAAATTTTAAGACAAAAACAATAGAATAAAAACCATGACTGTGACATATAAATCTAATCCTGCTGCGGTGTTTACTGCTTCTTCAAACTGTATGTCCACAAAGACAGACAGTATAAACTCTTTTGGTTTCGGAAAAAAGGAGTATAAAAATCCTTTCGGGCCGATTGACTATCATTATTCAAGAGATGAACTTGTTATTAAACAGACAAAAAAAGCTATTTTTAAAGATGCGGTTTTGGGAGTCGCTGCTACATGCTTATTATATTTTAGAATAAAAAATAATTTTGTTTCACAATCAGTACGCCGAAGTGTTATGAAAAATTATGAAAGAGTAAGAGTAGGTCAGCCTCCTAAGCTTTTTGAACCTTTAGAAACTTATTTATTTAGAGAAAATCACAAAGCAGAAATAAAAGAAAAATTGAGAAAAGAGCTGATTGGGAAACCCGGCATTGAACAAGGTGAAGAGTTTGAAAAAAAATTAGATAAAATGGCGGAAGAAGAATTAGATAGAATGCTCTTTTTCCCAAAAGACTAAGAAATACAATTTTATAACCGGAAGGCAGAATTAACTGATATTGTGTTCACATTCCCGTAAATTCAGTTTAGTGAATGTTACAATATGTTTCAATTAAAATAAAAATCAGAAATTTTTGTAAATTTTACTGCTTTTAAAGCTTTATATATTTAGTAAGAATGTAAGGTAATAAGAATGGGACAGTTTATTGAATCAATCCGAGCCGTAAAACAAAATTACGGAAAATATGATGAGTGGGAGCAAAATCAGGCAGATGAGCGTGCTAAAAAAGAATATTTAAGTAAAACGCTTAGTATTCCGAAAGATAAAGTTGATTTAACCTCAAAAAAATCTCAGACGGTTATAAGAGCAACTGAAATAATGGACAGATACTCCGAAGATAACTGTGAAGATGTTGAACAGGCTACAAATACGGTTGCAGGTATTGTATTACCGCTTTTAATGCTTCCCTGTGAATTTTTAACATTAAAAAATCCTATGCGTGCTACAATTATAAATTCGGTTATCGGTCTATTTGCAGCATCTTCATTTATTTTATGGGGAAATTCAAAACAAAAAGAAGCCTCCCGTATAGGTAGATTTCAGGCAAGACAAAATGATTTAAAGGATATTAAAAATTTTGTAACTTATACTCCCGAACAAATTAAAGAAGCGGAAGAAAAAGCTAAAACCATTACCGTTGATAAAGAAGAAAACGGAATTTTTCAAACTCTTAAAAATTTAAATAAAATACGCAAAGATAAAAAAGCTTATTCTGAATGGGCTAAAACAAAAGATGCAAATGCAATTGAAAAATTAAAAAACAGGAAATTGACTCCCCAGCAAATAAAAGCAGGAAATGAAGATAAAGAACTTATTGTTGATACCGTAAAAGAAATAAATATAAAAGCAGAAGAATATTCTGAAAATGTTGAAAATGCATTTGATACCTTGGAAACAGTATCCTTCCTGTTTTCAATTCCGGCAGGATTACTTATAAATAAGGCATTAAAATTAGCCAAAACATCTCCTGTGATGAGGAAAGCAGCAGCTTTTACAGTTCCTATTCTAACTCCGATTGTAATAGGTATGCAAGGAACAATGGCGCAAAAAGAAGCTTCAAGAGTAGGAAGGTATCAGGCTCGAAAGGATTTAAGCGAAAATCCCGCACGTTTAATGGCATATTCTGATGAAGAAATGAAACAAGCACAGCATATTACAGCTCCAAAGCAAAAACAATCCGTTACTCAAAAAATTTCGCAAAGTTTCTCCTTCCTGAAACAATATTATAAAGATAATAAAGAATATCAGGAATATAAGAAAACAGCCCATCAGAACAGGGAAAAACTGCAAAAAGCATTAGCTGACGTTAAAATAACGGATAAACAAAGAGAAGAGGCGGAAAATCTTCAGAAAAAAGTATTTATGGCTTTTGAAGAAATTGATGAAATCTCCCAAAGATATTCGGAAGATGTTGAAGCAGGAAGTGAAATAGCTAAAAATGTTATCAATCAAGTTTGGGGACTTGCTAGCGCAGGAGCAATAGCATTATCCGGTATTGCATTTGCAAAAGGTAAATTCCCCGTTACTAAAATTGCTAATACTTTAACTAATATAGGATTAAAAAAGAATTCTACTTTAAGAATTGCAATAAATGATTTTTATAAAACACTAAAAGATAATAAACTTACACAAAAATTTCAACTTGCTCTGCTTGAAGGAATGAGCGGTATAAACAAATTTATTCAAAATAATAAAGTCGCAGAACCTCAATTTAATAATTTAACAAAAGAGCTATATTCCTTATTTAATCCGGTTTCATTATTACAAGAGGGCGGTTTTAAAAATAATATAGAACCTCATTTAAAGCAGGGTAAAATTGCTAAATGGTTTAGAAATTTAATAACTGAAGGAGCAGATTTAATTTCCCGTTCAAAAATACAGGATATGCAGGGCGGTGAAGCAATAAACAGCTTGCTGCCCAAACGAAAAATTTCCGATTATAAAACATTGATTGGTACGGGGGCTGTTGCGGGACTTCCTGTATTAGGTACTATTTTAGCCGTTCCGTATATGGTAAATGCCTGGTTTACGGATATTCAAAAGAAAGCCGGTAAAATAGGAATAATGAAAGCAATGGAAAAAATAGATAATCCAAGAGTGTTTGCAGATAATGATATTAAAGTTTCCGAGGCAATCAATGCTAAACCTTTGCAAGACAGTAATATTTTTGATGATTTTTTCAAAATTTAATTAAATCCGGAAATTTTGCTTGATTTTTGAATTTTTTTAAAGAATTATATACGTTTTTACACCTGAAAATATATTTTGGTGAATAAATTTTATAAATAATGCTTTAGCGGCTTGTCAGGGGATATAAAACGAAGCCAACTGCTATGTATATAAAAACATCTAAACTCAGCCAAAACGCGTGAAAACGCAAGCTCTTGCATCTATC
>CAJOJP010000038.1:0-20299 GCA_905234915.1 Candidatus Gastranaerophilales bacterium
GCTTATTTCTTAAGCCGCACCAGCTATTTTTTTATTATTGATAAAAAATAAATTAATGTAGCAAGGTGCTTGCTAAAGAAATGCGCGTGCTCAATGCTCATCAAAGTATTTTCTTTTTTTCGTTTTTTATTTCAAAAAGTCCAATTATTTAAGGGACGCTCTACTAGATTATAATTTCCGTTTCATTTTTGTATGTGACAAAAGCTTGTTTTTTGTTTGCTTTTTTTACATATTTTCTTTTTGTATAGATTATTGGTGTTTTTGAATTGTTTTTTTGTGAAGAAAATTCTTTGGTAATTTCGGCAGCCTTTAAAATAACACTATCTGGAACCTTTATTTTATGTGTTTTTACAATAATATGCGCTCCTGCTGCATTTAATGGATGAAACCATAAATCCTCGGCATTTGATATTTTTGATAAAATATAATCGTTTTGTTTTTTGTTTCTGCCCGCATATATTTTATAACCTTCAAATTCCACTGTTTCAATATTTTGAACTATATCAACATTTGTATTTTCTTTTTCTTCAAATAATTCTTCAAGCAAATTATTCAAATCTTCAATAGTATTTGTATTTTCACAAAAATATTTTATTTCTTCAAAATATAAAATTTCTGATTTTGTTTCTTTTAACATCTCACAGGCATGCTCATAAGCCGTTTTTGATTTTTTGTATAAATTGTAGTATCTGAGCGCATTTTCAGCAGGGGTTTTATTTTCATCAAGTTCAACATTAATTTCATTTCCTTCAAAATCATATAAATTAACAAATTTTTCATTTCGTTTTATATTATATAAATTTGCGCTGATTATATCTGCTTTGTTTTTATATTCTTCGGCTTCTTTAATTTTTTCGGTTTGGATTTCCTGTTTATTTTTTAAATTATAAAGCTTAATTAATTGAGCATTTATATATTTATTAATTTTTGTTCGTAATTGTTCAATAATATATTCATGCTGATAATGGGAAAAATATTTATCAATCATTTCATTTATATCACTACACCTGAATGTACCCTGGAATTCAGTAACATAATATTTTGAATAATCTTTTTTTATACACGGATATTCATTTTCTGTATTTAATATATTGAAAAGCATATTATATAATTTTCTCGGATTATATTCTTTAATTAAATTAATGCAGTCTTGCACGAGAGATGCAGTCAGATAATAAAATGAAGAAGATATTAGTTTAGCAGGATTATCTGTTTCAGCAATATTTTTGAATGTTGAAAAATCTGTTTTTAAAAGATTTTTTTTTCTTTGCTTAACGGGATAAACATAAGGCAGCATACCATATAATTCACGTTCACGGCTTTTCTCCGAACTCACATTATGTGCGCAGCCTATAATTACATTTGTATCGTAATTATAAAGTATAACATTACTGTATTTACCCATTAATTCAACAGCTAAGCACAATTGAGATTTTTCATTAAGTTCATCAAAATATTCAAAATAAATTTCAAAAATTCTTTCATATTTTGGTACTTCAATACGAAGAATTTTAGCATTTTGTATATATTTGCGAAGCAGCATACAAAACATAGGTGCAGTTTTTGGAATTTGTATATTTCTTAATTTTTCTGTTTCTTGATTAATAAAACAAATATGATAAAATTGCGGATTAAAATTAATATATAATTTTTTTGTTTCACCTTTTGTTCTTATAAAAAAAATAAGTTCATGTCTTGACGGCTGCTGAATTTTCTGAATTCTGGCATTTTCAAAATACGCTGAATTTCTTTCGCAAAATATTTTTAATGTTAGTGAGTCAAAATTTATCATTAATATTTTATTTCTTATTACGGATTAAAGAGGAAATAAAAGCACTACCGACAAATAATAATCCGATACAGCCGGTTATAACTTCGGGGATTTCAATTCTTGTACTTATAAACATTACAAAAGCAAGAAATCCGATAGCCCAGTGTGCACCGTGTTCCAAATAGATAAATTCTTTTAATGTTTTCATATCCACCATATAAATGGTTAAAGAACGTACGAACATAGCTCCTATTGCAAGTCCGATACAAATAATAATGATATCCTTGCTTATGGCAAATGCACCTAAAACACCATCCAGAGAAAAAGAAGCATCAATCAATTCAAGATACAAAAAACCTATAAAGCCTAATTTTGCTGTCGAACCTATTGCCGCTGCTTTTCTTTTTTCAATGTTTTCCAAAAATCCGCTTATACTGTCAACAACAAGATACGTTATTATACCTGCAAATCCCGCCATTATAACCGGCAGTTTTTTGCTTTCGGGAATAAAATTTTGTAAAACCATTAGAGAAATAAGAACAAAAACAACATCTATATATTTTACACAAGTAAGTTTTTGCATTGGTTTTTCAATGCAGGTAAGCCAGTGGCATTCCTTATCAGGACAAAAAAAGTATGCAAAGAAAATCATAGAAAGAAAGGCTCCGCCGAAAGTAACTAAAGGTGCGTGCACTTCTTGCAGATACTGTGCATATTTTTCTACATTGTTAAAAGCTAAATTCGTAACTTCTAATATTGAAATATTGGCAAATAATGAAACTATTAAAATAGGGAATAAAAGCCTCATACCAAATACTGCAACTAATATACCCCAGGTTATAAATCTGTGACGCCATTTATCATTCATTTTTTCTAATTTGACCGCATTTATTACCGCATTATCAAAGGACAGCGTCACTTCAAGTATGGAAAGAAACATTACGATAAATAATGTCATAGCTCCAGAGCCATGCATAAAATGTCCCCATAAATACGCTGATATTAAACCCGCTATCGTAACCCAAAAAGAACCTTTAAAATATTTAATCATAGTTTTCCTCTTAATGTACTAAATAATTATAATAAAAAATAAAATAATACACAAAAATATTTTATGTTAAAATTTTAATATAATGAGGCAGATAGATGATTGATTTATTAATTCAAAGTTTCCAAATGAAATCAATGAGCATTTTTGAAGCAATTATGTTAATCTGCTTCGGTGCAAGCTGGCCTTTTGCCGTTGCAAAAACTTATAAAACAAAATCCGTAAAAGGAAAAAGCAGGCTGTTTTTAGTTCTTATTATTCTTGGTTATATCGCAGGTATGATTAATAAATTACTAAATTCACCGGATATTGTTTTTTGGTTGTACGTTATAAACTTGTTACTGGTAAGTACTGATTTTGTATTGTGCCTCAGGTACAAAAACAGAGAGGAAATTAAATGAATAAAAAATTTTTGTTAAGTTTAATGATTTTAACAGCATTTATATGCTCAGGCTCATCGCAGGTGTTTGCAGCTCCTGCCGTTCCAAAAATTAATGCCCAAACGGAAGTTAAGGTGGATACAAATAATAATGAATACACAGAAGCCGAAATTATAAAAAGAGTCAGTTTAAAAAATAAATTTCAAAAATCACCTGAAGCGCAAATTCAATCATTTATAAAAAAATATAACCACTATAGCGAAAAAAATAATTTTGCGAAATTAAAAGAAATGTACTGTGAAGATTTTATCAATAATGACGGATTTGATAAGGAAACCTTGTTTAAAATGATGGAAATGGCTTCAGGGGCATATAAAAATACAAAATATTCTACGGAAATAGAAAAAATTAAAATAACAGGCAAATATGCTATGGTAAAAGCACGTGAAACAGCTTCTGCCGAAACTGATAATTTAACGGAAAAAATCAATGATACGGGTATTGTAAACTCTCAAACGGATTATGTGGATCATCTGGTAAAGGAAGGCAATAAATGGAAAATACAGGCAACTGAAATTTTATCCGAAGAAGTATCTATGAAATACGGTGAAGCTAAAAATATGAATGTTGAAATTATATCACCGGCTTGCGTACCTGCAGGTTCCGAGTATGAAGTTTCAATTTCGGCAAATACTCCTGATGGTTCCTTTGCTCTCGGCTCAATCGTAAATGAAAGAATTGTATTTCCTCAGGAACAAAATAAGGATATATTTAGAGCAATAAAAAACGAAAAACTTGCAAGAGTATTAACAGCAAATAAAGACGGTAAAAATGAATATACTACGATTTCTATTGCATTAACCAGAGCAGAAGTTGAACCTCCGCAGGTAAATATAAATATGACGGGTATGGCTTTTTCAATGAAAAGAATAAATGTAATTCCGTTTTCCATAAAACAATGCTGCAGTGAGAAAAAAGGTTCTTGCTGCTCTATAAAAAAGGATTCATGTTGTGCTGAAAAATGCAAGTAAGATATTTTATTATTTCTTTTTATGGGGACTGTTGACCGTTGTTTCCCTAAAAGTGAAAGAAATCGTGCTTGAAAGACTTGCTCAAAACGGTTTTGCAGAGATAAAAACGTCTGTTTTATCATTTTATGAAATTCATAATACAGGAGCTGCTTTTAGTTTATTTTCAGGTAGTGCCAATGCGCTTGTAATTGCTGCTGTTGTTAGTACTATTATTATAACTGCGGTTATTCTTGCCAAAACATCAATGTTAACAACAACTATGGTGTCTTCAATGGCTTTGTTATCTGCCGGGATGACATTAAATACAATAGAGCGTATTAATAACGGTTATGTTGTTGACTATATATATTTCTCGTTTTTTAAAGAATTTCCGGTATTTAATTTTCCTGATATTATGATAGTTCTCGGAGCTTTAATACTTGTTTATTCAATATCAATAAATACGCGGGTTGAATAATGACTAAACATTATATATTCAATGTAAGAGATTTTGAAGAAAATAAACGGCTCGATTTATATCTTTTAGAACAAGATATTTTAAGTTCACGTTCGCAAATACAAAATTTAATAAAAAAAAATCAAGTATATGTAAATGATAATATTGAAAAAGTTTCTTATATTGTAAAAAAAAATGATAAAATAACAGTTTTATTAAATAATGAAACAGCTTTAATCATCAAGGGTGAAAATATTCCGCTTGATATTGTTTATGAAGATAATGATATCCTTGTTATAAATAAACCGAAAAACATGCTTACCCATCCTACGTTAAAAGAAACAACAGGAACTCTGGTAAATGCATTATTATATAAATACGGTTATGAAGGTTTATCTGATTTAAACGGCAGTATGCGTCCCGGAATAGTTCACAGGCTAGACAGGAATACATCAGGCTTGTTAATGGCGGCAAAAAATAATAATGCACACGAATTTTTAACAAAACAAATAAAGGAAAAATCTGCAATAAGGAAATATTTAGCGATTGTACGCGGAAATTTCGATAATTTAGAAGGGGTAATTGATTTTCCTATAGGAAGAAGTGTTAAAAATCCCGAAAAAATGACTGTTATTGAAAATGGCAAGCCTTCTGTTACGGTTTATAAAATACTTGAAGAATTTAAAGGTTTTTCTTTTATTGAATTTACTCTTTTAACCGGGCGTACACATCAAATAAGAGTACATACAAGTTATATTAATCATCCAATTGTCAATGACAGTCTGTATAACAAGGAAAAATTCAAAGTAAAAACAACGGAACAGGTACTTCAAGCATATAAATTACAATTTACCGCTTTAAAAAATAATGATATAATTAAACTTGAAATAAATCCGGATGAGGATATTGAAAAAGTATTAAAATATTTAAGGAGTTTAAAATGATTAAGAGTGCAGCTGCAATATTTCAATTGATAATATTTTTAGCAGTGCTTTACTTTTTTTATTTAAATATACCAAATGCCACACATATAAATTTTATAAAAAATATGCCCTTTTATGAAACAAGCACTGCATTTGTAATAATAGCCGCATATATAGCCGGAATATTAACAGGTTTAATGCAATCCATAGTAAATAAATCATTTTACAGAAATCAAATAGAATTTTATGCAAGAAAGAATGAAAAACTTGCTCAGCAGAATGAAATAGATACGGATGACAAAGAAGCATTAGAACGTAAAATTGCGGCATTGGAAATTGCACTTCAAAACGCATTAAAAAATAAGAACTAATTTGCTCTGGGGTGTGCTGCGTTATACGATTGTTTAAGTCTTTCTGCCGAAACGTGAGTATATATTTGGGTATTACTTATACTGCTGTGACCTAAAAGTTCCTGAACAACACGCAAATCGGCTCCGTGTTCCAGCAGTTTTGTTGCGAAACTGTGCCTGAATACATGCGGAGTTACATGTTTAGGTAATTCAAGTTTTTCCATTACGTCATTAATGGCATTTCTTACACTTTGCGTTTGTAAACGATATCCTGTTTTATTAACAAAGACGGGAGAATTTTGTTTTGGAGTTTCTTCTTTACAAATTAAATATCTGGCTGTTTTTATATAATTAACCAAAAACTCTTTTGCACGTTCAGATATTAATACTATTCTTTCTTTTGAACCTTTACCGAATACTTTTATTTCATTTTCATCTATATTAAGATTTTCAAAATTTAAGTTACTGAGTTCGGAAACACGCATGCCCGTAGCATATAAAAGTTCTAAAATTGTTCTGTTTCTGTATCTTGCCGGTGTATCCATTTTGATATTATTTAAGATTTTATCCATTTCCTGTTCTGTTAAAAATTCAGGCAGATTTTTTTCCCGTTTAGGAGAATTAATAGCGGCAGCCGGATTTGATTCAACAATTTTTTCTCTGTATAAAAAGCGGTAAAAAGTTCTTATTGCTGCAATTTTTCTTGCTGTAGTAGCCTTTGTATATTCAAATTGGCGTAAATAAACCAAATAATCACTGATTAGAGAATAATTAGCCTCCTGTATATTGCGCATATCCAGCCATATAAGATAACTCAAAATATCGGAAATATAAGCTCTAACCGTATGTCCGGAGAAATTTCTTTCTATTTCAAGATATAATTTAAACTCATGCAAATATTGTTTTGAAAGTTCATTCATATATTAGGAATTTTAAAAAAATATAAAAAAAAAATCAATAAAGATGCATAAAATAAATATTGTATTTTTAACACTTAAAATCATAAAATAAACTTAAACAGAGAAAATATTATTTAAGTTGACTTAAAAATATGCTTTTTTCCATAAAAAAAAGCCACTTCTGAGAGTGGTTTATTTCTGCATCCTAATGGTCTCTTTTGTGTTTATTATTTAGGAGTTTATATGTGTTCGGGGTTGTAATGTTTCATTTAGTGTTTTAATTACACTTAAATCTTACAATAATATTATGACATATTAAATTTTTCTGTCAAGTCTATGTGTAAACTTTTGTGATAATATTTCTTTATGAAACTTTTGGAAGTAAAAAAAGAATTAGAAGTAATTAAGCGTACAAAGTTTGGAATATCCGTTCCTGAATTAAGAAAATTTGCCAAAAAAGTTGCAAAAGATAATTACAAAGAATTTGTAGAAAATGATGATTATTCAACATTTGAACTTAAACTTTTGCATGCTTTTGTAATCGGCTATGCTAAAGATGATATAAATATATTAATAAAATATTTTGAAAGTTTTATGCCTTATGTTGATGATTGGGCAATAAACGATTCTTTGTGTCAAAACTTTAAAATTGCAAGAAAATATCCTGATATTGTATGGGATTTTTTAATGAAATATAAAGATTCTAAAAAAGAATTTGAAAGCAGAATTGTATCTGTTATTTTATTATCGCATTATTTGAATGATGAATATATTGATAATGTTATTAATATTTTAAATTTTTTAAATACGGATAATTATTATTCACAAATGGGAGTTGCCTGGGCTTTTGCAACTGTTATGGGAAAATATCCCGAAAAATGTCTGGATTATTTAAAATCTCAAAATTGTAAACTTGATAAAATAACCTATAATAAATCACTCCAAAAAATCAGAGAATCTTTCAGAGTATCTGATAATATAAAAGCATTAACTAACGCAATGAAGAAGTAAGCAGCAAACATTAAATTGCAGCCAATCATCAATATTAAGAATTATTAAAAGGAGTTTTTAATTATATTAATTTTCTTCCTTCATAAGTTTTATATCAAACATAAAATAAGGAAGGAAAATTGATATGAAAATAGGAAATAATTCGTTTGTACCGTTTGTACAAAATTCCGAAATTAATAATAAGAATGAAGTTAAATACGATACAAATAAAAGGAACAATAGCTTTAATAGCACAAAATTAATATCATATCCTGCAAATTATTACTTACCTGTTGCTTTCGGCAAAAAATTAAGCAATGAAGAATTAGTAAATAGAATAGGTATTGAAAATTTTCCTTCTGCTAAAATAGCAGAAATGTTTATATCACAGCCTGATAAATCTTTATATGAAGTTCATAAGGAATATTATAGTGATTTATTAACTTGTCAAACACTTGATGAAGCAAAAGAAAAATATCCTGAATTTGAAAGTGTTATTGATTCTAAAAATGTTGATACTGCTAAATTAGACAAAACAAGCTGCTTATATAAGATTTCGCAAGGAAAATATGAAGGTTTAAGTCTTGATAATTTATCGCTTGATTTATTAAAAAAATATTATGGAGAAGCAATTGGCACAAAAAATGTACAAGAATACCGGGATATAGCACGTCCGACAACACACAAATTATTTGAACAGTTAGGTATAAAAAGATTGGATAGTGAATATAGTCATATTTTAGGTAAGTCAAATCCGGATGTTATGGAAAAAACGCGTCAAGCTAAAAAAAACTTTTATCGAAGCCCTGAAGGACAAAGAAAAAATGCTGAACGCATTCAAAATATCATAAATTTGTATCAATCTGAAAAAGGGAAAAAAATTATAGCTGAAAGAGTTCAAAGCCGCAGTGAATTTGATAAAACAGAAGCGGGTAAAAAATCAAGAGCAGGTGCAGGAGCAAAAACAAAAGCTTTTTATTTGACCACTGAAGGCAAAAAAATGAATGCTGAACGCAAGCGAAAGCTTGATGAATGGTCTAAAACCGATGAAGGAAAAATATTACCGCTTTCATCTAAACTATCATGGTACTTTAATCCTGAAATAAGAAATATGAAATCAAAACTAGCAACAGATGAATATCCTGATTTGGGGATATTAATTTCAAAATTAAAAAATGGAATTATAAGTGATGAAAAGACAAATGTAATCAGGAAATATCACAAAGATTGCGAAGAAGCAATGCCGGAGCATCAAAAAGAAATAACAGGTCCTGTCCAAAGTTTAATTTATAAAGAAATTAAGGAAAAAATACAAAAATTAAAAGAGGACAAAGCTGATAAAGATGATTTAACCGTTTTATCAAGTTATTATATACTTACAAAAGCTCAAGCCCCGGAATATTTAGATTGTTTTTCAACTGTTGAAGATAAATTATTGGGAAATAAAGATACCTATAATGCAGCAGTAAATATGATGTCTGACTTCTATAAACATATTCAAGAAAAATATCCTGAAGAAATTGTTAATAAATATTTTGGCGGACTTAAAAATGAATTACAATAATTTCTTGTTATAAATGTATTATGCTATAATCTAAAACAGATTGTTGGGATATAATATGATAAAAAAAATAATTTTAACAGCCGTTTTACTGTTTTTTTTAGGGTATCAGGCTCAAAGTATTACTGTGTCTGATATGGAATATAAAAACCATATAAGCAGTTATTTTACAGAGGAAAATAATTTAAAAAAGCAGGTAAATACCTCTTTACGTGACATTGAATTAAGAAATGGCGAATTTATAGTTTTATCCGGCAATTTATCACAAAATAATAAACTGGTTAACTATAAAGTAAAAGCATTAAATATTTCTGATGAAAAAGCTAATTTGATAATTAATAAATTAAATGAGTCTAAATTAACCTATAATCACGTTCCGGATGTATATAATCCTAACATAATTTATGACCAATTTAATTTGTATATAGGTGCAAAACCGCAATATGAATTAAATAAAGATTTTATTGTTCTGATTAGTTTAACTAATCAAAAATTAAAGCAAGATAAAGAAAAAATAATGGAAGAATATGCTGCAGTTTTGGAAAGTAAAGTTTATCCTGAATTTTTTAAAATTAAAAATGAATACGGAATACCGGATGATAAAAGGTTAAGTATTAATCTTACAATTGATAAAAAAGGAAATTTATTAAATTCTGAAATTCTTTCTTCGATTAATCCAACGATTGATAATTATATGCTGTCTGCAATTAAAAAATTATCCCCTTTTGGTAAATTGCCTGATTTATATGATTCGTCTGTATATAAATCTGTATTTCAACCGGGAATTGATGATTTAATATCAATTAAAGTTATTAAAAATGCTTTGAAGGTAATTCTTACATCAGATTATGATGTAATTGTTAAAATTATGCTAAATAAAAGAGGTGATATTGTTTCTTCTCAAGTAGCAAAAAGTTCAAATAATAATTTAATAGATCAAGAAATTTTAAATGCGATTAACAAAACAAATTTTATTGAGTTATTACAAGTTGCCCCTGAACAAAAAGAATTCTATTTGTATATAACAAATTCTATACAACATAAGCAGTTTAATATTACCTTTCAAGAAATTAATGAACGGAATAAACTAATGCCTTTTGATTGGCAACCATATATGATAAAATTTCAAGAACACATAAGAAAATATTGGGCTCCTCCAAAAACAAATAATAGCAATAGTGTAACAGCTTATATAGTATTAAATAAAGATGGGCAAGTTATAAATAGAAGTATATTAAAATCCTCCGGTGATAAAAGTGTTGATAATGCTGCTTTGAAAGCTATTGATGAAAGTGCTCCACTCCCAAAATTCCCGAAAGAATATGATAAGGATGTTGTAAGTATTCAATTTACATTTGATTATAATGTGTATAATTATAATTATATTAAAGAATATAGCTACAAAGATCTTTGTGAAGGTTGGACGTGTAAATTACTGCCGTAATATCTTTTTGTTTTATATTTAATAAAATGTACTGACTAAAAAATTTCTCAACTTATATTTGATTGAAAAATTGTCAAAAGAACTGTTACTTTTTTTCAAACTGATTGTTATTTTATGCGGCTGTTACTATACAAATATTTTGTAGTATAATAAGATATAAGAAAAGAGATGCCTCTGTAGCTCAGTTGGATAGAGCGCCTCCGTCCTAAGGAGGGCGTCGCACGTTCGAGTCGTGTCAGGGGTATTTTTTAATGCATTATGAATACATAGTTTCGGCTGTGTGTTCTTTTTTGTTGTTAAAGGGGTTAAAATTTCCGTATCCATTTATGTTTTTACAGGACATTTTGTTTCGGCTTTTTTGTTACGTTTTTCAATGAAACCGGCATGGTGTTTGAAGTTTCAAGGTCGGAAGTCGTGTGATATTCCAGTCTAAAACTATCCTATATGTACTTTTTGTGTCCGATTTTGTCCTATACGATGACAGAAAATTTTTGAAAAATTCCGTTATATAAAGAAAACAGACGGTTTTGTAATAGGACATTGGCATTAAGTTTGCTATTGTAATACAAATAATATAAATTAAATGCCTTTCATACAAATTTATGTTAAAATCAATAAGTACAGTAAAAGGTTTTATTATGGACAATAAGAAGTTTTTACAAATATTAGGATTTACACCTAAAAATAATACTATCAGCGTCTATGAAAAAAATTATAAACAACATGATTATTCTATTGAAATTGATTTTTCAAAAGAAAAAATATGTTATGGAAATTTAATCTGTGCTGACTGTAAAACAACTCAGAACTTTTCACAAGCTGAAAATTGGGTTGTATTGGAATGTGTAGATAGACTTCTTGAAAAAGGTTACAAGCCGCAAAACATAATATTAGAAAAAACATGGGCGGCTGGTCATGGTACATCAGGCAGACTTGATATATGTGTTACTCGTGATGACGGCTCTGAATATTTGCTTATTGAATGTAAAACATTCGGCAAAGAATTTGATAAAGCTGTTGCAAAATTAAATAAAGACGGTGGTCAATTATTTACATATTTTAAATTCAGCAATAAAGCTGATGTTATAATGCTTTATACTTCCGAATTACAAGGCAAAGAATTTGTTTATAAGAATGAAATTGTAAAAATTGAAGATGACTACAAAGCAGGTGATGTAAAAGATTTTTATGATAAATGGAATAAATTAACAAAAGACAATGGTATTTTTGAAAATTGGGTTAAACCATACTGTTTTGAAAGCAAAGCGTTAGTTAAAAGCCAATTAAAACCAATAAATCAAGATGACTCAAGTTTTATTTTTAATCGCTTTCTTGAAATTTTAAGGCATAATGTTGTTTCTGATAAAGGAAATGCTTTCAATAAAATATTCACATTGTTTTTGTGCAAAGTCTATGATGAAACATCTAAACAAGATGATGAAGAACTTGATTTTCAATGGAAAGAGGGAGTTGATACAGATGTATCTTTTCAACTTCGTTTAACTGATTTATATAAAAATGGTATGGAAGTCTTTTTGTCAAGAATAGTAAGTGATTTTGACGAACAAGAGTTTGAAAACAAGTACAAACATCTTTCCAAAGAAACAAAAGATGAATTATTAAAAGAAATAAATACATTAAGACTTGAAAAAAACAACGAATTTGCAATAAAAGAAGTTTATGACCATGATTCATTTGTTGAAAATGCTAAAATTGTAAAAGAAGTTGTAGAACTTCTGCAAGGGTATCGTATAAGATACAATAAAAGACAGCAGTATTTGTCAGACTTCTTTGAATTGTTATTAACAACAGGTTTAAAGCAAGAAGCAGGACAATTCTTTACTCCTGTTCCTATCGCTCAATTTATCATTAAAAGTTTACCGTTAGAAAAAATTGTTGATGAAAAATTAAAACAAAAAAATGGTGAATTATTACCATACATGATAGATTATGCATCAGGTTCAGGACACTTCATCACTGAATATATGCATGAAGTACAAGCGATGATAGATAAAAAGTTGCCAAATAAATACATTGAAACTACATCAAAGAAAATTAAAAATTGGCAGAGCGACCCTTATGACTGGGCTACGGATTATGTTTACGGTATAGAAAAAGATTATAGGCTTGTCAAAGTAGGCAAAGTCGGTTGTTATTTACATGGCGACGGCTTAGCAAATGTAATTTTAAGTGACGGTCTTGGCAATTTTGTAAATACAAAAGATTATAAAGGTAAATTACATAAACAAAATGATGATAATTCAAAAGATAATCAACAATTTGATATTCTGCTGAGCAATCCGCCGTATTCTGTATCAGCATTCAGACAAACAACAAGAGATTATTATACAGAAAAAGATTTTGACTTATATGACAAATTAACAGATAATTCATCAGAAATTGAATGTTTGTTTGTAGAAAGAACAAAACAACTGCTTAAAGACGGCGGCGTGGCAGGTGTAATTTTACCGAGTTCAATATTGACTAATTCAGGTATTTATACGAAAACAAGGGAATTACTGTTAAAATACTTTGAAATTGTCGGTATAACAGAGCTTGGTTCAAATACATTTATGGCAACAGGAACAAATACTGTTATACTATTTTTACGCAGAAGAAACAATTATGAGTGCATAAATCTTGAAAAGTCTGTTGATAAATTCTTTTCAAATCATACAAATGTAACTATTAACGGTATAGAAACACCTGTTACCAAATATGTTAATTATGTATGGGAAGGTCTGTCATTTGATGATTATTTGACTTTATTAAATAAAGAGCCAAATGACAAAGTAAAAAATCATGATTTATTCAAAGAATATTCAAGCAAAATCAAGTCAGATAAAAACTTTTGGAATAAAGTAATAGAGCTTGAAAAAGAAAAGATTTATTATTTTATTCTTACCTATACTCAAAAGCTTGTAATAGTTAAAACAGGTGAAAAAGAAGCAGAAAAGCAATTTCTGGGCTATGAATTTTCATTTAAGCGAGGGAAAGAGGGAATACATCCAATATTTAAGGATAAAACAATTGATGAATGTACAAAATTATTTGATATAAATTCGTTTGATAATCCAAAAAAAGCAAGTACATACATACATAAAGCATTTGAAAATGATTTTGATTTTAATATTGATGAAACATTAAAAGATAATATTGCAAAATTCAGATTGCTTGATATGATGATTTTTGATAGAGCTTTTTTTGAAAAAGATATCAATACAAATGCTAAAAAAAAAGTAAAAATTGAAAGCAAATGGGAGTTTATTTCGTTGCAAGATGTGTGTGATGTACGAGATGGTACACATGATTCTCCAAAATATATTGATTCAAATGAATATCCGTTAGTAACGTCAAAGAATTTGATTGGGGGAAAAATATCATTAGAGAATGTAAATTATATTTCGGAGACAGATTATAATAAGATTAATGAACGCAGTAAGGTTTCTAAAGGAGATATTTTATTTGCAATGATTGGCACTATTGGTAATCCTGTAGTTGTCGAAAATGAACCAAATTACGCAATAAAAAATGTTGCTCTATTTAAAAAATCTAATAAAATTAATCCGTACTTCTTACAATGTATTTTAAGTTCGCCAAATGTTTTGGACAAAATGCAAAGTGAGTCCAATGGTAAAAATCAAAAATTTGTACCACTAAATTATTTAAGAAATTTTAAAATTCCATATCCACCACTTGATATTCAGCAAAAAATTGTTGATGAAATTGATAAAATCGAAAACGAAAAGATTAAAAAAGAGCAAGAAATTATTAAGTTGAAAGATAAAATAAAAGATATTTCTACAACACAGGCAGAATATAAAAAATTAGAAGATTATGCAATTTTATTAAAACGTGGCAAATCTCCAAAATATTCGTTGGAACAAACTGATATTAAAATATTAAAATCGGGTCAAATCAGAGGACTAAACAGTTACGATTTATCAAATGTGTATTACGCAAATCAATCAATGACGGTTGATGAAAGATTATTGCAAAATGATGATTTATTAATAAACTCAACAGGAGTTGGAACTGCTGGCAGAGTTAATATATTTAATCTAAAGGATAAATATTTTGTTGATAGCCATGTAACAATTTTACGTTTAGATAAAACAAAGTTGTTACCATTGTACGTATTGTATCAGTTATATTACAATATAGGTTTTAAAAACATTGAAAAAATGGCAACAGGTCAAAGTGGTCAGATTGAATTAGCAATAAAAACAATTGCAAACATAAAAATACAAGTGCCAGCATTAAAAGAACAAGAAAAAATTGTTTCACAAATTGAAGAACTTGAAAAGCAAATTGCTGAAGCTCAAAGAATAATCGACAATTCAAAACTACAAAAACAAGCAATTTTAGATAAATATATAAAATGAATTATATGCCTTAATTTTTAATGAAAAGATTTTATATAAAATTTCGACTTCGTTTTTTATAAAATTATCAAAATTACTGTTACTTTTTCTCAAACCGACTGTTACTTTACATTTACAGGACATTTTGTTAAGGCTTTTTTGTTGAGATTTTCGACGAAACGGGCTGTACGTTTGAGTTTTCGCGGTCGGAAGTAAGTTGATATTCAAGTTTTAAAAAGTCCGATTTGCGGAAATCGTGTCCAATTGTGTCCTGTGTGATGACAAAATATTTTTCAAAATTGCCGTTGTGTAAAGTTAGCAGGCGGTTTTGAAATAAGACATTTTTGTTTATATGTATATGTTTCTAAGAACTTTTTCCTATTTGCAAAATTTCCTGTGCATATTTATTTTGCTCAAAAAATAAATTTTCATATTCCTTTTGATATATATTAGCATCTTCTAAATTAGATTTTTTTATACTTTCGTATAATTTAGAACCTATATTTAGCTGTTTTATAATTAATTCTGCCATTTTTTTTCTTAATTCAAAATAAGTTTTATCTTCAGTGGTTAAAGTTCTGTCAAATTCCATTTTTTTTTGTTTTTCATATAATTTTTCAATAAAAAATTTTTGTCCATTAGTTTCAGCTAAAACTTCCTCGGGGGTAGCCACATATTGTAAAAAAGCCAAACTATCTGATGGCATTGCTCTTTTTGCCATATTTGCCTGAACTAATTGCATATAATTTGCAAGTGATTTTTCAGCCTCTTTCAATTCTTCACCTTCTGCCTCTTTTACTTTTAATGGTGATAATTTTCCTGACAATCCTATTCCTATTTTTGTATTTGTGAAAAGTTGGTATCTGCAAGTATGAGATAACGAATATAATAACATATTTTCAAAATTCACTTCAGGATGATTTTCAACCAGTTTTTCCAATTTATCAGATAAACTTTTAATTTCGTTCAATTGTTCACTATTTCTTTCTTCGGGATTAGTACAAAATTTTGTAAATTTAGAACAAAAATCATTAGATTTATTATACAAGTTTTCTTTAGCAAATTCCATAAAATCATTTTTCATATCATCGGGTATATTTATTTGACTTATAAAACTTCCCATACAATTTGAGCCTTGGTGAGTAAGGGTGTAGATTTCTTCACCATTCTTGATATTAGAAAGAAGTTGATTTTTTATAACTTCCTCAACTCTGTTTTGAGGAATAGATGCTCTTTTTAAAGCTTCTTTGCAATGTGTTATTTCATGTGCCAATATACTTTCCATATCTGATAAACCCATTTTATATGCAAAAGTATAAAAATCCATTGTATGTGTTACAGGATTATATTCTCCTCCAAACACACTTTTTTTCTTTGAATTTATTTCTAACGATGGCTGATATTCTTTTGGAATTTGATATTTTTCATAAATTTCATTTAGTGTATTTTGTACTTCTTTTGTTATCTCATTATCACTCATTTTTGCACGGCGAATGCCTTCTGGTGTTTTTTTAAATTCTGAATATTTAGTTTCTATTGCTCGTAATGTATTTTCATCCAATTCTCCGACTTTATTTGTGGTTTGCATAAATTTCAACCACTGTCTTGCAATATTTTCTTGAATATCCGGTGGTAAATGATTTATTTTTTCATTGTCTATGTTCTTAAAAAATCTGATATTATCTAAAATTCTTATAAGCTTTTTATACTCACTTTGTTTTATTTTTTCTGTATTTTTATCATTTCTTTCAAAATTATCAAAATCTTCGCTCCGTTTACCAAATGAAATACAAGAATGATTATTATTTTTTATTTCTTGATTACTCAATTTATAATTAAAATTGTTAAATATTATGTTCATATACCTATCCTTTAATATTCTTTCCTTAAAAAATTCTTATATTTGTTACAACAAACAAAAACAAAAAAATTTCTAAAAAAATCCCCCTCTCTCAATAATTCTTAACATAAATTTCATTGAGAGCCATAAAACTTTTTGATATAATAAGTATAAATACAAATAAAGGACTACTAAATGGATATATATTTATCACCTGATAACGAAAGATTTTTACAAAGTCAAGTAGCAGCAGGAATCTATAAAACTATCAGTGAAGCTATTAATGCCGCAATAAATGTTGCTATCGTTGATAATGTTATTTCACAAAAACATATTGACGAATTTAATAAAGAAATTGAAATCGGTTTAGAAGCAATGAAAAATGGTGATGTATTAGATGGACAATCTGTAATTAATGAGTTTAGAAAAAAATATGCCTAAAGAATTAGTTATAACCCGCCCTGCATACAATGATATGCAACATATATTTGAATATATAGCAAAAGATAATAAAATAGCTGCATCAAAATTACTAAATCTTTTTGAAGAAAAATTTGATAATATTATGAATTTCCCAAATATTGGATATAAACCAAAATTTTTATCCAAAAATATAAGAGTTTGTATTGTTGCTAAACATTATCAAATCGTTTATACGGTAAGTAATGAAAAGTTGTATATTCAAAGAATTTTAACCGAATATCAAGATATTTTTAATATATAATTATCAAACGTACTGTTACTATTTGTCAAAACAGCTGTTATTATACAACGATTTTGTACGCTTCAAGTGATTATTAGGCTAAAACTGGCTGTGTGTTTGAAAAACGGCGGTCGGAAGTGTCCCAAAATACTCACATCCTCCCTGTCCGAAAGGTAAAAAATGTGTCCCAATCAGTCTGGTGCATGGACAGAAGTTCAAATGCAGTAATGGCGGATGTTATTTTTCACCCCATCTGCGAGATTATATTTTTACAGGACATTTTATCATCGCTTTTTTACGGTGGTTTTCGCTAGAACCGGCATGGCGTTTAACTATTCAAGGTAGGAAGCAGGTTGATATCTGCTTTTTAAAAAGTCCGATTTGCGGAATTTGTGTCCGAAAATGTCCTGAGCATGGACAGAAGTGAAAAAGCAATAATGGCGGAACTTTACACCGTATTTGAATAGTGGACGGATGAAATGATTATTTAGAAGAGGACATTTTTTATTTATTTTACACTTTTATAAAAAAATAGCAAAAAGTTTTTATTTTGAGTTTTATATAAATGGTCTTATATATGTGTTTGAAGGGTATTGTCATGAATTTATCAGGAATGAACTTGTCATTTGCAGGTATTCTTTCTCCTTATACAGATTTACAAGGTAGAAAAATCACCCCAATTTCTAAAGATCCTACGGAAGAAGATGTAAATCAAGCAATTGAATCTACAAAAGTTTCACAGGATAAAAAAATGGAAGGAATGAATGGATATGTTTTTTTGTTAGGACAAGATTTAGTTGTCAAAAAATATAAAGGTAAAGATGCTCTTAGCGATAATCCCTATAGGGAAATTAAAAAATTAGACAGAATGTATGACAGCAGTTTTCAATTGAATAATTCTCAAAAAGGACTATATGCTATTGAAGATAATAGTAATACATACCTTGTTTCAACTAAAGTTGAAGGTGAAAATCCTGATTCTGATTATTCCCATTATAATGAAAATAACCTAAAATCTCTTGTTGGCATAATAGAACAAATGGATAAAGGAATGATAATTCCAAATTCAAGCAAAAAAGGACATAGTAATAGAATACGTTTTATGAATTATGATTTTAACGGAAAAAATATTCATATAACGCCAAATTCGGCAGGACTTTTTGATTTTGAATATTCTGTTTTTGAAAATATAGATGATATGATTGAAGATAAAATAGTAAAAAATAATGCAGGTGTAAATCCTCATCAATCAGATACATCAAATCTGCCTTCGAGTTTAAAATCATTTGAATTTTATGCTTTCAGCTATTATTTACAAAGTGCTGATAATACAAGAGAGGTTTTAACTGACTATCTTGATTCTAAAGGGCAGTACCATGAAAATATGTCAAAATTTTATAAAGATTTTACCTTAGAAAGTGATTATCCTGAAATATGCATGGAAATTTCTAAAAGAGAACAAGCACATTCAAAACTTTTGAAAAAAGATGAAAAAGGAAAAATTCCACAAGATATATTAATGTCTGAAGCAAGAAAAATACAAATGGCTCAATTTTTGCACGAACAAAGTCCATTTTGTTCTGACGGAAAAATTCCTGCTGAACAAATTAAAGAATATAGCTCAAATACTTTAGAATTTTTCAAACAAAATCTTGAAAAAGCAGAAAAAAATTATGATAAAGACAGGATAATTTATTACACCGATTGTTATAATTTAATGTCTAATTGGATTAACGTAAATAAAATCATAGAAAATAATATTGAAAAAAATGATAAAGTAACCTTATCAAAATTAACAACGGATCATAAAACAACAATTGATGAACTTATAGGTTAAAAATGAAAATCATTGAAACCATAAATAATTTTGCTATGGTTTCTAAAACTGATTATATTTCCGCAGGACTGATTATTAAGTCTTTTATGTAGATAATATATTCATTGCCGTTTTCATCTTGTATTGTTTTTTCGTCAAAGCCTTCTTTGCCATTTTCGTATATTCCATTTTTTGTTACTAATATTATGCCATCTTTATTTTTATTTGTATCGTCTATAGATTTTAACAGTTTATTTGTTACCATAGTATATAAAACCTTATTTTGCTTACTGCAAGATACTATAAAAGTTTTACCATTCTTTTTTACGGAAAAAATAGTTTGAGCACTGTTTACAGATAAATTTTCTTCAAATTCAAAGCCTTCTTGTTTTAACAAATCAACTATAGGTCTTATTTTTTCATATTCCTGCAACTCATCATTAACAACAGTATAAACTTTATCGAAATTTTTTAAACTGTCGCTTGTTTTTGTACCTTCTTGAAAATCACTTGTTGAAATTAATATTAATTTGTCATCTTTATTTGTCTTAACTTTGTCAATACTATTTTTTGCTCTGTCTATATATACATTGCCAAGAGTTGTATTTGTATTATTATAATACACAACTAAAGTTTCATTTCCTTTTTTTACGGAAAAAATAGTTTGAGCACTGTTTACAGATAAATTTTCTTCAAATTCAAAGCCTTCTTGTTTTAACAAATCAACTATAGGTCTTATTTTT
>CAJOJP010000038.1:20319-22479 GCA_905234915.1 Candidatus Gastranaerophilales bacterium
ACTTATCATTAACAACAGTATAAACTTTATCGAAATTTTTTAAACTGTCGCTTGTTTTTGTACCTTCTTGAAAATTACTTGTTGAAATTAATATTAATTTGTCATCTTTATTTGTCTTAACTTTATCAATGCTATTTTTTGCATTTTCTATATATATATTAGAAAGAGCTATGTTACTATTACCATAGTACACAACAAAAGTTTCATTTCCTTTTTTTACGGAAAAAATAGTTTGAGCACTGTTTACAGATAAATTTTCTTCAAATTCAAAGCCTTCTTGTTTTAATAAATCAACTATAGGTCTTATTTTTTTAGGTATTCCGTCATATTCCTGCAACTCATCATTAACAACAGTATAAACCTTATCGAAATTTTTTAAACTGTCGCTTGTTTTTGTACCCTCACAAAAACCACTTATTGAAATTAATATTAATTTGTCATCTTTATTTGTCTTAACTTTGTCAATACTATTTTTTGCACTGTCTATTCTATGATTATTAAGAAAATTATTTCTATTACTATAATACACAACAAAAGTTTCGTTATCTTTTTTTACGGAAAAAATGATTTGTTTCCCTGTACCTAAATTTTCTTCAAATTTATAACCTTTTTGTTTTAATAATTCAAAACATTCAGGCGGATTAAATGCATGTTTAATAAAATTACTTATATAATTTCCTTTAACAATATGAGGATATTTACCTTTAAATTCATCATTAAGTATTTTAATAACTTCATCAATAGTCATTGATTCATCATCTATCATTTCTTTTATTCTGTTTTTTTGTGATAAAAGTTCTTGATGGCATTGACATCTTTCTTTTGTTTCTTCAATTAACGGGTTTAAAACTTCATCATCTATTTTTACTTTATGTTTTTTAGCAAAATCAATTAAATCATCAAGGTTCATGATTTTATAGTCAAAATCTTTAATTTTAGGCAGATAATAAGTTAGCACATTATTATTAACTCCACTTGATGCTATCATCAAGCAATTAATATCTTCCTTTTTATATTTTCCCTGAAACATTTCTTTTTCTCTGCAATCAGCTAATTGCTGCATAGTTTCTATATCAACCCAATTCCCTTTTGAATTATGCTTGCATTGAACGAGTGTTCTTTTCTTTTGATTATCTAAAATAAGGTCAGGATTTGTTTCTAAAAGTATATCAACACCGCCATCGCCACTTGCCTTTGTAACTTCTACATTATCAAACAATTTTTTCCCATTTTCATTTTGTGCATTTTCAAAGATATACCCAGCAAGTTTTTCAAAACACCAGCCGTCTATTTGAAATATTTTTTCTCTTAATTCTTTATTTTTAGGGTCTAATTGTGTTGTATAGTTATTTGCACCAAAAGATACAATAGATTTATTCATTGCGCTTATGGCATTACTATAATTTTTATAATCGTTATCAGTTATTTGTTTTAACTGCTGTTCTTTATTTTTTTTTATAGGCAAATAATTGCCATAACCATAATTAAAATTTATACTTTTATTTACAGGAAAATTTAACATTTCTTCTTTCCGGCAATACTTAATTATTTTTTATAAAACAAGGTAAAAGAAAAAATTGCCTAAAAATTGAATTATGTTAATATGTATATATGGATAAACCAATTTTGTATATAATAGCAGGTACAAACGGCACAGGCAAAAGCACTTTAGCAAGTGAACTTTTATCGGAGGAAAATATTGAATTTTTAAATGCTGATGATACTGCAAAAGAACTTTGTCCTGATAATATTGAAAGTGTAAAAATAAAAGCAGGTAAAATTGTTTTAGAAAAATTATATAAACTTCTATTAAATAAAAAATCTTTCGCTGTAGAAACTACACTATCAGGGAAAAATCACATTAAAACAATAGAAAAAGCTAAAAATTTAGGATATAAAACAGTAATTATTTATTCATATTTGGATAATCCTATAATGTGTGAAAACAGAATTAAAATAAGAGTTTTAAACGGCGGTCATAATATTCCAAAAGAAGATATTATCAGACGTTTTTACAGAAGCAGAGAAAATTTTAATAAAATATATAAAAATTTAGTTGACGAATGGAGTTTATTTTATAACGGAAATTCAAATTATATAAAAGTAGCTGAATTTGACAACAATAAAATTGAAATACTTGACGAAACAATGTATAATAAT
>CAJOJP010000039.1 GCA_905234915.1 Candidatus Gastranaerophilales bacterium
TCTCTCGTTCTATATTTAAAAATCTTTTTTAAATATTTTGGTAATTCGCTCTCGGGAAGATTGTAGAGAAAGTCGTATTCCCAAGGAGGTTCGCCTATTCCATCTTGGATTTTCATCCATTGTAATCCTTGCTTCCACTTTTCAAAAATGCTCATAATACACCTCCGGTAAATTCTTGCCTATGGCATTTTTGAGCCGTTTCAGCGGATTACCTGTTACTTCAAGTTCGCTCGCTAACGCTCGACTCCACTCTACTGAAAATCCGCCCCACGGTGGTTCACCTATTTCATCTTTTTTTAAATAATTAATTAAATTTAACACAATAAAATTAAGCCTATACGTAGCATTTTTATACACAACAAATAACTGCTGTTTTTATGTTATAATTCAACAGTTCATTTAGTTAAAAAACAATTCATTTTAATTATACTCAATATTGCAAAATTTTCAAGCAAGATTGAGCGTAATTTACAAAACTTCATACAAAAGGTGTAGCTTATGTACGCTGAACATATAAAAGAAATAAGGCAAAAACTTAATCTGTCTGTTGCAAAACTTGCTGAAAAAATTGAAATTCCGGCAAGAACAATTACGGGATACGAACGTTCCGAACGTACCCCGTCAATTGAATTTGTCGCACAATGCTGCACTATTCTCAATATTAATGCAAACTGGTTTCTTACAGGTAAAGGTGAAATGTTCAATGACAACTTTACCTGTAATAATCAAAACGATTTAACACTTCGTATTTCTAAAGTAGAAAATGTTTTAAAAAGAAAAGGTCTTTTATAATTATTTCATTTTAATACACTGCCAGCTCAGTATTTCTATATTTATCTATACTGTCATAAGTAAGTTTCGGATTTTGCATATAATATTTAAGTGCTTCTAAGTATGCTTTAGCGGTATCAATCACCGTAAAACACGGAGTAGAATACATTTCTGCTATGGTTCTTATCAAAAATCCTCTGTCCTCGCTGCCATAGCGCAGAGAATTATTGTTTGTCGTAGGTGTATTAATTATAAAACAAAGCTCTTTATTTTTCATATTTTTTTGCATTTTTTGAATGTCAAATTTTTCTATTTCTTTAGATTCAATATTATGCAATTTTAAATATTTATGAGTACCTGTCGTTGCAACAAGATTAAAACCTAACTCAACAAGTGTTTTAGCGATTGGTACGGCTTCTTTTTTATAGTGGTCATTTATCGAAAAAAGAACATTTCCGCGTTTTGTTGATAGTTTATAACCTGCCGCTAAAAAGCCTTTTACAAGTGCTTTTTCATAACTTGTATCAATTCCGAGAACTTCTCCCGTTGATTTCATTTCAGGTGCTAAAGCAGGATCTATCCTGTTTAATTTTTGGAAAGAAAATATCGGTATTTTAGCGCAAACAAGATTTGTTACTTGAGAAAGCCCTGTTTTATAACCTTGCTCAACTATTGATTTACCCAGAATAGCATCAATAGCAATTTTTACCATCGGTATTCCCGTAACTTTGCTTAAAATAGGTACAGTTCTTGAAGCACGGGGATTAACTTCTATTATATATGCTATGTTATCTTTCATTACAAATTGTATATTCATTAAACCTTTTATTTGTAATGCTTTTGCTATTTTTTCCGTATAACCGACAATATTTTTTATTACCTCTTGAGGAATTGTACGTGTTGGATAAAGCGCGATAGAATCCCCGGAATGTATTCCTGCACGTTCTATATGTTCTGTTATTGCAGGTATTATAACATTTTCTCCGTCTGAAATTGCATCCAGTTCAAGCTCTGTTCCCTCTATATACTGGTCTATTAATATAGGATGCTCATCTGAAAACTTTAATGCGCCTTCAATATATGAAATAAGTTCATCTTTATTATAAACAACCTGCATTCCCCTTCCGCCTATTACATAAGAAGGTCTGACCAGCAATGGATAACCTATTGTCTTTGCAGCTTCCAATGCTTCTTTTGAACTTCTTACGGCTGCTCCTTTCGGCTGCGGGATTTTTAATTCTCTTAAAAGCTGTTCAAACAGTTTTCGGTCTTCTGCTTTATTTATTGATTCCAATGATGTTCCAAGAATTTTAACCCCTCTTTCATATAATTTAGGAGCTAAATTAATGGCTGTTTGTCCGCCAAATTGCACCATTACTCCTTCAGGGTTTTCTTTTTCTATTATATTCATTATGTTTTCAATATGCATAGGCTCAAAAAACAATTTATCCGCAACATCAAAATCGGTAGAAAGTGTTTCCGGATTTGAATTTACGATTAAAGATTTATATCCCTTATTGCGAACCTCCCATGCCGCATGTACGCTGCAATAGTCAAATTCTATACCTTGACCTATTCTTATAGGCCCTGACCCTAATATTAAAATCTTTTTATCATTAGTTGAATTTATTTCATCAATTTCATTGTAAGTCGAGTAATAATAAGGTGTATATGCTTTAAACTCGGCAGCACATGTATCTACTATTTTAAATGAAGCAGAAATCGAGTTTTCTTTTTTTAGTTTTTCTATTTCTTCAATCGGTTTTTTGGTATATCTTGCAATTTCCTCATCAAGGAACCCTTTTTCTTTTGCTTCAAGATATAAATCAGCACTCAGAGATTCATTTTTCAGTCTGTTTTCAAAATCTACAAGACCTTTAATTTTGTATATAAACCATTTGTCTATTTTGGTTATTTTGCTGATTTCACTAACGCTTATGCCTCTGTTTAATGCATGAGCCACTCTAAAAATTCTTCTGTCATCCTGAACATGCAAAAGTGCTTTTATTTCTTCTTCGCTGCTATCCGTGTTACTATCTCTTAATAATCCTGTATATTTAGATTCTATTGAAGTTACAGCTTTTTTAAAGGAACTTTCAAAGGTTCTTCCTATAGCCATTACTTCTCCGGTTGCCTTCATTTTAGTACCTAAAATTCTATCTCCGTGTTTAAATTTATCAAAAGGCCATTTTGGTATTTTTGTTACAACATAATCAATTGCAGGTTCAAATGCTGCAACGGTTTTCTTCGTAATCGAGTTTGGAATTTCATCTAAATTATATCCTATAGCAATTTTCGTAGTAATTTTTGCAATGGGATATCCCGTTGCCTTTGAGGCAAGTGCTGAAGAACGGCTTACACGTGGGTTAACCTCAATAACATAATATTGATTGCTTACTGTATCAAGTGCAAATTGCACATTGCAGCCGCCTTCTATTTCTAATGCTTTTATTATTTTAAGTGCAGCACTCCTTAGCATCTGGCATTCTTTGTTTGTAAGAGTCTGAGTCGGTGCAACCACAAAGCTGTCGCCTGTATGAATACCTATAGGGTCTATATTTTCCATATTACAAATTGCAATACTGGTGTTATTTGCATCACGAATAACTTCATATTCGATTTCTTTATAGCCTGCTATACTTTTTTCAACAAGTACTTGAGAAATAGGACTTAAAGATAAACCCGTATATACAATATCCTCATATTCACTATAGTTATTTGCAATACCTCCGCCCGTGCCGCCAAGGGTATATGCAGGACGCACGATTATCGGGAAACCTATCTTTTGAGCAAACTTTTTTGCATCTTCAAAACTTGACACAATATCACTTTCCGGTATAGGTTCACCTATTTTTAACATTAAATTTTTGAACATTTCGCGGTCTTCCGCATTTTTTATTGAATCAATTTTTGTTCCCAATAACTCAACATCATATTTATCAAGAATGCCGTTCTCATATAGCTGTACAGCAAGATTTAACCCTGTCTGTCCGCCTAACGTAGCTATTATTCCGTTTGGTCTTTCTTTATCAATTATGTATGTTAATGAGTCAATTGTTAAAGGTTCGATATATACTTTATCTGCTATATTTTCATCTGTCATAATTGTTGCAGGGTTAGAATTTACCAGCACTACTTCTATATTTTCTTCTTTTAATGCTCTGCAAGCCTGAACTCCGGCATAGTCAAACTCTGCTGCCTGACCTATAACTATAGGCCCCGACCCTATTACAAGAACTTTTTTTATATTTTTATTTAACGGCATAAGATATCTCTTTCTTTTCTATTTTCAATTTCTTTTATCCAGCTTATGATGATTTTATTTGCATCATAAGGTCCTGCTGTTAATTCAGGATGGAATTGTACTGTCTTGACTTTATACTTTTCATTTTCAATACCTTCAACAGTATTATCGTTGATATTTACAAAGGTAATTTCAGTATCACTGGGCAGCGAAGAAGGTTCAACCGCATAATTGTGATTTTGAGAGGTAATAAAAATTTCATTCGTTTTAAGATTTTTAACCGGATGATTTGACCCTCTGTGTCCGTATTTAAGCTTATATGTTTTTGCCCCCATAGCCAGTGAAATTATTTGATGTCCCAGACAAATTCCGAACATTGGCAGTTTCCCAAGTAACTCTTTTGCTGTTTCAATTGTTTGAACAGCATCCTCAGGATTTCCCGGACCGTTTGAAATTAATAATGCTTCAAAATCTCCGTTTAATATTTCTTCTGCTTTTGTATCGGCAGGAAACAGGGTTATATCACAATTCATTGCTTTAAAGTTTTCAAAAATACTCTTTTTAATACCGGTATCAATAATTGCAAGTTTAACTCCGCTGCCTGAAAAATGAGTTGTTTTATATGTTGTAACTTCTAAGGTTATATCTTTACTTATCCTGTAATTACGCATTTTTTCTTTTATTTCGGGAGTTATTTCGCCTGTTGTAATTGCACAGTTCATTGCCCCGTAATTTCTTATTATTTGGGTCAAATGACGGGTATCTATACCTTTTAAAGCAACAATTCCGTTTTGTTTCAAATATTCCGTTAACGGCATGCAACTTTTATAGTGGGATTCATTCTCACATATATTTTTTACAACAAACCCTTTTGCATGGATTTTTCCGCTTTCAAAATCTTCTCTGTTTATGCCGTAATTGCCTATTTCAGGATATGTCATTACAATTGTCTGACCGGCATAAGAAGGGTCGGTTAAGATTTCCTGATATCCTACCATTGATGTATTAAATACAATTTCTCCGTAAGATGTTCCTTCAGAGCCTATACTTTCACCTTCAAAAATCATTCCGTTCTCAAGTATCAGTTTACCTTTTGAAAGAGCGTAAGATTTATTTTGAGTTAAAAGAGCATTTTCAATTTCCTCGTATATCATTTTTATTGCTTTTAATCTGTCCTGTGCATTCGTTACGGCTCTACCTATAACAAGATAATCAGCCCCTTCTTTTATTGCAACCGAGGGAGTTGCAAGCCGTTTTTGATCATCCTTACTCGCCCAGGCAGGTCTTATTCCGGGACAAAGTACTTTAAAATCTTTTCCGCAAACCTGTTTTATTTTTCTTGCTTCCCATACACTCGCTACAACTCCGTCTAAACCTGCATTCTTTGCCGTCAATGCCAGATGAAGCGCATATTCATCGGGACTGTACGGTACTTTTAGTTCATTTTTCAGACTTTCTTCGCTTATGCTGGTAAGTACCGTAACACCTAAAATTACGGGATTTTCTCTGTTAAGCTCCTGCGCCGTATTTCTTGCAGCCTCCTGCGCTTTTCTCATCATCTCGCTTCCGCCGGTTGTATGGATATTAAAAAATGAAGCTCCGTGCCTTATAATATTTTCCGCTGACTTTGCAACGGTATTCGGTATATCGTGCAGTTTAACATCAAAGAAAAACTTGATATTTTCTTCTTTCATAAAGTTAAAAATTTCGTAACCGTTTCCTGTATAAATTTGTAAGCCTACTTTAAATATTCCGACGTAGTCTTTCAGCTCTGTTATAAGCTCTTTTGCCTGCTCAACCGTATCTACATCCAGAGCAAGCACTATTTTTTCTTTTATTTCAGGTCTTATTTGCATATTTTATTTCCCTATATTATAAATTTTTCCGTTTATTATTGTCATTTTAGCTCTGCCTTTTAGTTTCATACCATCAAAAGGCGAAATTCGGCATTTCGATTTGAAGTTCTTTGCATCAACCCTCCATTCTTCATTTAAATCAATTACCGTAAGATTTGCTTTTACTCCTTTTTTAATTATACCCTGATTTTCAATATTTAATATTTTTGCGGGATTATAGCTTAATTTCCCCAGAGTTTCCATTAAAGATAGCTTTCCGGTATGTACAAGATTTGTAAGAGCTAACCCTAATGATGTTTCAAATCCTGATATTCCCATAGGTGCATTTTGAATAGATTTTTGTTTTTCAGAAACGGTATGAGGAGCATGATCCGTTGCTATAACATCGATTGTACCATCTTGGAGTCCTAAAATTACGGCATCTAAATCTTCTTTTGTTCTTAACGGCGGATTTACTTTATATCTTGCATCATAATCAACAATATCTTCTTCTGTAAGAGTAAAATAATGAGGAGCAGTTTCTGCCGTTACACGTAATCCTTCCTTTTTAGCCTGTCTTATAAGCTCAATTGAGCGTTTTGCAGATATATGAGCAAAATGATATCTGCCGTTAATACTTCTTACTACTTCAAGTTCTCTTGCAACAGCTAAAGATTCCGTAATTGAAGGTATTCCTTTTAAACCTAAGCGTGTACTTATTTTCCCCTCATTTATATCACCACCTGAGGCAAGTGAGAAATCCTCCGAATGCGAAATAATAATTTTATCATGTGAATTTATATATTTTAATGCTTCTCGCAAAAGACGCATATTTTCAACGGGCTTACCGTCATCGGAAAAAGCTGCTGCACCGTTTGCTATGAGTTCTGAAACATTAACAAGCTTTTCACCATTTAATCCTTTGGTAACTGCACAGATTGGATAAAATCCTATTTGTTCTCCCGCTTGATTTTTTGTATATATAAGTGTTGTTACATTATCAACAGCGGGATTTGTATTTGCCATAGGACATATTGCGGTATAACCGCCTTCTATAGCAGATGCTATACCTGTTTTAATTGTTTCCTTTGCGTTAAATCCGGGTTCTCTAAGGTGGCAGTGCATATCTACAAGCCCTGCCGTTATTATTTTTCCCGTTAAATCTATTGTTTCTTCACCTGTTTTTACTTTCAAATTTTGTGAAAAATCCGTTATTATCCCGTTTTCAATTCTAATATCGGAAATTCCTTCAAAATTATCGGCAGGATTTATTACAATTGCATTTTTAAGCAGCATAAACACCGCCTTTTAATAATGTATTTAATATTGCCATTCTTACGTAAACTCCGTTTTGAGCTTGCTCCAGTATTGTTTTTCCAACCTGATTGTCTAAAAGCTCGCCTGATACTTCAATATTCCTGTTCGCCGGCCCCGGGTGCATTAATATTACGTCATTTGCAGCATACTTTTTTAATAACTCCATATCAATTTCATATAGTCTTTTGTATTCGCTTGAATCGGGATAACACTCTTTTTCGTGTCTTTCATTTTGTACCCTCAATGCCATTACAACATTTGCCCCTTCAATTGCTTCTTTAACATCATTATGATATTTAACATTAAATGCTTCAAAATTTTCAAATTGAAGATACGAGGGAGCACAAATATGAATATCCGCATTAAATTTTGACAATAATGCAATGTTTGATTTTGCAACTCTGCTGTGTGAAACATCTCCTACTATCGTAATTTTTTTATTTTCAACCGTTCCGATTTTTTCCAGCATTGTATAATAATCTAACAATGCCTGAGAAGGATGTGCGTGTGTTCCATCCCCTCCGTTTACAAATTTAACCGGATATTTTACCAATCTTAATACATTATTTATAATTCCTGATAATGTATGACGGATTACTAGTGCATTTACGCCTATAAAATAAAGGTTTTCAATAGTATCTTTAAGACTCTCGCCCTTTAAAAGAGAAGAATGCGTATCATCAAAATTAATAATATTCATACCGAGTTTTTGACCAGCAATTTCAAAACTGCATTTTGTCCGTGTTGAATTTTCGCAAAACATAAGAGCTAGTGTTTTACTTTTTACATCACTTTCTTTTTTCCCCTCTTTGAAAGCTTTTGCAAAATTTATAATATTTTCTATATCTTGTTTTGAAATGCTTTGAATATCAATTAAATGTTCCATTTATAATGCTCCGATTCTTTTAAGAAATGGTTTTGTAATAATATCCCAAGCTCTTTTATTTGGGTGTTTATCAGTATTTGAAACTGTATATTGTGAATTATTTATATCAATATTCACAATTTCAGATAAAGTTACAACTTGCCAGTCTGTTTCTTTTTCTATTTTTTCGATATACATATCTTTCTCATTGTCATATACCAATATGTAATATTTAGTATTTTTCCAATACTTTTTAAATTCTTTTAAAGTTTCCTTAAAATAGGCTGTTAAAATATCTTGATTTTTAAATTTGTAATTATCTCCGGAAATTTTGTACATTGCAATTGCCTTATCCGTTTTTTTTATAGAATACAGAGAATATAAGAATAAAGACGGTTTTACTTCTTTTAATATTCCTTTTTTATAATCATAGTGAACAGTTAAATGATTATCCCCGGGATCATAAACATGCAGATACATTCTATGCAGTTGAACGGGAGTATATACATAAATTACATATTTAGGTTCTTTGGTAAACTTTTTAAGTAAAGGTTCATTTTGTGCTTGATATAAGGTATTTGCAATACTCCAACCGCCATAAGCAAAATTATAAACAGGATTTTTTACATATTGAGCTATATGATGAGAAAATGTTTCATTGCTTTTAATATTATCACCATAAGCAAATGAACATCCAAAAATTAATATTGGCTCAGATTTGCTGTTTTTATTTTCAACGGGACGCATCAAAAAACGTTTAAAATATTTGTAAAAATCTTCGTAAGAATGCATTTCTAAACTATATTTTATATCCGCATTTTTCATTTTTTTGTAATAAATCTTTGTTGTATAAAATGCATAAAATTCAAATAATACAAAAAAAATTATTACAATAATAAATGAAAATAAAATATTACGGAGTAAAATTTTAATCATTTTAGTATCCTTTACTTACGGCTCCCGGGTTTTACAAGCTCCAACCCTTTTTTGCATAACGGACAATTGTCAGGCTCGTAAGTTACAGGGGCAATTTGCATTAATGACTTTATATTATATTCCGTTTGACCTTTTGTCCTATCTACAATACATCCTACAGCAACAATTTCAGGTTCAAATTCTTTAATTGCCTCTGTTGTTTCTTTGATTGTTTTTGCAGTTGTAATTACATCTTCTATAATAACAACTCTTTCACCTTTTTTTAGAGTATAACCTCTCCTTAACTGCATGATATTATCTTTTCTTTCGACAAAAAGATTGCGTTTTTTTGCCTGTTTTGCGGTTTCATAACCTATTATTACGGCACCTATTGCGGGAGCTATTATTGTATCAAATTCAATATTTGAAAGTTTTTCGGCAAGTTTTTTCCCTAATTGTTCTGTTATATCGGGGTATTGATATAATTTTGCACATTGAAAATATATGTCTGAATGTAATCCCGAGGTTAAGCAAAAATGTCCGTGCAATACCCCTTGCGCTTTTTCCAATAAATTTAATACTTCATTATCCATTATGCCCTCAATTCTTTTTTTAAATCGTCTAAATCTTTAAACCCGTTTATTTTAATGTACTCACTAAGCTCAAATAAAAGTTTTTCCGCTATATCGGGGTGTGTAAAATTTGCAGTTCCAATTTGAACAGCTTCAGCTCCCGCTGCAAAAAATTCCAATACATCGTCTAAATTTTCAATTCCACCAATGCCTATTATCGGAATATTTAAAACTTTTGAAAGTCTTAAAACAGCATTTATTGCAACAGGTTTAATTCCTGTACCCGAATATCCTCCCGATATTATTTCTTTTTGGAATTTCCCTTTAATTAAATTTAATTTTATAGAGCTTCCTTTTAGTGTATTAATTGCACTTACGGCATTTGCGCCTGCTTTTTGTGCTGCAAGTCCTATTTTTTCTATTGATGTTACATTCGGAGTTAATTTTATAATCAAAAATCCGTTGTAAATTTTTCTTACTTCATTTACAAGCTCATATAAGGAACTTTCATCTGTTCCAAACTCTAAACATCCTGATTTTACGTTAGGACAAGAAACATTCAGTTCTATTGTTTTTATTTTATTAGCTTCACATACTTTAGAAAGTTCTATATATTCATCTATTGTACTTCCTGCTATATTAACAATGAAATTTATATGTTTAGATTGTAATACAGGTAATTTTTCGGTTAAAAACTTTTCAATGCCTACATTTTCAAGTCCGATAGAATTAATTATGCCTGCTTTTGTTTCCATAATACGGATATTTTTATTTCCAGCCCGAGGTCTTAAAGATATAGCTTTTGTTACAACTGCTCCTAATTTTGAAACATCAATAAAATCATCATATTCACAATTATAACCATAAGTTCCGGAAGCTGTTATAATAGGATTTTGAAGTATTAATCCGTTCAAATCGGTACTTAAAATATTTGCTGTTACTGCCATACTACCTCATCTCCTTTAAATACCGGCCCGTCTTTACAAACAGCAGCATTTATAACTTTACCGTCTTTTCTTATATCTATAACACATCCTCTGCAAACCCCAATACCGCAAGCCATAACTTTTTCCATCGCAACCTGAGTTTCAATATCAAAAGTTTTACCGGTTTTGGCAATTGTTTTTAATACAACAGAAGGTCCGCAGGCATAAATAACTTCCGGTTTAAATTCGTTTATTGTCTGTCCTAAATAGTTTAGAACACTGCCTTTTTCTCCTAATGAACCGTCATCCGTACAGATTTTATCTATTATTATATTTTTAGGAACTTCAAATTTATTTAAAAAACCTGAAATCAAAAGATTTGGAATTTTAAGTTCCTCCAATCTTGATTTTAAAAATGCAACAGGTGCAATTCCTATTCCTGCTCCTATAAGAAGTGATTTTTGATTTTTAATATTAAAACCGTTTCCGAATGGGCCTGCAATATCAATAAAATCACCCTGCTTGAGTGATTTTATATACCTCGTTCCTTTTCCTCTTTCTTTAAATAGTATTCCTATTTTATTTTCATTTGTGGAAAAAACGCTAAACGGACGTCTTAAAGTTAAACCGTCGCAATAAACAGAAATAAACTGTCCCGGAATAACACTAAGCGGAAAATTGCATTCTATTTCAATTAAGTAAGAACTTTCCGCTATTTTTTCAATTTTACTTACTTTTGATGTAAATATTTTTTTTGTGTTCGTATTTATCATTTTCCCGCCGTTTTATCCAATCCGGTATCGCAACCTCTCGCCTCATCAAACGCACCATACTGCTGCTATTTATAAAAAAAGAAAAGCAATTACGCTTTTCTTTTTTTAGATATAACATTTAAGTTTAATATAATGAGTTTCATAAATTTACATGCTTTCATATTACATATTTTACAGCATTATCCTTCTAAAAAAATATAAAGTCAATTAAATGTCCTAATTCTGTCATAATGCAAATAAATATCAGATTGTTAAATTTAATATATTTTCGGTTGTAAAAACGCATATAATCAATACTACCGAAACAGGGAATGAAAAATAATCTAAACAGCTGCATAATTTTAATATGTTTAATTCGGATTGGTATAACAGTTTAAATAAACCCTTTTTAGCACCGCCAGACAGCGTTTTTGCGCCTGTCTGGAGCATACTTTATGCTATGATATTAATTTCGCTTATTTTATACCTGCAAGGCGGATTTAGAAATAAATCAAGGGGAATTATTTATTTTACAATACAAATGCTGTTAAATTTTTCTTGGACTTTTGTTTTCTTTGCTATGAAAAACATCGGGGCTGCTTTATTTGTAATTATTCTTATGTGGATTTTTACGGCACTTACGATTTCTGCTTTTTCAAAACACTCTAAATTTGCAGCAGTATTATTAATTCCTTATATTATCTGGATTAGTTTTGCATTTTATCTGAATTTTGGTTATTTAGTACTGAATTGATAAAATCATTATAAACTTCAACAGTTTGAAAACAAATAGACAGATTACGCTCAATAAGGCTTTTTATCGTTATTTTAAAACATGTAAGCATTGCATCATCTAAATTATTTCTTATATTTAATGCAGACTCAATTTCTTCACGCATTTTTTTCTCTCTTGTTTTACATTCTATTTTATCGGCAATAAAAATAATTTTTTCAAAAACGCTCATGTTAGTTTTACCTATTGTATGCCACCTGATAGCGGATAAAATTTCTTCGTCTTTTATGCCGTATTCATTTTTCGCTATAATCGCCCCGATAGGAGCGTGCCAGGTTTTTATGCTTTGTTTTTCGCAATCCAGAAGCAAATTATCATATTTGAAAAATTCCTCTTTTTTCATGCATTTTGCGCAATCGTGCAAAAGCCCCGCTATTTTAGCTTTATCTTTATCACAATTAAATCTTTGTGCTAATTCTACAGCCATCTCCATTACTCCGACAGAATGAATATAACGCTCCTCAGTCAGACAATTTTGTAATTTTTCTTTTATTTCTTTGATATTAAGCTCTGTATAAATCATGTAATTTTATATATTTAGCGACTTTATATGGTACTAAATCATCAATCGCTTGACCTTTCAGACATCTTGTTCTAATTTCGCTTGCCGATATATTAATAAACGGCATTTGCATCAATTTATAATTATATCCTTTTTCTCTTAATTTTTCAAACGGAGTTTCATCAAAATTATTATCTCTGACAAAAAGAATAAAATTAACTAAATTTTTTAATTCTTCTGTTTTATACCAGCTTTCAATTTTTATAAAAGCATCAGAGCCTATAATAAAATTAATTTTTTCTTTAGACTTAATAATTTCATTAATTTGAATTAATGTATCATAAGTATAAGAAGGTTTATTCCTTGTATATTCGATAGCGGATACATCAAAATACGGGATATTTTCAACTGCCAGTTGAAGCATTTCTAATCTGTGCATTGCATTTTCCGTGTCAAAATCTTTTAAATCTTTATGCGGAGGTTTATATGCAGGTATAAAAACAATTTTTTCAAAATTAAAAATTTTATGTACATACTCTGCTGCCGCTAAATGGGCATTATGTATGGGATTAAAACTTCCCTGATACAAACATTCTGCCATATTCAGCCTCTATTTTGAAAAATGTATATTTTCTATAACAGATAGAATTTTATTCATAAATATTTTATAATTTTTTCTTTCGGCAGCTCCTGATAAAACAATATCAGCTTCGTTTTTACAGCCTCTTATATATATTTCCGCTTTATTTGATGCATTTTCATACATTATGTGAGCAGCATTTCCCAAGCCTCTTTCATGAGCGCGTACAAAAAATCTTTCTTTTTGAAGCTTACTGTCTATATCAACATATATTTTAAAATCAAATGCATCTTTTATTTTATCGGTTAACGTAAATAAACCCTCTGAAATTATGACTTTAGACGGGAATGCAGGAACTGCTTCATCAATTCTTATAGTTGTTCCGGACATATCATACTTAGGAAGCATTACAGGTCTGCCATTCAGCAACTCTTTTATATGTTTATACATTAAATCAAGTTCAAGAGCTTCCGGAATATCAAAATCATAATTTTTAGCAAATTCAGACATTCCGCCTGCTTTTTTAACTTCCTCGCTTCTATCATAGTAATAATCATCAGTATTTACACGGGTTACAAGACTTTTTAATTTGTACTTATTCTGAAAAGCCTTGATAGTATCTATAACATCCAAAGTTACTGTGGATTTTCCGCTTGCCGTTTCGCCTGCTATACCGATTGAAGCAGAACGATCTATTACTTCCGTTAAAAATTTTGCTGCTTTATGTATTGCACTTTGATTGTAGCTTAAGAGAACCGGAGCCTCCGAGTTAATTTCTTCTTCAAATATTTTAAAAAGCTCAACTTCAGCTTTATGTAATTTTTCTAAGGGGGAAGAGGTAAATTTAATTTTATTGCCATTTACATTTGATATAATTGAATTTAACAATTTTTTTTGTGAAATAATATCAGAGCTTATTGTTCCAATCACGATTTTTCCTTTTTTTCTGTTGTTTCAAATATATCAAAATAAAAATATAAAAAAAATATTTTTGATAATTTTGTAACGATATTTAGTGTAAAATTTACAAAATTATTATCTAAGGATTGCAATGTCTTTTAAAATTTATATTGCTGGTCTGCCTTAGAACATTGCCAGCGCTGGACATTCTTGCCCAATCACATTCTGCATCATCAGGTATTAAACAAAATATGCAGAATGACTTTTGATGAAATAAAAATAATAGAAGATATATCGGGAAACATGCTCCCCGATTGGAATATAATAACCAATTTAAAACAAAATTTTAGAGTTTCCCTTGATTGGCTGATTTACGGCGAATAAATATATTATTCGGCAGATTTAAATTTAAACTTAAACAGCATGTAAGCACTTATAAATGTTACTATTAAAGCTGCTATCTGTGAAATTTTATAATCACAGTTAAATCCAATCGGATTATTGAGTATAAAAGATACCGTTATAAAAATATAAAATAACCCGGGAATTAACGTCATTAAATAATTCTTTTTCAGTCTATAAAGATAAATTGTCGCATACAAAAATGTTGGTATTGCAATTAATTGATTTCCGAAATTAAAATATCTCCAAACCATAGAGAAGCTGTCATCATTAAGTTTTGCCCACAATATAATCCCGATAATACTAAAAGCTATCGGAACAATAATTTTTAGTCTGTTTTTTATTGACTTTTGAGATAAAGAAAATGCCTCTGCCAAAATCATTCTTAACCCTCTTAAAGCAGTATCTCCCGAGGTTATCGGCAGTATTATAACTGCTATTGTAACTATAAAAGTCAAGTAAGGAAATACAAAAATATCTGCTATAGAATTAATTACATTTGCAGTTCCTATTAAATTTTCTGGCACTAAATTTAATGAATATACATGCATTGCACCTGCTGCCCATATCATTGCAATAAGAGATTCAATACACATCATACCGAAAAATACTTTTCTGCCTTCTTTTTCCGTTTTAATTGTTCTGGAAATAATGGTTGACTGTGTAGAATGAAATCCGGAAAGCAGTCCGCAGCTTACTGTCATAAAAAACATAGGCAATATATGATATTTTAACGGATGCTGATTTATATTTGAAAAATCTATATTTTGAATATGCACTCCTTTGGTAATAAATCCGATAATTACAAGAAACGTACCCGCTAAAAGAAGCAAGCAGAATAGAGGATAAAATCTGCCTATTATTTTATCAATCGGAAATAGTGTTGCAAAAATATAATAAAGTGCAATCAGTGAATATATTGCAATAATAACAGGGTTATTTATTGCAAAGCTTGTTTGATTAAAAAATTTTTGAGCAATAATATCTCCTGCCGTATAGACAAAAACTGAAGCAAGCAATAACAGCATAGCAGAAACAATTACTATAAATATTTTGTAAAAACGATTGCCTAAATATATTTTCACAAGTTCCGTAATTTGCGCACCATTATTTCGTACAGATAACATCCCCGAAAAATAATCGTGAACACTGCCCATAAAAACAGCCCCTAAGGGAATTAATAAAAAAGCAACAGGCCCAAATAAAATACCTTGTACAGCACCTAAAATCGGGCCAAGACCCGCTATATTCAATAAATGAATAAGCATATTTTTATTTTCACTTAACGGAATAAAATCAACTCCATCATTATTTGTTACAGCCGGCGTCTGTCTGTTATTATCTGCGCCGAACTGTTTTTCCGTATATCGTGAATAAAATATGTATCCCGTAATAAGAATTAAAATCCCCGATAAAAATGTAAACATGTTAATTTATCTCCCCGCAAATTATGCTTATATAGAAAATATACCTTGCAAATTATATAGGTAAATTATATACAATTTTACCTCAAAAAATATTTTTTGTTAACTTAATTAAAATATTTATTTTCATCAGGCAGATATTTTATATAATATGAAAATATAAACGGAATAAAAGTCATTATTAATAAAATAATCATTATACCTGTTTTTTCGGCTAAAATACTTATTAAAGGTAAAATGAGTCCTATTACACCCCAGCTGAAACCGCCTATAAATCCGGAAATCATACTCTTAAATTCGGGCATAAGCCTTTGCGCCATTGACATATTTACAGGTACGGCAAAAAAGCTCACAAATCCGATTAATATAAAGGATATAAGTCCTATTAAACCTCTGCCGCCACAAAAATAAAAAATTAAACCTAAAGGGGCAACCGTTAAAAGAGAACAATAAAAAACATTTTTTACACCTATTCTTTTTTCAAACCATGGACTTAAAATAATTGCAAATGCACCTGAGAGCATAAATGCAACAATTATCATTCCTATTTTTGATACGCTGTACCCTATAGATTTCCAATAAAAAGGTAAAATAATAGAAAAGGAGGATACTACAAAAGACTTAACTATTGATGCTGCAACAAGAATTGCAACAGGTTTATTTGAAAAAATTGCTTTTATTGCTTTTATTAGCGAGGTATTTTTAGTATTATCACAATTTATATGTATTTTAGGAACTGTTTTAAGCAACAAAAAAGCAAAAATTATACCCGGAATACATAAATAAGGAAGCTTTTCCAAACCGAAAAAATCACTTATGCAGGAGGAAATAGCAGGCCCAAGAGCAAAACCGAAAGTACCTGTTGCAATAAAAATACTCATTTCTCTGCTGTTTGTATTACATTTTGTATAATTTGAAACCAAACTTGTAGCCTGCGGATGAAAGAAAGCTACTCCCATGTGTCCTAACAGAACAAATAAAATAAGCATATATATATTATTGGCAATACCAAGAAAAGATAAAAAAATACTTGAAAACAGCATTCCCCAAAAAATAAAAAATCTGTGTTGCAATTTATCTGCAATAAAACCAAAAAGAGGCTGAGATAACGACGAAGTTAAATTTGAAACAGAAATTAAAACTGCCGCAGCTGTCATTGTAATTCCTATTTTTGCTGCTATAAAAGGCATTATCGGATTTAAAAAACCGCTGTATGCATCAGTTATAAAGTGTCCGCTGCTGAGCAGCGTTATTACTTTTTTGTTTCTATCCATAAATTTTTTTCTCAAGTTAACCTTTACATTTATGAATTTTATATCAAAAAAATGTGTTAATAAATGTAAAGTCGAATTTTTTATACTGCAATTTTATGTTTTTTAAAGTAAAAATTGCAAGTTTATAAAAAAAAATATAAAAAATTATAAATTGTACCCAAAAAAATGAAAAATATTCAAAATTTTTGAATACATTTTTATTAAAAATAAGCAAATTAACGCAAATAAATTTGTTTTCATGTTTTCAATTGATATGATTATTGCTATTGGTTAAATTTTATAAACAAGGTAGTTAAAATTGAGAATATCACAGGCAGAAGGTTATAAAAATCAAATAAAACAAAAAAACAATACTGAAGCAGTAAATAATCGTCAAAATTTTACATTGGCTTCAAAACAGAGTTTTAAGGGGCCTGTTGATATGACTTTTAATGTTATTGATAAGGTTTTTACAGGACTTGATAAAAATGCAATGATTCAAGTTGCTTTTGTTGATACCGTTTCAACTAATATACCGAGAACTCTTGTAGATCTTAAAACGAGTCTTGCAGCTTCGCTTGAAACTTGCAGACGCGAATTTTCCGGACTTTTCGTTAACTGTCTTATTCCAAGCGGTATCGTTTGGGGAGCTGCTAAACTTCTTCCTAAAAATAAAGAATTACATGGAACTAACGTTACAGGTTCGTGGGCTAACGGTGATTCTATTGATAAATTAAAAGAAATATATAAAAAAACACATCAGGTAAATAATTCTGATTCGACAAAGAACTATGTAACAACAGCTTTAAAATCGCTTAGAGGTTTAGAAGGTGATAAATGGGTATATTATGACTCAAAAGCCCAAACTCCCGAATTTATGAGTGCCGTTGATGATATTACTGCTGCTGTTTCAAAAAGCGGTTCAGAGCGAAATAAACTTTTAAAACAGGCAAAAGGAAAGCTTGCACATTTAACTAAAGCCGAGAATATAATTGAATTCGGATTTTCCGATGTTTCCCGCTCACGTTCGGGCAATAGCGGAAAAACAGCAGGTAAGGCAGCTGATATAATCTGGAAACCAAATGCTGATTTAGAGCATACTTTGCGCGATATTGTTGATTTGGGAGCTAAATTTAATAAAGTAAAACAAAAAACAGCCGCTTCATTAAATAAGAAAGTTGAAACACTGACTTACAGCGAAATATCAAATGCAATTGATAAATATTCCAAAGCATTAAAAGGATTTGTTAATAAAAAAAGTTTAATCGGACTCGGAATTGTGATGAGTATTGCAATAAGCATGCAAACAATTAACAGAGCTATAACAAGAAAACAGTTTAATGCAGAAGGAGCTCCGATTTATAAAGATTTCGGCAAAAAAAATACTGCTAAAAAAATGAACGAAAAAGAAAAAAAAGAATTTTTCGGTAATAAATTACTTGCAGCAGCAAGTATGTTTGGATTGGCAGCTTTATCAATGATGAAAAAGCCTACTTTAGGAATGTTTCAATTTGTCGGAAAATTTCCGACTCTTGACCAGTGCCGCTGGATTGCAGCTGCAACTTTCGCCAGCCGTATGATGGCTGCTGAGGATAATAATGAACTTCGCGAAACAACCGTTAGAGATATAGCTTCATTTTCAGGTTTGTATTTTCTCGGGGATTATGCAAAAAAAGGAGCTGCTTCTGCTGTTGAGATGTTTTCAAAAACTGATATGGGTAAAAATATTATAGGCGAAGATGTTGTTTTACTTAACAGAAAAAAAACAATTGCCAAACCCGTAATTAAAGAGGGCGATTCCAAAGCTGTTGCTCAGGCTAAATATAAAATACAACAATTTATAAATTGGATTAAAAATACGGATTTAAAAACAGCTAATGAAGTATCAAGCATAAAAGTAAGAAATCTGAGAAATTTATGCCGCGTTGCCGATATTACTTTTTCAATAGCTATGCTTGGTATTTTGCTTCCTAATTATACTCGGCATGTTACGGAACAAAAAGTTCAAGAAGCAAAAAGACAAGAAGAAATGAACAAAAAGGCAATGTTGGATTTTTCTTATGTCGAAAAAAAGAACATCCCGTCTGTTTTTAAAAACATAATTATTAATAATGCAATTAACTAATATACCGTTCCTTAATAATTGGACTTTTTAAAATAAAAAACGAAAAAAAGAAAATACTTTGAGGAGCATTGAGCACGCGCATTTCTTTAGCAAGCACCTTGCTGCATTAATTTATTTTTTATCAATAATAAAAAAATAGCTGGTGCGGCTTAAGAAATAAGCGGGTGTAACAGCTCCGAAAAGTGTTTTCTTTTTGCAGTATTTTTCGGAAATAAAAAGTCCGGTTAATTACAGAACGTTCTACTAATTACAGGAATAATAAGCCTTAACTGTTGGTAACTCTGCAAAACGGATAATATAAAAAAGAAATACAAATAAGCAACAGATTTCGCATTTTTGTATTTCTTTTTATTTGTCAAATTAATTTTGCTGAACAGTTACTTAAATTAAGAGTATTTTTAAGATATACTGTTTAGTTTTTCAATAATTTGCGCATTTTGACTTGCAAACTTATGTCCTCTTGCTTCAATTGCAAGTTTTAAAATCAATGGCAGATTAAGTGCTTTACCTTCTTTTAAATTTTGGCAATAAACTTCTTCATAATTATCCGGAATTCTTAATGACCAATTTTTATCACCCGACGTCCCGGGACGATTGTAAACATCGTATAATCCGAGAAAATCAGTAAAGAAAACCTGAATATTTTCAGCCTTGCAGGCAAAAAGTTCAACAAATTTTGTTTGTGCTAAGAATGGAGCATCTTTTGAAATTCTTACTGCAATTTGTTCTTTTTCCTCTGCTGAAGAATCAGGATATAAATCCTCAGCAAGATTTTTACCGTTTAAATAACCTGCTTCTGTATTGACTGTTGCATTTGCCCACATTAAAATCGGTTCATTATCATGAGTACCAACCATAGCCCAGCTTCTTGGATTAATATTTTTACATCTGTAAGGATGTTCAGGGTTTTCCGGTACTACAAACTGAATTAATTTCATGCCTTGAAGGTCATATTTTTTCATAACGCTTACAACCGGCATTGTCAGAGTACCTAAATCTTCACAAACAATGCTGTCTTTATCAAGACCGACTTCTTTTGCAGCTGCAATAACAATTTTTTCAACTAATCTTCCGTATTTTTGTATTTGTTCATCGGTTAAACTTAAAATACGTTCTTCTTTATCCGCTTCAACTTTATTATTAAGGTCTTTCATTTCGGCAATGGCATAGCGTGATAAAACAGGATGCTCGGGAGATGAATAAAGCCTGCCTGCCCCTTCTTCTATTTTTGGTTTTTTACCTGAAACATAGACCCACGGGTCAATTAATCCGACCATGTGATCAATTCTTACACCGCCGGGATTCTCCGTGAACATCTTTTTGTAGAGTTCTTTCATTAAAACTCCGCCTTCACCCAGTGTACCGTCTTTATTAAAAAGTTTTTCGGGATCCATAACCGGAAATCCCCACATTTGACCGTCCTGACTAAAATAATCAGGCGGACATCCAAGACACCAGCCTTTAAGAAAATATGCCTGATATGCCCAGTTATCTCTGTCCGAAAATGCAACCTGTCTGTCGGCAATCATTTTTAAACCTTTAGAACGGGCATATTCTCTTGATTTTTCATTTTGTACGGAAATTACAAACTGACAAAAGCTGTAATATTCAATTACATCTGAATATTTTTGCTTTAATTCGTTTATTCTTAACTGATATTTTTCCTTTTGTTCATCATTTTGCGGATTAAATAAAGCTTTATCCGTTTCACTTTTCCACATAGGCCAGTAATCACAGCCATGCTCAACTGTTAATGCTTCATATAAAGAATCTTTTTCAAGCCAAAAAACATTTTTTTGTTTGTAATCTTCAAATTTAGCTTTTAATTCAGGGCAGTCAGCATTTTTAAAGTTTTCAAATGCTTCTTTTAATGCTTCCTCTTGTAAATTAAAAATATAAGAATATGCAGTCCTGTTTGTATCTTTATTCGGGTTATTTTGACAAATTCTTTTATAAGTATCAATAGAAAGTATATTATGCCATTCCCCGGCGGTTAATTGTTCCAAATCTATAAATAAAGGATTATTGGAAAAAATAGTACCTGTGTATGGTGATGCATCAATGGATTTTGTTTTTCCGGAAGGTCCGAGCTGAATATCGGTAAATACTCCCGAAAGAAAATCCATTAAATGTTTTGCTGCCGTTGAATTATTTGTTCCAAAACCTGTATTTTTATCGTATTCGGCAGGAAAGCTGTTTGCGTGCGAGATAAATGCAAAATGCTTTTTACCTAATACTTTGAGTGCTTCTCTGATAATACTTTTGGATTCTTCACAAGAAAACGGCGATTTTTTTTGTTCCTCACAAAATGTCATAATTACATATCCTTAATAACTATCTGTACAAATTATATTTTAATATTTTTATATAAAATTTACAAGTAATTTACCTGTTTATACCAATTTGGACTAAGACAGCTTATTGATAAAATAAATTATATGACTTAGAATTTTAGTATGCTGTTTAATTTTTTTAAAAGAGAAAGAAAAAAAAGATTTATATTAAGTTATTTTTGTACTCCCCTTGTATGGCATTGTAATCTGAATTGCCGTTATTGCGATCATTTTTCTCCTATTGCCGAAAAAAAATTTTTTGCAATAAAAAAACTCAAAAAAGATTTTAAGCGGATTGATAAATTTTTTGATATTAAAAGTATAGGTTTAATGGGAGGGGAGCCGCTTTTACATCCTCAAATATCAGAAATTTTAGAAATGACAAGAAAAATTTTCCCTTCCGCTTATCTGATGATTTTTACAAATGGTATATTACTTGATAAAATGGAAGAAAATTTCTGGAAAATCTGTTATTTTAATAAAATAGCAATAAAAATATCAAAGTATGATGTGCATTTGAACGAAAAAAGTATTTTCGCTAAAGCTCAAAAATACGGAGTACCTGTTTCATACTACGGAGCTGCTGCTGGTGAATATAAAACAATGTATAAAATGACTTTGGATTTATCAGGAAATCAAAATGCTTTAGAAATGCATAAAATTTGCTGGCAAAATAAAGGCGGCTGTACTTATTTTGAAGATGGAAAATTTTATCAATGCTGTGTCGCGGGTAACATATTTCATTTTAATAAATTTTTTAATAAAAATCTTGAAATTACAAAAAATGATTTTATTGATATATATAAAATAAAAAATCCTAAGCAGATTGAACAATATTTTTCCTCAAAAATGGATTTTTGCAGATACTGTGATATGAAATCTCAAAAGCAAAATCTTCCGTTTGAAATATCACAGAAGGATATTCATGATTGGTGTCTGTAAATTCAAAAAAACAGAATTTGCCCGGGTAAATTTAATCAACGGAGAAAATATCTTGTAAATCAGCATAAGTAAGTGTTTTACTTATATTTCTATCAACAGAAATAACGGAATCTACAAGATTGCGTTTATCCTGCTTGAGTTTTTGAATTTTTTCTTCAACCGTATTTTTAGTAATTAAGCGGTAAACAAATACTTTTTTTGTTTGACCTATACGATAAGCACGGTCTGTTGCCTGATCTTCAACAGCAGGATTCCACCACGGGTCATAATGTATAACATAATCAGCCCCTGTAAGATTTAAGCCTGTACCTCCGGCTTTTAAACTGACAAGAAATATAGGTATTGAGGCATCATTATTAAATCTTTCCACAACTTCCTGTCTGTTTTTTGTTGCTCCGGTTAAATATTCAAACTTTATACCCGTTTTAATAAGCCATTCTTTAACAATATCAAGCATATCTACAAATTGTGAGAATAAAAGTATTCTGTGATTTTCCGAAATAATTTCTTCAAGCATTGTTTTTAATTGTTCAAATTTACCCGATGTTTCAATTCCTTTTTTATCATCTTTATCATATAAGCGGGGATGGCAGCATATCTGACGCAATCTTAATAAAGCCGAGAATATACTCAAGCGGCTTTTTTCAAGTCCGTTTTCGGCAATGGATTTGAACAATTCTTCTTTTGTTGAATCAAGTACTTCAAGATAAAAGTCTTTTTGTTCGGGTGTAAGTTCACAATATGCAATATTTTCAACTTTATCCGGAAGATCTTTTGCAACATCACGCTTCATACGGCGAAGAATAAACGGAAAAATTTGGTTCTTTAAACGTTTTTCAACTGTTTTTTCGCCTCTGTCAACAATAGGAGTAACATATCTGTAGTTAAATTCATGTAAATTCAATAAAAATCCCGGCATAAGAAAATCAAAAACACTCCAGAGCTCCTCCAGCTTATTTTCAATCGGGGTGCCGGATAGAGCAAGCTTGTGCTTCGCATTTAGCAGCTTTATACATTTTGCCGTCTGTGATTCGGAATTTTTTATATTTTGAGATTCATCTAAAATTATATATCTGAAATCAAATTTTTTTAAATGTTCAATATCACGTCTTATAAGGGCATAACTTGTAATTATTATATCATTTTTAGGAATTTCTTTAAAATGTTCTTTTCTGTCTGTTCCGCTTAACTTTAAGCACTTTAACGACGGAATAAACTTTTGGACTTCGTTTTCCCAGTTAAATACGACAGAAGTAGGACATACAACCAAAGAAGGAGCTTTTTTATCTTTTTCTTTTGCTTTTTGAAGCAAAGTAAGTGCCTGCAGAGTTTTACCAAGCCCCATATCATCTGCAAGAATACCGTTAAGTCCGTATTTATATAAAAACCACAACCAGCTGAAACCTTTATGCTGGTATTCTCTAAGTTCTGCATTAACTCCTTTTGGCAAATTAGCATTATCCATTGTTGAGAAGGTTGAAATCTGTTTCCAAAATATCGAAAATTTTCTGCTCATTTTAAGTTTAAATCCCAGATTTTTCATTTCTGAAATTAAACCGGCACGATATGTTTTAACTACATATTTATTTTCTTCATTTTTATACACATCAAAGGAATTAAACGATTTGAGAATAGAGAGAACATCCTGCCCCGGAACTTCAACAAAACCGTGACTTTTAACTCTGTAATATTTATCTCCCTCGGTAATTAAATTATATATTTCATCAAAAGAAATTATTTCTTCACCGACTTTTCCGTATAAAGAAACTTCAAAACTATCCGAAGAATTTATTGCGAAGTCAATATCTGCAACTATTTCAAAAGGCTGTTCCGAAAGTTTAAAGAATGACATATCATCTTTTTCTTCAAATTTCCAACCATCACCTGCCTGTTTTAAATAATAATTATAAAAATCTATTGCATTTTCTCTTTCGATGGCAAGATTATTTGTCTGCATAGGCGCGAATTTGCAGGCTAAAAGCATTCTGTATGCACTTTCCTCGTGGGCAATATTACGCTTAACCCAGTATAAAAGGTCTTCTTTAGGCTTTTTTATTGTTACGTAAGGACTTTTTGAAGAAGCTTTTGAATAAGGAACTCTCGTTCCGTCATAATCAAATTCAAGCTCGGCTTTTAAAGCTCCGTCATAGTCCAGTCCCATTTTTACCACATTTATCGGAGGACGCTGTTCAAGAGTTAATTTATTAATAATATCAGAAACTTCACAAGGAATTAATTCTTTTAATTTCGGGAGTTCTTCATATAAAAACTTTGCGCCGTCAGCATCTTTTACATCAGTAAAAGTTGATTTAATGAGATTTTGAGGCAATGCACTGAGTGCAATATTAATAGGGAATATTTTATTTTTATATCGTCCCCATTTTAACTGGCGGGAAAAATATCTTACTTCTTCAAAGGGAATAATATCATCTTTATCGGGTCTTTGCCAATATAAGGAAAGTAAAACATTTCCTACCATGGAAAAATTAACAGATAAAGAAAGTTTCCATTCCTCGCTGCAAAAAACAAGCTTATCTTTGGTTCTTCCGTCAATAACGTCATCAGCTCTTGCAAACAGCTGAAAAAAACCGTCAAATTTGGTAATCGGGATATCATACCAGCCTGCTTTTTTGTCAAGGCGTGAATTTTTTAATAAAAGCTGAAAAATAGCGAGTTCAACCATCTGAGAACTATTAAGCTCAAAATCTTCTGTTGTTTTTTGCGCCGTAATAACAGCTTTTAATAAAGCTTCTATATCTCTGATAACTTTTCCTGTTTTTCTATCCATAACAAGAATAGAGAAGAAATTTTGTCTTCTTTTCGGGTTAAAATGGAATACATACCCGCCTTGCGGATTATCCTTCATTTGTGTTTCAAAATCAGAGTAATCGGGTTGAATTTTAAAGCGTCTTTCAAGAAAATCTTCATAAATATGTTTTTCAATTGCTTGCATTGCAACAGCAATAGAGTGCTTACACCATTTTTCTTTTAACGGGCAGGAGCATGAAGGTTCTACTTCACCTTTTTTAAATTTCAATTCAACATCATAAAAGGATTTAAAATTTCCTTTAACTTTGGCTTTAATTCCGGTTTTACCTGCTTCAAAAGACTGCACCTGTCCTTTCTGGTGATATTCATAGCCTCTGCGCCAGCTTCCGGGGGTTGAATTATCTTTTAAATACTTATAATTAAAATTACAAACAGTCATATATTCTCTTATAGTTGTTCTGCAAAAAAATCAAGATTTTTATTTCACTTTTCTGATTGAGCAGAAATATTTAACTTAAACTTATCTTGTGTTTATTGTACAAGAAAATTATTTTTTTAGCAACAATTTTAATTATTTTTAGTTTTAATTAAACGGACTTTTTATTTCCGAAATTTTAGAGTACTGCAAAAAAAATTTTACTGATTTTGGCAATGCCGATCAAAATTTTTACGGGTAGTTGACCAAAATCCATAACTGCACCTGTTTTAACTTTCATTTTTAATAAGTTTTCAATAATAAATTATCATTGATTATAATCTATAGACTATAGTCGATACTTTGTATTCTATATAGCATAAAATATAAATATATTACTTGCCAATATCGGCAAAGTTGTTCAATTGGAACGATATAAACAGGGGAAAGGTATTAATATCTTTTCTTTTGAATATGATATAGGCAACGGATTATTATCAAAATTGGAAAAAGGAGTATCAGATACCAAAATTACGACATTTTGGAAGCTTGCAAATGCATTTGGCTATAAATGCTCGGATTTTGTAAAATTAATAGAAAAAGAACTTCCTGAAAATTTTGATTTTTATAACGAATAAAAAGTTTTTTGCCGGGGCTTTTAACTGAATATAAATTTCATAAGGCAATTATATATTTTTTTTACAACTAAAAATATATTTTGGTGTATAAAACTAATAATTATTTATATTAAAGCATTGACGGCATGTCAGGGGATATAATAATTTAAGTAAAAAACAAGTAAAAAACAAAAAATAGCGTCCTGATGCTACGCACAGATAACATCAATCTCAGCTGTGGCTTCGTAACTCGTACCCTTCGGGTACTCAGACAGACTCAG
>CAJOJP010000040.1 GCA_905234915.1 Candidatus Gastranaerophilales bacterium
GCAGCAGCTTTGAAGATTTTTTCTTAAGAATGAATTTTTAATTTTAAATAACGAAAAAAGGAATTTGACCACTGTTTTTAATCCCTTTTGAAGTTAATACTTTCGCTAATTATACACCAAAATATATTTTTTAGTGTAAAAAATATTAAATTATATTTAACTAACAAGCATTACCTTGCCAAGCACATGTTCTATGGCAAGTATCATCACATAAATATCTTGTATATTCCCATCCATCACTATAATGACCGCCTGTAGCATAGAAACTATAAGCACTACTACGACCAATTACATACCAGTCACTAACTTGAGATAAAGTTCTTTGACCCGATACCGCATAAACAGGTGCTTGCGGTGACCAATTCCTATTATAATCCCAATCCATTAACAAATTTCCGTTGCTGTCATCATAGCAGCACCAGTGAGGTGCTATTAAATCAGGACTTTCAATTATTTCATCATATAAAGAAATAATATCGTCTATTTTTAAACCTTCTATATTATCAATGTTCAATTTCCTTCTCCTATATCTAATAATCTGCCAAGATCTATTTCCGCTTTATAATCTTTAAAATTCAAAAATCCGCTATATGGTGTAAATGTTAATTCTTCAAAATATAATTTATTTTGATATATCATCCAATCAATACGAACAAAATTAAAAGATTTGGCTAACTTTTTTACTAATTCAAATGTTTGATTTATATAATCATCAACATCAGTTTTTATATTGCCCTCAGAGAAATTGAAAATATTATCAATATGTTTAAATTTACTATTCCAAATACTCATTGTGTTTTTATCGAAAAATCTTATAAATATTTTAGGTTCACCATTAAAGCAATATATATTTATTTTTTCCGGTTCTTTATCAATATAATCCCTCATTAAAGGCTCAATTAATATTTTGGATTCAATATTATGGTATTGCATTTCAAACCCGCTCCAGACCCAATATTCCTGCTCAAGCCAGCCTGTTATATTTTTTTTCACAAGCTCAAATAATGATTTTGTATCCAAAAATTCCTGCTTATCTTTTATAATATACTGCCACTTACACCCGTGATTGCACTTTAAAACAAAGCTTTTAGGAAGTTTTACAAAATTTATTTCATCAAAATTATTACAAATCTGCAATACGGGTTTCAAATATTCAGCCCCTATTCTCTCTCCTACAAAATCACGTACTTTTACTTTGTCCGTACAATCTCTTTTTAAAGGCGTAGCATCATACAATTTTAAATATTGTATCTTTTGATTAAAAGTTTTACATCTGCTTTTATTGATAATCCAAAGTTTATTTTTAAAATCATACTCTAAAGGTAAGGTATCTCCTGTATTTAACTTGAATACCTTTTCTAAATATATAGAATACTCCCTCTCCGGCAAATTGTATAAAAAATCATAATCCCATGGCGGACTCGAAATAACATCTTTTCTTAATAATTTAAATATATTTTTCATAAATTGCCTTTTAAAAAAAAGCGGACAATTTGCCCGCATTGCTACGTAAATATAGTTTAAAATCTAATAACCCAACTGCGGGTTTATATATATTCTCTTTTATTATTAATTTTTTTATATATGTCATCAATAAATTCTACCTATTTAGGTTATTAACTTAATTAATTCTCTAATTACATAGAATAGTTAAACATAAATTGGTAATTTTGTCAAATAATACCAATTTATACAGTTATAAAAAATTTTTATAGGAGTTACTTTTTAATAATGAAAGAAATAAAAAGACTACTCGGACTTCGTATTAAGGAACTGAGGAAAAATAAAAATTTAACTCAGGAACAATTAGCTGAAATTGCACATATTGATTTCAGAAGCCTCAGCCATATCGAATGCGGAGATACATTTCCGACAAAAAGTCTTGTTGATATCGCAAATGCCTTTAATATCACAATTTCAGAACTTCTTGATTTTGAACATGTTAAATATTCAATTCAAGAAATGAAAGAATATATACAAAAAAATCTCGATAATATTCCGGAACAAGAAATTGTTACATTATTTCGTTTTATAAAAGCCATGAAATAGTAAAATAAAAAAAGAAAGAAAAACTTCTTTCTTTTTTTGAAATTAAATAACGTTTAAAATAATTTAGAAATTTAATCCGGCTTCTCTTGCAGCATCAGCTAAAGCAGCCACACGACCATGATAGAGGAAACCGCCTCTATCAAATACTACATCTTTTAGACCTGCTTTTAAAGCTTTCTTTGCAATAGCTTCACCTACTACTTTCGCACTTTCTATATTACCGCCGTGAGATAAATCTTTCTTTAAATCTTTATCAATAGAAGAAGCAGAAACTAAAGTTTCACCTTTAACATCATCAATTATTTGAGCATAAATATGTTTTGTACTTCTGTAAACAGCTAACCTCGGAGCTTCTGCCGTACCCGATAACTTAGCTCTCAGTCTTTTGTGTCTTTTTTGAGTTGCTTCTTTTTTATTTGTTTGTTTAATCATTTTTCTATCCTTTCACCCAAACCTTCTTACTTATGTAAGGGTTTATATTGGCAATACTAACTATTTCTTACCTGTCTTACCGGCTTTACGTCTGATATGTTCGCCTTCGTATTTAATACCTTTACCTTTGTAAACTTCAGGCGGTCTTTTACTTCTGATTAAAGCAGCAATATCGCCAACAGCCTGCTTATTTGCACCTGTAATTGTAATTTTCGTATTCTGATCAACAGAAATTTTAATTCCTTCAGGTGAAGGAATATCAACGGGGTGAGAATACCCTAAAGCAAGATTCAATGTATTGCCCTGCATAGCAGCACGGTAACCTACACCAACTATTTCAAGCTTTTTGGTAAAACCGCTTTTTACACCCTGCACGGCATTGTTTACTAAAGTTCTCGATAAACCATGCAAAGAACGGCTTCTTCTTTCATCATCTTTTCTTGTTAATATGATATGATTATCTTTAACTTCCATCTTTATTTCAGGTCTTATTGTAACGGTTTCAGTACCTAAAGGTCCTTTAGCCGTTATTGTTTGCCCATCTATTTTTACCTCGACTCCTGTCGGAATTTCTATCGGTAATTTACCTATACGTGACATTTTTTATCTCCAATTTTATTTTTAACTATTATAACTTTATTAATAAATATAACAAAGGATTTCACCACCGACATTTTCTTTTCTTGCTTTTCTGTCAGTTAAAAGACCTTTGCTGGTTGATAACACAGCAATACCCATTCCGCCTAATACCTGAGGTATGTTCTTAGCCTTTGAGTAACTTCTTAAACCCGGTCTTGATACTCTTTTTAAATGTGATATTACCGGCTTTGATTTTTCATCATACTTTAAAGTTATTTTTAATGTCTTAAATGCAGAATTTTCTTGTGATTCTACTTTATAATCTTCAATATAACCTTCAGTTTTTAACAGTTTAGCCAATTCTGCTTTTAATTTCGATGATGGCAAGCTTACTTCAGTTAAAGATGCCATATTAGCATTTCTAATTCTTGTCAGCATATCTGCTATTGGATCTGTATTCATTTTTTTTCCTTTACTTTAACTACTTACTTAAATTTATATGTTTATTCAAGCAGTATAGAAAAGCACTATAACATTTTTATTACAAAAAGTTACCAGCTTGCTTTTACTACACCTGGCAATAAACCTTGATGAGCCATTTTTCTCAGGCATATTCTGCAAATACCAAAATCTCTGTGAAAACCATGAGGACGACCGCATATTGAACATCTGTTATGCAATCTTACTCTCGGATATTTACCTTTTGCTGCCAGAGCTTCTCTTTTTAGCTCCTTATCTATCATTGCTTTCTTAGCCACGTTTTATACTCCTTTATTTTTTAAATGGCATTCCAAGTGCTTTCAATAAAGCTCTTGCTTCTTCATCAGTATTAGCTGTCGTAATTATAGAAACATTCATACCATGAACTGCATCTAATTCATCGTAAGAAATTTCAGGGAACAAAGACTGTTCCTTCAAGCCTAATGTATAATTTCCTCTGCCATCAAAACTTTTAGCACTTACACCTCTAAAATCACGAATTCTCGGCAATACAACACAAATTAATTTTTGAAGAAAATCATACATTTTCTCTCCACGCAAAGTAACCATTGCACCAACAGGCATACCTTCTCTTAATTTAAAAGCAGCAATAGATTTCTTCGCTTTCGTAGATAACGCTTTCTGACCTGCAATCTTTGTCAACTGCTTTACTATTGTTTCAGCAAGCTTTGAATTATGACAAGCTTCACCAACCCCCATATTTAAAACAATTTTGCTTAATTTTGGAATTTGATGAATATTTTCATACTTAAATTCTTCTTTAAGAATTTTTTTTACTTCATCATTGTACTTATCTTTTAAATTTTTTGTTATTACTTTCATTTTCCTTTTCCTTTCGGTAGAATGCAATTTCTTTCAAATTGCCCATACCAAACAAACTGCCTACTAGTCTAATTTTTCACCGCATTTTTTACAAATACGAACTTTTTTATTATCAACTACTTCATATTTAATTCTTGTTGCTTTCTCACAAGCCGGGCAATATAACATAACTTTAGAAGAATCCATCGGAGCTTCAATTTTGATTAATCCGCCCTGATTTCCCCCTTGCGCTTTCTGCGCTTTTGTAATCATATTAGCACCTTCAACAACAACTTTATTTTCAGAAGTAATTACTTTTTTTACGGAACTAACTTTGCCTTTATCTTTACCGGAAGTTATAACAACTTTATCTCCGCTTTTCACATGAATTGGGTGTTTTTCAACCGTTTTTTTTGTACTTCTCATCGCATATCTCCTATATTACTTCCGGAGCAAGAGAAATAATTTTCATAAAATTCTTATCTCTAAGCTCACGCGCAACCGGACCGAATACACGAGTACCACGAGGGTTGCCGTCTTTGTTTATAATTACTGCTGCATTTTCATCAAATCTGATTACACTGCCGTCAGCACGTTTGATGTCAGCTTTTGTTCTGACTACAACCGCCTTCACAACCTCAGATTTTTTAACAGCCATATTAGGTGTAGCATCTTTAACTGCTGCTACAATAACATCTCCCACATGCGCAAACTTTTTGTTAGAACTTCCCATTACACGGATACATAACAATTCTTTTGCACCTGTATTATCTGCCACTTGTAATCTGGTTTCTTGCTGTATCATTTTATTTCGTCCTTTGAAATTACTTATTATTTAACTTTTTCAACAATTTCAGAAACAACCCAATGTTTACCGCCTGAAATTGGTTTAGATTCGACGATTTTTACAGTATCACCTTCATCACATTTGTTTTCCTCATCATGTGCTTTATAGTTTTTCGTCGTTTCTATAATTTTTTTATATTTTGGATGTTGATTATATGAAGCAACTTTTACTACAACGGTTTTCTCCATTTTATTGCTTATAACAACACCTTGTCTTTCCTTTTTAGGCATTTTATTTAACCTCTTTTAATATTTTACTAAGTTCTGTATTACTAATTAACTAATAGCCGTTTTCTTTTGCTGTTGAGTAATTATTGTTTTTGCTCTTGCAATTGTTTTTCTTAACTCTTTTATTTGAGAATTTGCTCTGCCTAAATCAGTTGAGTTTTCATACTTATTGGCAGCACGTTTGAAACGAATATCAAACAATTGCTTCTTTGAATCAACAATTAACTCATTAAGTTCGCTAATTGATTTTTCTTTGATTTCTTCTATTTTCATGGTTACTCACCTGTCTTTTCTACAATCTTAACTCTAATAGGCAATTTCTGAGCAGCCAATTCAAGAGCATGAATTGCAACTTCTCTCTGCGGATAATCTAATTCAAAAAGAATTCTACCGGGCTTTACAACAGCAACCCAGTACTCCGGATTACCTTTTCCTTTACCCATACGAGTTTCAGCAGGTTTTGCAGTAATAGGCTTATCCGGAAATATCTTTATCCATACATTACCGCCTCTTTTTATCTCACGAGTCATTGCTCTTCTTGCCGCTTCTATTTGTCTTGATGTAATCCAAGCAGGATCTTGAGCCTGAAGACCATAGCCACCTAACTCTAACTGAGTTCCTCTGGTTTCATGACCCTTCATTCTGCCTTTCATCATTTTGCGATATTTAGTCTTTTTGGGCATTAACATGATAGTTTTTCGCTCCTAATTATTATTATTGTATTACATATTTTACGGACAAAATCCGTTATTCTTCATCAGTAGTTTCAAGAGAGCTTTCTTCAGCATCAGAATCCACACGAGCGGAAACTTGCTGAGAAGGTTTTCTTTTTCCTCTCCTGCCGCCTTGCGGTTTTTCTTCAAAATCTTTTACACCCGCTTTTTTAGCCTTAATGTTTTGATCAGCCATTTCTCCGGGCATTAAATTTCCTTTAAAAATCCAAACCTTGACGCCAATTTTACCCATTATAGTATCTGCTTCAGCAAATCCGTAATCAACATTAGCTCTAAGTGTTTGAAGAGGAATTCTGCCTTCTTTAGCCCACTCACTACGAGCAATTTCAGCCCCGCCGAGTCTTCCTGATACCATAACTTTAATTCCCTGAGCACCGCCTCTCATGGCTCTTTGCATAGCCTGCTTCATTGCACGTCTGAAAGCTATACGCTTTTCTAATTGAAGTGCTATTGATTCAGCTACTAATTGAGATTCAATATCGGTTCTTGCAACTTCAACAACATCAAGAGTCACTGTTTTATTTATTAATTTTGAAATTGCGGATTTTAACTCATCGATTCCCTGACCACCGCGACCGACTACAACACCGGGTTTTGCGGTAACAACAGTAACGGTAACATTTTGAGCTTTTCTGGCTATTAAAATTTTTGAAACACCAGCTGTGTACAATTTTTTCTTAACAAATTTTCTAATTTTATTATCTTCCGCTATAAACTCCGGATAATCTTTTTTGGCAAACCAAGTACTAAACCAAGGTTGAATTATACCTACTCTAAATCCGGTCGGATGTGTTTTTTGTCCCATATCTTATTACCTTCTAATTTGCTTCATTTGCTACTATTACCGTTAAATGAGAAGTACGTTTAACTCTTGCATACATTCTACCCTGAGCTCTCGGTTTAGCTCTTTTTAACGTTCTTGATTCATCAGCATATATTGCAGCTATCTTTAACGCATCAGCTGAAGCACCGAACTTCTCTGAGGCATTTGCCACTGCTGCCGTAATGTTCTTTTCAACTACACGTGCAGCAAAATACGGCATAAACTTAAGCATACTTAAAGCATCTGATGCTGATTTGCCTCTTACAAGATTTATTACTCTGCGTAATTTTCTTGCAGGCATTGTTATTCCTGTTTGTCTTGCCTTAGCTTCCATAATTATTTCCTTTTCGCTGTTTTATCCTGCCCTGCGTGGCCTCTGAACATTCTTGTAGGTGCAAATTCACCTAATCTGTGTCCTACCATGGGTTCTGATATATAAACCGGAACGTGTGTTTTTCCGTTATATACGGCTATTGTATGACCAACCATGTCAGGACTCTCAGGAGTAATCATAGATGCTCTTGACCATGTCTTTATAACTTTTTTCTCTTTATTTGCATTCATTTTATCAATTTTTGCTCTTAAAGAATCGTGTACATATACACCTTTTTTTAATGAACGTGCCATTTATAATTATCTCCTTTATTAGCGTTTTCTAGCTCTTACAATTAATCTGTCAGACGCTTTTTTACCTTTTCTTGTTTTACGACCTAAAGCCGGCTTACCCCAAGGTGTCTTAGGATTGCCACCGGGTCCTGTTTTACCTTCACCACCGCCGTGAGGGTGATCACAAGGATTCATTGTTACACCGCGTACTGTAGGTCTGATACCTAAATAACGAGTACGACCGGCTTTACCTATTTTTATATTTTTAAATTCAGCATTTCCAAGTACTCCGATTGTAGCAAGACATTCTTTTCTTACCATTCTCATTTCGCTGCTTGGCATTTTGATTGTAACATAATTACCTTCTTTAGCCATTAATTGAGCACTGCCACCCGCTGTCCTTACCATTTTAGCACCTCGACCGGGAATTAGCTCAATATTATGAACCATTGTACCTAAAGGAATCAATTCAAGAGGAATTGCATTACCGGTTTGAATTTCAGCATCAGGACCTGAAATAACAGTATCACCAACATTTAAACCATGCGGAGTTAATATATATCTTTTTTCACCATCTGAATAAACAATTAAAGATATTCTTACATTCCTGTTTGGATCATATTCTATAGTTTTAACAACACCAACAACTCCAAATTTATCACGTTTAAAATCAATAATACGATAAGCCTTTTTATGACCGCCGCCCTTATGACGACAGGTAATACGACCTGTATTATTACGACCTGCTTTCTTTTTGATTGGTCTTAATAAAGATTTTTCAGGTACTGAAGTTGTGATTTCAGAAAAATCACTTTTTGTCATTCCTCTTTGTCCCGGAGAAGTCGGATTAATTTTTCTTATACCCATCGCATTATACTCCTGCTAATTCTTCTATCGGATCACCTTCAATCGTAACTATGGCTTTTTTAGACGATTGAGTTCTGCCAACCGAGTATCCTACTCTTTTTGCGTGTGACGGCATATATACCGTTCTTACTTTTTTTACCTTCCTATTTGGAAATATCAACTCAATAGCATTTGCTATTTCAGTCTTGTTTGCATCTTTTGCAACTTCAAATGTATATTGTGCTATAGACGCTGCTATCATTGATTTTTCCGTAATCAAAGGTCTTTTGATTATGTCATATAATCTTTCTTTACTTTGTTTTACTGTACTCATTATTTTGATAACCTCTCAGCTGTTTCCTTTAATGCTGCCTTTGTAATTACAAGGTAATCAGCAGGCATAACATCTTTTGAATTTAAATCATTAATTAACTTAATACTTACATCAGGTAAATTTTCTGCCGCTGCAAATAAATTTGCATTTTTCGCTGTATTCTCATCAATGATAATTAATACCTTACCTTCTGTTTGTAATTTTCTGAGAATTTCACTTAGCAATCGGGCATTTGGTTCATTTATTACAGATAAATCATCAACCGAAACAACCGGTTTTCTAACTTTACCGTTAATTGCTAAACTGCTTTTCTCAAATTCTCCCATTATTTTGATAACCTTTCAGTTATTTCCAATATTGCGGCTTCCGTAATTACCAGATAATCTGCTTCAATTAAATCCTTTACATTCAAATTAGACGGCAATATTATTCTCACCTTTGGAAGATTTCTTGCTGCAAGTTCTAAATTTGAATTCTCGGCTGCATTAATATCTGCTATAATTAAGACTTTACCTTCTACTTTCAATGCAGTTAAAGCTTCAGCCATTAATTTCGTTTTTGGTTCTTTTATTTCTGAAAAATCCTTTATCAGAACTGTATTCTCAACTCTTGCTGATAAAGCTGATTTCAAAGCTAATTTTCTTGCTTTTTGCGGCATAGAAAATGAATAATCGCGGGTTTTGGGTCCAAAAATAACACCACCACCTGCAAAAAGAGGACTTCTTAGAGAACCTGCTCTTGCACGTCCGGTACCTTTTTGTTTCCAAGGCTTTCTTCCGCCTCCTGAAACTTCTGCTCTTGTTTTTGTACAAGCATTACCACTTCTTGCATTGTTTAGTTGTCTTCTTAATGCCATGTGCATCACATGCAAATTCGGCTCAACTCCAAATACTTTATCATCAAGAGCAATTCGTCCGACTTGCTTTCCGTTTGTATTTAATATAGAAACTTCTTTTGTCATTTTTCTTTTCCTTTTAATTGAACTTGAGTTTAATTATTTCACGTTCCATTTTACTCTTGACGGTACAACCGTTACTAATTTACCTTCAGGTCCGGGAACAGAACCTTTTACCAACAACAAATTATTTTCGCTGTCAACTCTTACAACAGTCAACTTTGTAATGGTAACTCTCTCATTACCCATATTGCCTGCCATCCTTTTCCCCTTTATTACACGTCCCGGAGTTGTGCCTGCGCCGATGGATCCGGGTTCTCTATGATTCTTTGAACCATGAGCCATTGGCCCCCTGCCAAAATTCCATCTTTTTACCGGCCCTTGGAAACCTTTTCCTATTGATGTTCCGGTTACATCTACTTTTATACCTTCGGATAATATGCTTAAATCAATTTTTTGCCCTACTTTATAAGATACGGTATCTTCTACTCTAAACTCTTGCAGATGCCTGAAATTTTCCAAACCGTTTTTCTTCAAATGACCTATTTCTGCTTTTGTTAAATGCTTTTCTTTATCGGGCTTTATTCCGACCTGAATTGCATTATAACCGTCTGAATCAATAGTTTTTACCTGTGTTACGGTTAATGGTTCAACTTTTATTACTGTTACGGGAATTGCAAGTCCTTCTTTATTGAAAACCTGTGTCATCCCAAGTTTTTCGCCTATTACTCCCAGTGTCATATTTCACCTTTCTTTTGTGAGCGCTACGTTCTTCTGCTTACCTCGTAGATCACATTCAATTTATAAGGAGCTTCCTTTATTAAATTGTATGTGTATTCATTTCGACTCCGTTTTGCGGAAATCAAAGTTTTACTTCAATATCTACTCCGGCAGGCAAATCCATTCTTGTAAGTTCTTCTGTTGTCTGTGCTGTCGGATCATATATATCAATGATTCTTTTGTGTATTCTCATCTCAAAATGTTCTCTTGATTTTTTATCAACGTGAGGCGAGCGAAGTACACAATACAAACGACGTTTTGTAGGTAACGGAACAGGCCCGGCTACTCGAGCATCTGTCTTTTTCACTACATCTACAATTTTAGCCGCGGATAAATCAATTAATTTATGATCGTATGCTTTCAAACAAACTCTTATTCTTTGCTGCTTGCTTTCGTTCATTTTTACTTCCTTTTACTGATATGCCGTTCAAAAGTCCTTCCTGTTCAATTGTTTTCCTATTCGTTTTTAACTAACAATTAAAATTTAAAGCCACCTCTTACTTAGCATGATAAGTTTATGTCAAACAAAATATGCCGTCAATATCTATTTTTTCTTTTTTTATTCTTTTTGTAATATTTCTTAAACCGTATTGTTTGAAATTTTATATCAAGCCGGAAGCTGCTATTTTCATGGGACCTTGGGTTGAGGCGGTAATAAACTGTTTTGTATATGGGGTTTCCCCTTTGCATAATTCTTCAGGCGTACCTCTAAACACTATATTACCGTCATATAACATAATTACTTTATCTGAACATCTTGTTATCGTTGACATCTGGTGAGTTACTACAATCGAAGTTGCCTTTGTTTCATCTCTTAGCCTTAATATATAATCTTCAATGACTGTAGATGCAACAGGATCCAACCCCGCTGTAGGTTCATCATAAAGTATAAATGCAGGCTTTGTTACAATAGCTCTGGCTAAACTCACTCTTTTTTGCATCCCACCCGAAAGCTCATATGGAAATTTATCTTCTATGCCTGATAATCCAACCGTTGCAAGACTTTTTGCCACGATTTCTTTCAACTGCATTTTGGTGTATTTATGTTTATATTCTTTTCTTTCTTGGAGTGCAAATGAAATATTATCAAATACATTCAACGAATCAAACAATGCGGAATATTGAAATACCATTGCTATATCGCCTTCATCAATAGTTATATTGCCGGAGTCTTTTTCTAAAAGCCCAGAAAGTATTTTCAATACCGTACTTTTTCCCGAACCGCTGAAACCGACTATTGATAAAATCTCACCTGTTGCAACTTCAAATGATATATTATTTAAAACTTTTCTTCCGTTAAATTCTTTTGTCAAATTTTCAACTTTTATCGGCATTTTATTTACCTCTTACCTGTCTGTTTAAAAATACGGTATTTTAAATATAAAAAGCAATTGCGAAAATGCAGTCTATAATTACAATCGCAACAAACGACAATACAACAGCTTTTGTCGTTGCATTACCGACCCCTTTTGCTCCGCCTTTTGCCTCATAGCCGCAGCTTGAACTTATTAGGCTTATTGCTCCGCCTATACAGGCTGACTTAAACAGCATTATATTTATATCCCTTATATACAATCCCTGCCATACCGATGTTACATAACAAAGCCACGTAACATCTTTACCTGCAGCCATAGAGGTAAGTCCACCGGCTATAATTCCGCAGGCAGATGCAATCACAACTACAAATGGCATTGTTATCACTCCTGCTATAACTCTGGGCAAAAATAAATACTTAAACGGCGATACTTTAAGACTCTTCATTGCATCAATCTGCTCGGTTACTTTCATTGTAGCAAGTTCACTTGCCTGTGATGAACCTATCATTGAAATAATTGCAAATCCTGACATTATTACCCCTATTTCCCTTACCATTGTTAGTGCAATCAATAGTCCTATAAAATCTTTCCCGCCCTGCTTCACCAGCTCAGGCGAAATCTGCATTGAAAGTATAACCGAGGTCATTATTACTATGGATAACGTGATTGGCAGAGAATCAACGGCAAAACGCGAGGATTGCTCAATTACCTGCTTATAATTTATTTGCAGCGTACATAAATATTTTAATACTTGAAAAAATCTGTATGAAATTGTTCCGAAAATTTCCAAAAAGTCTTTAACATGACTTAAAAACAGAGTCAGAATTTTATATGTAATTGTTTGTTCTAAAAAAAAACGTACTTTCTCCATATAGTTATTATTCTACAATAAAAACGTTATTTATAACATTATGCAAAATAATATTTACAACATTATTTTAAAAATTATATCTAAATACTGGCTTGAGTGTTTCTGCTTTGCACATATCAAAAGCTGACGTACTGCTTGATGGCGGACAATCAGCATTTTTTTCTATACCTGTACAATATGATAAATATTCAAAATTATCATCATTTTTTGCATTGCAAAAAGCCTGCCTGTATGTAAATGATGAAAGATTTTTTCCGTTAGCAGATTTAGCCGGATTTTTAACCGGAACAACACCGAAATTACACTTGAACTTATCCGGCAATTTTGCATTTAAACATTCTTGAGGAACTGTAGTTCTGTTTGTAATACGAGTTTTAGTGCAAGTTGCAGAAGCACCTGTTCCGGTACATGTTTCCGCACTATAATAATTGAAATGATAACCTTTAACTCTGGCATTTAAGTATTGCAAAGTTTTACCTTTTTTATCGACTAAATTATCGGCAGCTATCCCTAAAGGATAAACTTCTCCGTTATCAAGTACTAAAAAAGTTATAATATCAGCAGGTGTTTGTGTTCCGTCATATAACTTATTCGGTCCGCTTTTTCCGTTTAAATCCACCCCTATTAATCTGTATCCATATACATTAGAAATTATCGAATTAAAATCCCACTCGGAAAGATAAACTCTCATACCGTTAGTAAGCCTGAAATTAGGACTATTTGCATTGAAATTTTTAAAAACAGGTTCTGTTTCACCTGATTTTATTTCTGTTTCATAAAGTGTGCTGCAATTATAAGAACCTGAATTATTTGTCAATGCAACAAGTGATTTACAAAACAAATTATTTTTTTCTGAACCGCTTAATCTTCCGGGCAATGAATCTAGCGAAACACAATTTGAAGAACCTACGGTATTTTCATAATCATTTTTTAGAACAGAAACAAGTTTACCATAACCTTTATGAGTTGACACGTTAATTTTACATTGCGTAACCATAGGCTGTAAGGGAGTATCACCATATCTTAACTGATCAACCCCCAATTTTTGATTAGTATAAAAATATCCTGAGGCAGGACATTTTTTCCCTTCCCCGACTCTAAATCCGCCTGTTTGTGCAGCAGCTCCATCCTGCGAAATATATGCTCCCGGTGTACACGTTCTTCTCGTTCTGTCCGTACTTGTTAAAGTACCGGAAAAAAGTATTCCTACCATATCCACAACATTTTTATGCGCAAAATATGCAAGGGAGGTATAAGACGATTTAACAGACTTTATTGTTCCAACGGAAAGTGCCATGATAACACCGATAATCATCATACTTAACATTATTTCCGCCAGAGTAAAACCCCTTTTATATTTTTTCATAAAACATTTCCTTTAACATACTGCGACAATCTTCATAAGTATCCGTTTCAATTATATCATTTTTTTTAATAATTTCTTTAGTAATTTTTAAAACAGTGGAATTTTCTTTTATTGCAAATACTTTTATATCTGATTTAACTGCATCCAAAACTATTGATGCGCCAAGCGAATTGTATGGCATTATTAAAGCTTTTAATTTATCTTTTGATATATAATGTTCCCTTTTTTCGGTTGAAATTAACGGGGCATTATTAAGCGCAAATAAAAGACAGGGTAAAAATGTCGGAGTAATATATTCTGCTGATGCTTTCGCATTTACAAGCTCTTTTGTTATTGTTATATCTTCAAATGCAGGAGAGTGAACAACGGGTACTTTTAGTTCTCGTGTTAAAAAATGTGAAATAACAGCTTCTATGCCGCCTACAATATCAACACCTGTTCCGTTTTTATAATCATCCTCAGGCGGCTCATCAAATTTACATACTACCGCAATAACATCAATACCTTTTTGTAACAATCTTTTACCGGCTTTCACAAGTGTTTCGTTATTCATTAAGCTGCCTGAGGAAATTCCGCCTGAAGTATTAAAAAATTTAACATTAACAGGATAATCGGTTATTTCATACGCTGAAACATCAATATCATATACTGTTTTTACGGCATTCACAGTATTAAAATGGACATTTAATATTCCTTTTGATATTCCTTTATCAAAAATAATGCCTATTCTATTCTTTTTAGCCGGAATTAAATGTAAATTTCCTTTTAAAAATTGAGAAAATGCCCATCCCTCAGTATATAGCATCCCGGCGCAAATACCTGAAAAACAAGCAGCATTAACTGTATTGGGATTAACTATAACATTGAAATCCTCAGTAAAACTGCGCGCATATGATGAAGCATCACCAGCGAACCCGCCGATTGATGCTCCTGTTCCGGTCGGAACAATAAAAGCAATCAGAGGTTTAGAACTCAACATATTCATTTACTTTCAACGGTAAGCATTTTTGCCCCTGTTCTTCAATTAATTCAACAAACTTCTTAATATCCGCTTTTATTTTAGGAAATGTATTATAATGCATAGGAATTATTTCAGGTGAAAACAGCATTTTTGCGGCAATAGCAGCATCTTCAATATCCATTGTATAATAACCTCCGACAGGCAGAAGTGCATAATACGGATTATAAAGTTCACCTATCATTTTAAAATCAGGCATTAAAGCTGTATCTCCCGCATGATAAATAACAGTTCCGTCAACCTCCATAAGAACACCAGCGGCTAAACCGCCATAGGGCAAATCAGAATTTGAGCTTGTATGAACAGCCGGTAAAAATTTTACACTACCCCAGTTAAAATTAACTTTTCCTCCGATTCCTATGCCAAGTGCTTTAGCACCTTTACTTATACAATAATTTGCAAGTTCAAATACCGCTATAATGGGAGCTCCCGTATTTTTTGAAATCTCCACCGCATCGCCTAAATGATCGGAATGAGCATGTGTAACAATTATCAAGCTTATTTTCTTAGTCTTATAATTAAAATTTGCAAGCGGATTTCCTTTTATATACGGATCAATCAATATCCCATCATTATCCTTTTCTATAAAAAAAGCACTGTGTCCTAAATAGTTCAATTTTTTCATAATTCCCCTCCAATAAATTAAATTTTATCAAATTAAGCTTATATTGAAAATACTCCAAATATAGTGTGGTTATTAATTATATACCGTATATCGCTTGAACAATCTAATATTAACTATAATAAAATAAAATATTGGTTTAGCTTATAAAATCTGCTATAATATAAATTATGAAAGAAACAGTCAGAAATATAATAAAAAAATACGTGGATATTTCATGTGAATCTACATTTATAGTAGGCTTCTCCGGCGGATGGGATTCTATGTGTCTTTTAGACATTATGAATAAACTTTCTAACGAATATGGATTTTTACTTGTTGCTGCTCATTTAAATCATAACTGGCGCGGAAAAGAATCTGAAGCTGAAAAGGAAAGATGTCTTGCCTTTTGCGATGAAAACGATATTACTTTCATATCCGATACGCTTCCTGAAGGAGTAAAAGCCTCGGAGCTTGTTGCCCGCGAAATGAGGTATGATTTTTTCAAAAAATGTGCTGAAGAATTTGAAGCTGATGCAATTTTAACTGCACATACAAAAAGTGATAACGCTGAAACTATTTTATATAGAATTATAAAAGGAACAGGCTTAAACGGGCTTGAGGGTATAAAAGAAATACGCGATTTATCCGGATTTAAAGTAATCCGCCCTATATTAAATTTTTCAAGAAAAGATATTGAAGAATATTGTATAAAAAATGAACTTTATCCTAACAATGATTCAAGCAACACTAATATAAAATATGCAAGAAATAATATAAGGCAAAATATTATGCCTGCAATAAGGCATATAAATCCTAACATAGAAAACTCATTGATAACTCTTGCTGATATTGCGGCAGGAAATAATAAAGTAATAAATGAATTAATGCAAAATATCGAAAATCAAATAACTTTAGGCAATAAATGGCTTACTCAAAATTTCCTTATATTAAATTCTGCCATAAAACAGCATTTTGTATATAAACTGCTTATAAATAATGATTTAGAACCCGGTTTTGCTAAAATACAGGAAATAATAAATTTTATCACCGATAATCAAAAATCAAAAACAGGAAAAACTTTAAGTATTACAAATGATAAATGGCTTTTTGTTTCGCATAAATATACTTATTTTATTGAAGAAAAAAATTATAAAAAAATTGAGGATATACTCAGCATTGAAAACGCAGGAAGCTATAATCTCGGCGGTATAAATAAGTTTACAATAGAAAAATATAATGAAAAAATAGATAATTTTCCTAAAACAATTAGTAACACTGCTTATGTTGATTTATCAAAAATTAATTTCCCCCTTGAATTAAGAACAAGACGAAACGGAGATATAATCCAGCCTTTTGGAATGCAGGGCAAAATGAAATTAAAAAAATATTTTATTAATAAAAATATCCCTGAGCATGACAGAGATAAAATAGTTTTATTATGTAAAGATGAAGAAGTTTTGTGGGCAGCAGGAATAGGTTTAAGCGAAAAATTAAGAGTAAATGATTTTCCTACTCATAAATTAAAAATGGAGCAAACGGACGATGAGCGAACCTGATAAAAATATAAATGACTTAAAGTTACTGTTTCCGGAAGAAAAAATACAAAAAAAAGTAAAAGAACTTGCATTGGAAATAGATGCTGTTTTTCCTGAAAATGAAACAATATTTATTATTTGTGTTTTAAAAGGCTCCGTTATGTTCTTTACCGAACTTTCAAAACATCTTAAACATAATGTTCAAATGGAATTTATAAGAATTTCAAGTTACGGGAATGAAACAAAATCAAGCAATAACATGCAGGCAATAGATTTAACTCTGCCTGATTTAAACAATAATAACGTATTAATAGTTGAAGATATAATTGATACAGGATTAACAGCAAAATTTTTAACAGATATGTTTAAAATAAAACATAAGCCCAAGAAACTTTTGTTTGTTACTTTATTGAATAAAAAATGTGCAAGGCAGACTGATATAAATCCCGATTTTTACGGATTTGAAATTGATGATAAATTTGTAGTGGGTTATGGTTTGGACTATAAAGGCTTCTTCAGAAATCTGCCTTATATAGGATATTTTCCTTCTAATTAAAAAGATTAAATGTATGATACAGAGAAAAAAAACAAAACAAATAAAAATAGGGGATATAAAAATAGGCGGTGATGCTCCTATAAGCGTCCAATCAATGACAAACACGGATACACGGGATATAAAGTCAACCTTGCATCAAATTAACGATTTATATGAAGCGGGCTGCGAATTGGTAAGACTTGCTGTATTAAATCTTGAGGCAGCAGAAGCAATTAAAGAAATAAAAAAGAAATCTCCGGTTCCTCTTATTGCTGATATTCATTTTGATTACAGACTTGCACTTAAATGTATTGATAACGGAATTGATGCTTTAAGAATAAATCCGGGTAATATAGGCAGAGTTGAACATACAAAAAAAGTGGTTCAAGCAGCTAAAAAAAATAATATTGTAATACGTATAGGAATAAATGGTGGCTCTTTAGAAAAAGAATTAGAAGTTCTTGATATTCCTTTATATGAAAAAATGGTAAAAAGTGCAATGCGCCATATTAAAATATTGGAGGATAATGATTTTGAAAATATAAAAATTTCTTTAAAATCAAGCGATGTATTATCAACAATAGAAGCCTACAGATTAATTTCACAAAAAATTGAATATCCTCTGCATTTAGGGGTGACGGAAGCAGGCACGCTAAAGGGCGGAATAATAAAATCGGCTGTAGGACTGGGTACATTATTAGCAGAAGGTATCGGAGATACAATCAGAGTTTCTTTAACCGATAGTCCGCTTGAAGAAGTTAAAGCCGGATATATGATATTAAAGTCGCTGAATTTGCGAGAACAGGGCATAAATTTTATTTCCTGCCCCACCTGTGGCAGAACTCAAATTGATTTGATAAAACTTGCAAAAGAAGTTGAACAAAAACTTGAAAATTTTAATAAACCTCTAACTGTTGCCGTGATGGGCTGCGCCGTTAACGGTCCGGGGGAAGCAAAACACGCTGATTACGGCATTGCCGGCGGAATTAAAGAAGGATATATATTTAAAAAAGGAACAATTATTAAACGATTGCCCGAAGAAAAATTAGTTGACGAATTTATAAATATTATAAAAACCGAAAATCAATAACCAAAAGAGGCTTCTTGTTTTTAAATTTATTTTATTTCTTTCAATTCTAACTTATTATTAAAAATTTTTGCAATAAGCTCAAATTCTTTGAAGGTGAGTGTTCCACGAACTAACTTTGCATTTATACCTCCGCCCGTATATTTTTTCCCGGATATTTTTGTCATTTTATCAGCAAGTTTATTATATGTCATTTGATTTAACGATAACCAATAATTTATTTGAGCTCTTAAATTCATAATTTAATTATAAATATTTTGACAAAAGAGCATTTTAACTTTATTATCTAATACGTTATAGTATTATTTAATACTATAAAATACAAAATATTATCATTTAGTTTCAATGAATTTATGAGGTTATTATGCAAGTATATAAAAAATTAATCCTATTAGATTTAGATGGTGTACTTAATACATATACAGGTATTTAAGTTTTTATCATATATTGTAATTTGATTTTCGTTATGCAGTTTAATAATAAATTCAGGCATACTATTAAATACATAAACTTGAATTTCAGAGCATCATTCCTCATTAGTGGTTCAATTAAAATTTTAGGCTCTATACTATGGTAATTTAATTCAAAGCCGTTTAACAGGCTGTAATCCTGTTCCAGCCAGCCTGTAATGTTACGGGTCTAAATAGTGTCAACACAAGGTGATAGATTAAAAAAAATAAGAAAATTTCTAAATTTATCTCAAGAAGAATTTGGGAAGAAAATAGGCTTAACCCGAGGAGCTATTGCGGCGGTTGAAGCAGATGGCAACAAATTTTCACAGGAAGTACTATACAAGCTTATAGAAATTTTTAATATTAATGTAAATTATCTTCTTGCAGGAAAGGGGGAACCCTTTATTTTATCAGATAACAATAATATTAATGCAGAATTTCTAAATGAAATTAAAAATATACTTTGCCAATATGAAATCAAACGTATTGTGCAATAATTAAAAATTATTTATTTTAACTGATATTCGTCTTCCTTTTTAAGTTTTCTGTTCATTAATTTATTTAAAACTTCCTCCGGAGTTATATCAGTATAAACAGCTTCATAAATAGCAGACGAAACAGGAACTTCAATTCCGAGTTTTTTTGCTAATTCACATAACGCTTTTGAAGTTTTGACTCCTTCTGCTACAGACCCCAGTTCTTTTAAAATATCATCAATTTTTTTACCCTGCCCGAGCATATATCCTACGGAAAAATTACGGCTGAAAGGACTTGAACAAGTCGCAATTAAATCTCCCATACCAGATAAACCGTATAAAGTTGAAGGATTAGCACCTAACACAGTACTTACTCTTACAATTTCAGCCATTCCTCTGGTTAATAATGTTCCTCTGCAATTATCACCTAACTTCATTGCATCAGCGAACCCCGAAGCTATTGCTATTACATTTTTTAAGCTTCCGCCTAATTCTACCCCTATAACATCCGAATTTGTATATAATCTGAATTTAGAAGGTACACTTAAATGTTTTTGAACAAATTCAGCAGTCTGCATATCATCACTTGCAACACAAGCCCCTGTAGGACAGCCGTTTAAAATTTCTTTTGCAAGCGTAGGTCCTGAGAGTAGTGCTAATTTTGATGAAGGTAATTCATCTTTTATAACTTCGGACATTCTCTTTAATGAAGGTAACTCAAGCCCTTTTGAAAGATTAACAAGTATTTGATTATCACTCAGGCCGATTTCTTTTAATTGCCTGCATACAGGACGAATACCCGATGTTGCAACAACAAGAAGTATAATTTCAGAAGCTCTGACTGCTTTTTTTAAATCATCCGTTATTTGAACGTTATCATCAAGTTGAACTTCTAAGGGTTTAGATGTTTTTCTATATTTAATTAATTCCTCGGATAAATCCTGAGTTCTGCCCCAAACGCAAATTTCTTCAAAATTACCGCTCAATAATTTTGCAAGAGTCAATCCCCAGCACCCTGCTCCTAATACCGTCAATTTCATTACACACCGCCTTTTTCAGCAAATACTTTTTTGGCTTCTTCTCTATCATCAAAATGAATTGTTTCATTTTTTAGAATTTGATAATCTTCATGCCCCTTTCCGGCTATAACAATTACATCATCTGGAGCGGATATTGTTTTTAAAAATTTAATAGCTTCTCGTCTGTCGCTTTCTACAAAAATACGTTTATTATCAACCGTTTTTATTCCTGCCATAATATCGGATATTATAAGCTGAGGATTTTCACTTCGGGGATTATCTGAAGTTACAATTACTTTATCCGCTAATTCATCAGCTATTTCCCCCATTTTCGGACGTTTAGTAGCATCTCTGTCACCTCCGCAGCCAAACAGGCAAATTAAATTTGATGATTGCGGAGTTAATTCTCTTGCTGCTTTTAGTACATTCTCTAAACCGTCAGGAGTATGTGCATAATCCACAATTACAAGCGGTTTTTTATTTACAATTTCAAAACGACCTGCAACACTTTTTGTTTTTTCCAGAGCATTTATTATTGTTTTATATTCTATATTCATTGCAAGAGCAGCCGAAAATGCTGCTAAAGCATTATAAACACTAAACATACCGTTCAAATGCATGCTTATCTTCTCTGATTTATCTTTAAATTTAACGGTTAATTCTGCACCATCAACAGAAAATGTAATATTTTCAGCTTTTACATCGGCATTATTTTTTACACCGAATGTAATAATATTTACACCCTCGGGAACAACTGATATAAAATCCTGTGCATAAGCATCATCTGCATTTATAACAGCAAAAGTTCCCTGCTTCAAATTTTCAAACAGTATTGCTTTGGCTTTGAAATAATTTTTCATTGTAACATGATAATCCAAATGGTCTTGAGTTAAATTGGTAAATACGGCACCATTAAAATCACAGCAGCCGACTCTATTTTGTTCTAAAGAATGTGAACTTACCTCCATTACAACATTTTTAATACCGCTATCAGCTATTAATTTAAGGTTTTTTTGAAGCTCAGGCGGTTGGGGAGTTGTATGTTTAGCTTCTTTATAATCATCACTGCTTGATAATTTGTAACCTAACGTTCCAATTAGTGCACATTTTTCGTTATTTTCTTCAAAAATACTCTGTATTAAATGAGTTACCGTTGTTTTTCCGTTTGTTCCTGTTACACCGATTAGATTAATTTGTTTTGAAGGTTCACCGTAAAATTCAGAAGCAATAACAGCCATTGTTCGTTTTGTATCCTTAACGATTATTTGCGGCACATCCAAAGGAAGCTCCTCTTCGCAAAATAATGATGCTGCACCTTTATCTACTGCATCTTTTGCATAATTATGACCATCACTGCTTTCTCCTTTTATACATATAAAAATATCTCCTTTTTTTATTGAAAGAGAATTATATGACATACCATTAATCTCAATATCTTTATAATTTTTGGTTTTAAAATCATTAAGATGTTCTATCAATTTACTTAGAAGCATATCCCCTACCTCACAATTTCATATTATATTTTATCATATATGATATATACAGGCAACTCAATATGCCGGTTGATAAAATATTTGACTAAATATACAACAAAAAGTATATTTTGGTGTATAAAATAATTATATCTTTGGCAGAGAAATAAATATTCAAATCTCGATACTGCACATCTAATTTGTTAATCTCAACCTTTGGCGGGCAAACTCATCACATTCGTTCGTCAAACAGTGCCCGCCCCTCTGTAGTTTCGATAAACAAATTAATTAAAAATTCAGTCTTAAGAAAAAATCTTCAAAGCTGCTGCTACGTATTCTACTTTGCTAGCTTCAACCCAAAGC
>CAJOJP010000041.1 GCA_905234915.1 Candidatus Gastranaerophilales bacterium
TAAAAAAATAGCTGGTGCGGCTTAAGAAATAAGCGGGTGTAACAGCTCCGAAAAGTGTTTTCTTTTTGCAGTATTCTAAAATTTTGGAAATAAAAAGTCCAGTTAATTACAGAACGTTATACTAGTTTAAATTGCTTTAACAGTCCGGTCTGTATTAGAGTTTGAACACTCGTTATTTTATGTGATAATTATTTAAGAGGTTGAATTTATGAAAAAAGTTACCGTTATAGGAGCCGGTTTAGCAGGCAGCGAAGCAGCTTTGCAATTGGCAAAGCGTAATATTGAAGTCGATTTGTTTGAAATGCGTCCTTTGGTTGAAACAGGAGCGCATAAAACAGATAAATTTGCGGAATTTGTATGTTCTAATTCACTTGGCTCTTATGATATAACTAATGCTTCAGGTCTGTTAAAACATGAAATTGAAATTTTAGGTTCGGAGCTTATGCCCGTTATTATGAATTCTAAAGTTCCTTCAGGCGGAGCATTGGCTGTTGATAGAGAGATTTTTTCCTCCTCGGTTACCCAAAAAATACTTGATAACCCTAATATAAATGTAATTAGAACGGAAGTAACCGATTTGAATTTTGAAACCCCTGTTATTATTGCATCAGGTCCTTTGACGTCAGAAAAATTATCTCAGCAAATTAAAAACTTTTTAGGTGAAGAATATCTTTCTTTCTTTGATGCAATAGCTCCTATTGTTGAAAAAAATTCCATAAATTTTGAAAAAGCATTTTATTTAAACAGATATAATAAGGGCGGAAAAGACTATATAAACTGTCCGATGTCAAAAGCAGAATATGAAAATTTTTATAATAAATTAATTAATTCTCCAAAAATAGAACTAAAATCTTTTGAACAAAATTCCAAATTTTTTGAATCTTGTCTGCCTATTGAAGTTTTAGCTTCACGCGGAATAGATACTTTAAGATTCGGGCCTATGAAACCTGTAGGACTTGTTGATGAAAGAACTGGAACTGAAAACTATGCTGTTGTCCAATTAAGACAGGATGATAAGGCTGCCGAATTATATAATCTCGTCGGATTTCAGACAAATTTAAAATGGGGAGCGCAAAAGGAATTGTTACACTCTATTCCCGGACTTGAAAACGCAAATATCGTACGTTACGGTGTTATGCACAGAAATACTTTTATAAATTCGCCAAAAGTATTGAAATCCAGTCTTCAATCAAGGAAAAATCCCGATATATTCTTCGCCGGACAGCTTACAGGAACTGAGGGTTACACCGAATCAATAGCATCAGGACTTTTAGCAGGTATAAATGCCGCAAAATATGTAAATAATGAAGAATTAATTGAACTTCCGTCTGAAACAATTCTTGGAGCACTTACTCACTATATTTCTTTTGAAGAACATAAGTCATTTCAACCCATTAACTCAAACTGGGGCATTTTATCAGATATTGAAATTGACAAAAAAACGAGAAAAAATAAAAAATTAAAAAATGAATTACTTGCTAATCGTGCAATTGAAACAATCAAATTATTCAAATCCAAAATATAGTTACAAAAATTTACAAAAGTAGTTTAAAGGTTGATGATATAATATTTTTGTAGATAAAAGGGAAAATAGTCATGCCGGTAAAAGAAAAAGAAACACAGACGGTTAATGTTGAAGAAGAAAGACAAAAAGCACTTAAGGCTGCAATAGATAAAATAGAAAAAGATTTTGGAAAAGGCTCAATAATGAAATTGGGCGACAGACCCGCAGTTAATGTTGAAACAATACCAACAGGGGCGTTATCATTGGATGTTGCACTGGGAATAGGCGGAGTACCAAGAGGAAGAATTATAGAAATATTCGGGCCTGAAGCCAGCGGTAAAACTACACTGGCTCAGCATATTGTTGCAGAGTGCCAGAAAAAAGGCGGAATAGCTGCTTTTGTTGATGCAGAACACGCTCTTGACCCTGAATATGCAAGAAATTTGGGAGTGAATGTTGATGAACTTTTGATTTCTCAGCCGGATACAGGTGAACAGGCACTTGAAATTACGGAAGAACTTGTAAGAAGTGCTGCTGTTGATATTGTAGTTGTTGACTCGGTTGCTGCTCTTGTACCGAAAGAAGAAATTGAAGGCGCAATGGAAGATAAACAAATGGGGCTGCAGGCAAGATTAATGTCAAAAGCACTTAGAAAATTAACAGGTATTGTTAATAAAACAAATACTACCGTTATTTTTATTAACCAGTTAAGACAAAAAATAGGTGTTATGTACGGAAGTCCCGAAACTACAACGGGAGGTAACGCTTTAAAATATTATGCAAGTATAAGACTTGATATCAGAAAAACGGAAACTCTTAAAAAAGATGAAAAAGAAGTCGGAAACAGAGTAAAAGTAAAAGTTGTAAAAAATAAAGTTGCTCCGCCTTTTAGAATTGCCGAATTTGATATTATATACGGAAAAGGAATAAGCAAATCAGGCTGTATTTTAGATATGGCAGTATCTTTAGATATCGTAAAAAAAGCCGGCGCATGGTTTAGCTATAACGATGAAAAATTAGGTCAGGGCAGAGATAAAGTTAAAGAACTGTTTGCCGACAGACCTGAACTTGAAAAAGAAATAGATGAAAAAGTACGCGAAGCTTTAAAAAACAAAGATTAAAACATTAAAACCGGTTATTTTATCTTCTTAAATGACCGGTTTATTGTTTTTTCAATACAAAATTTAAGCTGCGTCGGGTAGTTTTTCCGTATTTACACCTATTTTTGAAAGATATTCATATACAGGTCCCTGTTTACCCTTTTGTATCCAGCTGAAATCTTCCGCCAAAGAATCTTTGACCATATTTTTATATTTGTCTTTATCATTAAAATAAATGTTAAGTCCTTCTTTCATTGCTTCATAGAAACTCTGTGCAGTTAGTTTGGGTTCTTTTTTAGTTAATATGCCGTTTTGGAAACCGTTTCTGTTTACTGTATCGACAATACCGCCTACACTGCTGCCAATAACAGGAGTTCCAAGTGCAAATGCTTCGCTTTGAGTTAATCCGCATGGTTCAAAATTACTCGGTAAAAGGAAGAAATCGGAAGCTGCCGTTAAGGACTGCATTGGTGCCATTCCGTGCATAAATACAACCCGATTTGAGTCGCTGTTTGATAATGTTTCATTTTGTAATTTTTCTACAAAAGCTCTCTGTTTTCCGTCTTCTCCGTCACGTCCGCCTATGTAAAATATTGGTTTTGGTTTATCTCCAAAATCATCTTTCCAGTTATACATAAGAAGTTGAATTGCATCACACATTACATCTATGCCTTTTTGCGAAACAAGCCTGCCTACAGATGTGATAACCGGAGTATTTGCAAGTTCTTCATTACTTAAATCAGGTAACTTTTTAATTCCTTTGGTGCTTTCTACAAATTCCAAATCTTCGGATATTTTTCTTATATTTTCAACTTTATCTGTTTTTATTGATAAATCATTTTTTTGAGTAAACGGTTTTATAAATTCATTATAAAAATTAATTTTATTTTCTTTTCTTGCTTCAATTACCTCTTTTATATCAGACCCTTTATTATATGTTTTATAATCAATGCCCGATGTTTCTTTTATTTTATCTTTTTTAGCTTCAATTGAAAGTTTATTAAAATCATTTCCGTTTATAATACCAACAAGTGATTTAGCTTCGTTTCGTCTTGTTAATGCCCATTTTAGTTCACCTGCCAATTCATCATGCTCGGAGGAAATTATTTCATTTGCATAGTTTTGTGAAACCGGATGGAAATAATCACTTAAGCAGACCCCCATATTAAGCAGATTTGTGTGAATAAGATTAGTATAATCTTTATCGGTTAATAAAACGTTGTCAATATTTTTCAAATTTTCATCGTTTTTATTCCACGTTGAAGCTTGAGTTTTTGCGTTTGAAACAATGTCGTAAGTGTAGTCATCAAATAAAGTGTTCAAAATATTAGAAGTTGATTCTTTTGTTTGTTTAGAATCGTTATTATTTAAAGTTGACCCCTGATACATGGTATTATGTCCGATTGTTATTATACGCATTTGAGAAAGCTTATCGGCTGCTTCACTACTTAACTGCCCGTATGCATTTTCCATTGGAGCTTTATATCTTGCAAGAGCAGCAACGGGACTTGCCTGCCAATCATTTAAAATAAAACCTTCTGGTTCTTTTATGGAATCAAATAAATTTTTATCCGGTATTTCTGCATTTTTGACGGAATTAATATCTGTTTTCATTTTGGCAAATTCATAAACAGCTTTAGAGAAGAAGGCAAATTTTTCCGGTTCTTCGTTTTTTGTTCCGCTTTGATAGATTGAACCGTCAAAGTAATTATCATTTTTAATGAATATCAATTGCCTGGGGGGTTTATTTTCATCTTTTTCAGCATTTGCAACAAATATTTCAATATTTTCCGTTTTACTTATTCCGTTTCTGTAAACATCCATTTGAAAAGCGGCAGCTTTTTTTACGGGCAGTTCAAAATCTTTGCCGTATTTATATATGTAGTTATCTCCCTCTTTTCTTAAGGAAGCTTTTCCTTTTTGCTGATACATAGGAATAAAAGAAGGATTATCAATACCGAGTTTTGTAAAATTTTCTTGAACGGCAGCAGGAACTGAGCCTAAACCGCCTTCTTTTATCGGAGCAAATTCTGATGTTACAGACCACAAGGTAGGGTGTTCACTTCTTATCGGGTCTATTTCAGGTTCATTATATAATCTTCTTGCAGCGGCACTTTGAATTGCCTGAATTGCATTATTGTATTTATTTTTATCTTTTGTTAATGAGTTCGGATTATCAATAAGCTGAACACCGTTTATATTTTTTGAATATTTATTTATCAGAGTCGATGCGCCTGAAGCTGATTTTTGAGCCTCTTGAACAGCATAGTATGAATTTGTATTCATTTTATCAATTTTGTTTTGTAAGGACGTTAAAACCTTGTTTTCGTCGTTTCTGTTTAAAGTTCCTGCTTCATAAGCTCCTGCTAAACCTGCAGCACCTATAATAGCAGTCCATAATGTATTATTATTATCCTGTGTTTTTAAGCTTTTTTCTTCTAATGTTTTTGCAAAATTTTTTAATTCTGCAAGTTCTTTTGAAAGATTAAAAATCTGTGATTTTAATCCGGAGGTATTTTTTGTAACAACAGCATAGGTTAATAAAGCGGCGGCAGGAATGCCTGACATCGGTATCATCATCGGAACCTGTTTGTTCATTAATTCATCTGTTTTACTCTGTTTTTTCTCTTTTTTTTCAACTTTTTGTGTACTGCTTTTTGCAGCTGCGGCAAATGATGCCGGAACGCTTACAATATTTGTATTAAAATCAGAGAAAACACTACTACACATTTTTAACCCCTTTACACTTTATGCATATTATTAAAAACAGCTGAATATTTAAATTTCTCTTTTTTATATGATTGTAAATAAATTGTTACATATCGCTAATCAATAAATTTAGTTGATAAAATTAGGTTATGAAAAAATCTAAATTTTCAAAGTTTATAATTGTTTTAATAATAATTACAATCTTGATGCTTTTATATGCAATAGCGGGAAATGTATTTGACCGCAGGGTGAATGATGCTTTTATAAAAATATTGACAAGCGTTATTAATAAACCGGTTAATAATGATATAGTACTTGTAGTTATTGATGATAAATCGGTTAATAGAATTTCCTGGCCGTGGAACAGGCAAAATTTTGTGCAAATTTTTGATTATGTTGAAAATACAGGCGGGGCTAAAGTAACAATATTTAAAAATCTTGTTCTTTTTCCGGATACTTATAATCCGAATTACGATAAAAAATTCTATGAATATATATCCAAGGATAAAAAACTTATAAATTCTTATGTTCTGCTAAATTCAAATATATCAGGCGATATAATTCCGGCTGATTATTCAGGTATTTTTGATTCAAAATCAAATGTTAAAATAACAGATAAAAGAAATGATAAAGTTTATTTTTCATATAACGGAATTGTAAGACTGCCTAAAGATTTTTTGCAGAATGTCAATATTTTAGCTTCTTCTGCTTTGCCGTTTGATAAAGATGATTATGTAAGAACATATATGCCCGTTGTTATGTATAATGATAATTTTTATCCTTCTTTAGCTCTCAGTGCTTATGCTAAGTATAAAAACATATCTGAGTTTGAAATTAGGGATAAATTTTTGTGTTCGACGGATAATTGCAAAACACTGAAAATGCCGCTTGAATTTAAACAAATTAAAGATAATATCGGAAACAGAATATATGCATATATAACACATTTAAACTGGTTTAAACTTAAAAACAAAAACTATGCGCATAAAACTTTTTCTGCAGTTGATATAATTGATTCTTTTGAGGCTGTTAGAAATAATCAAATACCTGTTATTTCTCCCGACAATTTTAAAGATAAAATTGTAATAATAGGTTTAAACGCTCAGGAGGAAAAATGGAAGCAGGTTTATAATACTCCTTTATCCGATAGTCATGCAGATTTAGATATTCATGCTTTAATGATTGACAATATGTTGTCGAACTCATTTAAGACAGTTGATGATAAAGACTATACTCCTGTTATTACAATAATATTTTGTTTCCTGATATTAAGGGGATTTAAAGTTTTCAGGGTAAATCTTATATTTACGACAGTATTATCAATATTGTATATTATATATTATTTATTTGAATATATGCTTGGAATATACGTTGCGCCTGTTTCTCCAATAGTTACCATGTATGCTGCAACATTTTTAAAATTGCTTTATTCCGTATTAACTACGGATAAAACAGCTGAGATGATTAAACATGCTATGGGTAAGTATATTTCTAAGGATGTTATGAATAAAGTTGTATCAAATTTGGATAAATTAAAGCTGGGCGGAACAAGAACAATTGTTACAATATTTTTTGTAGATATAAGAAATTTTACAAAAATATCGGAAGAACTTCCTCCTCAAGAAGTCACATCTATATTAAATGAATATTTTTCGACAATTGAACCGATAATTGCCAAATATCACGGTATAGTTAATAAATATATAGGAGATGGGCTTCTTGCCGTATTCGGAGAACCTGTTAAAACGGATGAACACGCTTTAAATGCGGTTTTATGCGGTATTGAAATTATTGATAAAATAAGTTTATTGCGTGAAAAATTTATTAAAGAAAATAAACCTGTTATAAATATCGGTATAGGTGTTAATACGGGCGAAGTATTTGCCGGTAATATAGGTACCGAAGAACGTTTTGAATATACGGTAATAGGTGATAATGTAAACCTTGCAAGCAGAATTGAATCTTATAATCAAATTTTAAAAACCCAATTTTTAATTTCGGAATATACATATGAATACGTAAAGGATAGAATTGATGTTGTTAAATTAAGCGGTGTTAACATAAAAGGCAAGTCAAAACCTATTGATATTTATGAAGTTTTAAGATTAAAGATTAAAAGATGAAAGATGCCGATTATATCAAACAAATAGATATTGAGCATATTAAACGTGCAATTCAGGTTGAAGAAAAATATAAATATATAAATTTATCCGGACGAGAAAGTAATTTTGCAGGTTTTATGATTAAGCAGCTGCGTATAATTTTTAGAATTTCCGGTAAAAATCCGAAGTGGACTCCGATATTAGAAGCATTTGAACATTATGCACAAGAATCTATTATGCAAAGAAAAAAAATTATCAACAGATTTGTGACGGTTTTAAAGAGTGAATTAAATCCTGAACAAAATAATAAAATTTCCTCAAAAAATAATGAAAATATATATGAGGCAGATGTTGTTATGTTAAAGGGAGTCGGGGCAAAGTTTGGATATCTGCTTAATAAACTCGGTATTTTTTCTGTATTTGATTTAATCAGTTATTATCCGAAAAAGTATATTGATTATTCCTCGAGATGCTGTATAAAAAATCTTAGAGAAGGTGAAAATGCTACTATATACGGCAGAATTTGCGCTGTAAAGAATTTTACGACAAAAAAAAACTTAACTGTATTAAAAGTTATAGTGCGTGATGAAACCTCCTCATTAGAGTTGAATTTTTTCTACGCAAAAGCCAACAGATACACTATAGAACGATATAAAGCTCAATTCCCTGTTAATTCGTATATGATAATATCCGGATGCGCAAAATATGACGCTTACAATCATTCTATGACAATAGATAAACCTCAATATCAAGTAATTGATGAAACAAATGTAACAGTGGAAAATTTGAATTTAGGACGAATTGTACCTGTTTATCCTCTTGTTGAAAATTTAAATATAAAAGCGTTAAGAAAAGCAATTTATAATGCACTTGAAAAATACAGTTCTGTTATAAAAAACATTGTACCTGACGAATTAATAAAAAAACACGATATGTTAAACAGAAAAGATGCTTTAAATATTATCCATTTTCCTGATAATCAAAATCAGTTAGAAAAAGCAAGATATACACTTGTTTATGAAGAATTATTTTTACTTCAAATGAAAATGCTTTCTATTCGTAATCTTACAAGAAAAACTTATGAAGCTGCAGAACTTAAAATAAAAGATGATGGACTTGTTATGAATTTTATAAAAGGACTTCCTTTTAAGCTTACAAATGCGCAAATGCGTGCTGTTAACGAAATTCTAAATGATATAAACAGTGAAAAACCCATGCAAAGGCTTTTACAAGGTGATGTAGGAAGCGGAAAAACAATTGTTGCATGTATTATGCTTTTAGCCGCAATAGAGAACGGATATCAAACAGCTATAATGGCTCCTACTGAAATATTAGCATGTCAGCATTTTAATAATTTTGTAAACTGGCTGACTCCTTTAGGTATAAGTGTGGGGCTTTTTACTTCTTCAAATACAAAAAAACAGAGAGAAAAATTGGAAAAAGATTTAAGAAACGGTCAAATAAATATAGCAGTCGGCACACATTCGTTAATTCAAGATAATATAGAATTTAGAAATCTGGGAGCCATTGTTATAGATGAACAGCACAGATTTGGAGTTAAACAGCGCAACATGCTTAAGTCAAAAGCGAAAATACCGCAAATGCTTACAATGACTGCAACACCAATTCCAAGAACGCTTGCGCTGACTGTTCACGGCGATTTGGATTTGACAATAATAGATGAACTTCCAAAAGGCAGAAAACCTGTAAAAACAACTCTTTTAACTGCATCGCAGCGAAAAAAAGCTCATGAATTAATAAGAGAAGAAATAAAAAAAGGACATCAGGCATATATTGTATTTCCATTGATTGAAAAATCCGAAACTTTATCGGCAAAAGCAGCTTCTCAAGAGGCTGAAAACCTGCAAAACGGTGTTTTTTCAGATTTTAAAATAGGCTTGTTGCACGGTAAAATGAAAACCGATGAAAAAGATAAAGTAATGAAGGATTTTAAAAATAAATTATATGATATTCTCGTTTGTACAACAGTTGTGGAAGTAGGCGTTGATGTACCTAATGCAACGGTTATTGTTATTGAAAATGCAGAAAGATTCGGACTTTCGCAATTACATCAGTTAAGGGGCAGGGTAGGAAGAAACAGTCTGCAATCTTATTGCATACTTATTTCATCTGCTAAAAATGAAGAAACAATATATAGGTTAAATGTTCTTGTTCAAACAAATGACGGTTTTGTTATTGCTGAAAAAGATTTAGAAATAAGAGGCCCGGGAGAAATGTTAGGTGTAAAACAAAGCGGCATAGCGGAACTTCATCTTGCTGATTTAACAAAAGACCTTTATATACTTGAACTTGCTCGTGCTGATGCTCTTGAATATATCGAAACACATAGTCAAAATGAGTATTCTAAAGAATTAAAACTTTATTTAGATTCTGTTTTAAGCTCGGTTCATGAACTTGGAATAACTGATTAGATGCTAAATGATGAATATTTAACAAAAAATATATTTTGTTAAGTAATTTTTTAATTTTAATTTAACAACGCTACGAAAAGAAAATTCTTTGCGGAGCTGTTACACCCACTTATTTCGTAAAACGCACTAGCCGTATTTTAACTTATTATATTTTTAACAAGACAACGCGGCAAAGTGCTTATTAACGAAATGCGTGTGCTCAATGCTCCTTAAAGAATTTTCTTTTTCTCCGCTTAATTAATAAAATTTTTATTAAGTTTAGGCGCAAAGAAAAAAATCTGAAAAGCATTGCGAAGTTGCCGTAATTTCGCTTACAGAAACAACAGAGAAGCCGACTCGCAATCCGAGCGGCTTTAGGTTGATGTTAGCGAAATAGGATACGTAGCAACCGCTTTGAAGATTTCGTCTTAAGCCTAAACTTATAATTATACTTAACAAAATATATTTTTTGTTAAATTGAAATAAAAGTTGCCAAATAAAAATTTTTTGTGTAGTATAGAAGTCGAGATATTATAAAAATAATAATAATGTCAAATAAAAATTAGCCATGCGGAAGTAGCTCAGTTGGTAGAGCGTCTGCCTTCCAAGCAGAATGTCGCGGGTCCGAGTCCCGTCTTCCGCTCATTTAATTTAACTTTGGCGGCATGGCCAAGTGGTAAGGCAGAAGCCTGCAAAGCTTTTATCCCCCAGTTCGAATCTGGGTGCCGCCTTTTTATTATATTGGAATTAAAATATAATTCTTATTATGAGCTTAATGATATTTCCCTTTGGCTTCGTATTCAAACTTTAAATTTATACTTCTTGCATCAATATTATATTATTTGTAAATATAAGTTTACAAAAATTAATCTATATGATTGAGGTGTTATTCTCAAAATAAAAGTACACTATGTATATAAAACCAATAATTTTAGCAATTTAAAATTTTAATTGCCGAATTTGAAAAATAAGTGTAGAATAAAAATAAAAGATTTTCTGAATAAGAGTGAGAAATATGGCGAACGAAAACGATACTAACTGGGAAACAGAAACAACAGAATATTCGGAAGAAGAAAACGAAATTCAAAATTCATACGAATATGAAGATGATGCAGAAGATGATAGTTCTTCTGAAAATTATGGAGCTGATGAGGATAGTGAGGATGGACAATCTTTACATTCTGACAAGAAAAAACAAATGACATTCTTATTGTTTTTAATAATTATTTTGGCTCTGGTAGGGGTATTTTTGATAGTAAAACTAATTTCAGGCGGAACAGCGAACAAGACGGAAACTCCATCTCCAATACCTTCGGTAGAAGTAAGTGAAAATCAGGATTTGCAAAGTGATTTAACCAATTCTTTCTTTGATGAAAGCTCGGATAAAACAGCGGATATGATGAGTGTAGGTTTTAATGATAATGGGGAAGCCACTGTTTTAGATAATAACGAAAACTCATACAGTGCGGCAACTGTTTCTGATGCTGCACAAACTGAATCTTTAAAAACAGATGATTTATTTGAAGCTTCTTCAAATAATGAACCTGAAAAAGCTGAAATCGCTTTAAACGAATCAGGCAGTAATCAAAATGCAGAAAATGATAAAAACAAAAAAGAAGAAAAATCAAAAGATGAAAAGTCTTTAGCGAAAGACGCTAATCAAAACGGTCGTGCAAATAATTCAATAATGGTTGCTTGGAATAAAGCAGTAAGACAAAATCCTTTTAAGCCTCCTGTTTTTCAGCAGACAGCCGAAGAAGGTTATGAAAATATGGATGGCATTCAATTTGAAATAATAGAGCCTCCTACAAAATTAGTTCCTGATAGAAATATAGAAAAATTACTTCAAACACAAATTTCGGGTATTTTGTATGATGAAAGCAGTCCTTCTGCAATAGTTAATTTGGCCGGAAGAGATGAATTTGTTAAAATCGGAGATGAAATTTCAGGATATAAAATCAAAAATATTACAAAAAATAAAGTTGAAATAAGCTATAAGAATAATACTTATGTGGCATCTGTAGGGGAGTTATTTATCCCCGGAAAGTTGGAAGCACAGTCATCAGTTGCTAATTTAAATAATAAATTTGCAGGTAGATATAAAGATAAAAATGTAGAGGAGTAGAACATATATTATGAACAGTAAGTTTAACAACGTATCAAAACTATTGGTTATTGCAGGATGTGTATCGGTTCTCGCTTATAATATAGCGACGGCGGCTCCTCTCACATACGATATGAGTCAGCCGGCAGTAAGATCGGAATATAATACATCTAATAAAATAAGTCTTACGGGAAATGTAAATTTCGATGATAACGGTCAAAAAATTAATTTGAGTTTGAGAAATACGGATGTTCAGCAAGTGTTAAGAATGTTTGCAGATAAAGCCGGATTAAATATTATTTTCCATGAGTCTGCAACCGGTAATGTAACTCTTGATTTGGTTGATGTCAGACTTGAAGATGCATTCAAAATGATAATGAAAATGTGCAATCTTACTTATGTTATCAAAGATAAAACTATAATGATTGTTGGTACTGATAAGGCTGAAACTTTGAATTTGACAAAAGATAACATTGGTATTTTGCCTGTAAAATATGCTGATGCTGCATATCTTGCAAGTTTTTTGAATAATAATGTATTTGGTTTGAATACACCAGGGTTGTCTTATGGACCTATTGTTACAACAAATGCAGACAGAAATGAGCTGTTAATCTTTGGTACTGAAAACGATTACCAGATGGCAAAAAAAATAGTGGATAGATTTGATAAAAAGCCTTTAATGACAACATATAGAGTAAATCATACGACTCCCTTTGAAATGGCAAAGATGATATGCGAAACATTATTCCGCTTGCCCTTTGATGGTTCTACTTCCCAATTGTCCAGCGGCGGTAATTCTTCTGCTAAATTGAATGCGAATTTGACAACGAAAGGCTCTGTAGAAACAGCGCAAGATGGTGCTTTAGGCGGTGGCAGTATTGCATGTGTTTATTCAAGCGGTATTACAACAGGCAGTATTTCGTCGTATTCAACGAAACCTACAATGATACTCTATGTGCAGCCTGAACTTGGTACTTTAACCTTGATTGGTGGCAGCGAACATCAGATACAATTAGTAAATGAGTTTATATTGGATAATGATAAAAAGCAGCCTCAGGCCTTGCTTGAAATTTCAATTGTAACTTTAACGGAAGAAGGTTCAAAAGAATTTAATAATAAATGGTTAATGGGTAATAAAAGTGTTGCATTCGGGTTTGATGGCGTTAATGGAATAACAGGTTCTTCTTATACCTGGCATGGTCCAAGAAATCACACCGGTTATGATTCATCAAGAATGTCATTACAACAGACAATTTCTTATTTAATAACAAATTCAAAAGCGAGAATGCTTGCAAATCCTAAGATTATTGTTACAAACGGAAAAAAGACCACTATTGATTTAACGCAGGATTATATTAAATCAACTACCGTACAAATTTTAACAAGCGGGGCAGGAGAAGGCAGTAATGCTTCCGTTCAGAAAACATTTGAAACCGGAGATGATAATGGTATAAAAATTGAAGTTCTGCCGTTTATCAGTCCTGATGGTTATGTTTCTCTTGACATAAAACCGGATTATTCGTCTGAACTTCGTCCTGTAATGGATACATATTCAGGTGTTGAATATACGGCTGCAACTTTGCTTCAAAGACATAATCTTGATTTAAAATCTTTAAGGATAAAAGATGAAGAAACATTGTTAATCGGTGGTATGATTCAGGAAAATGAATCTGAAACTGTCAGCAAAATACCTATTTTAGGTGATATTCCTTTGGTTGGTTTCTTCTTTAGAAATCAAAGTAAGAATCTTACGAAGAATGAATTGTTATTTATTATTACACCAAGAATTATTCACGATACGGAAGATGTCGCTGAACTTTAGGAAGTATAGAAAATGAGCAGCAGTGTTGAACAAATCAAGAGTGTAATTGATATTTCCGTGTTGCGCAATTTTGCCGTTGACGATATGGAAGCCAATTCTTATGCTCCGATTGCAATAAAGGGCGGTGTTGTTTTTTCAATTGCAAAAAATAATACCAATCAAGGTGTCGTTCAGTCAGCTGTTTCATCTGTTATGAATAATAAAAGTGTTAAATTTAAGACAATTTCTGACGGAGAATTTGATGAACTTATTGATTATATAAAAAAACGTTTAAAACAGGCTGATGATGATGCAGCTGCTATAACTTTCAAAAATGATGACAATGATGAAGTTAACAATTCTGAGTCATCAGTTTCTTCTGAGGCAGATGTTCCTGAAACAGCGGAAAATTTATCGAAGGAACCGAAATCAGTTGATTTTACAAAGAAAAAAATCGGTGAAATTCTAATTGATATGGGTTTTTTAACTCAAGAGCAATTATTTAATACGTTAATGGAGAGTAAAAAAGAACAGAAAAAATTAACGGAATTATTAGTTCAGCGAAAATATATTACAAATGAACAGTTAAAAATTGCATTAACAGCACAGCAGGGCTTTGAAGCAGCAGCTGACAGCGACTTAAAAATTTCGGATGATGTATTATCTATGCTTCCTGAGGACTTTATAAGAATTAATCAGGTTTTGCCTTTAAGTTGCGATGAAAAAGGTTTGGTTGTTGGTATGGTAAATGCCAATGATAAAAAAGTTATTAATGATATTATCTTTTTAACCGGATTAAAGCCTACGGTAAGACTTATTACTTATTATGAGTATGCTATGTGCATGCAAAGTTTCTTTAATGAGTCTAAGAAAGTAACATCTAAATTATCTAGAAGGATTGAAAAAGCTACATTATCAAATCAACGAGAAGAAACATTATTTGAACAGGCACAAAAAGAATTACAAGATGATTCAAATATAGTTGTTCAGTTTGTTAATCAGATTATATCAACCGGAATAGAGCAGGGAGTCAGCGATATTCACATAGAACCGAGATTAGACGGCTATGTTGTAAGATACAGAAAAGACGGGATTTTACGTGAGACTTTAAAATTGCCGGCAAAATCCGAATCTTCAATATTGACCCGTCTTAAAGTTATTTCAAAAATGAATATTGCAGAACACAGAAGACCTCAAGACGGTTCTTTTTCAATAACATACCGAAAGAAGGATTATGATTTTCGTATTAATACCCTTCCTGTAGGCAACGGTGAAAAAATGGTTATAAGAATTTTGGCTCCTGCTGTTTCTTTATCGGCATCTAAAGAGGAGCTTAATCTTGTAGGTGCGTCAAAAGAAGATATTGAAATTATAAAAAAAATGGAGAGTTCTCCGAACGGAATTATATTAGCTACAGGCCCTACAGGTTCAGGAAAGACAACTACGTTATATACTTTGTTGAATGCAATAAATGATGAAAAGATAAATATTACAACAATAGAAGATCCTGTTGAAATTAAGATAGATGGTATAAATCAATCTCAAATAAATGTAAAAGCCGGAATAACTTTTGCTTCATGCATGCGTGCAATATTGAGGCAGGATCCCGATGTTATATTAGTCGGAGAAATTCGTGATATTGAAACATTGGAAACAGCAATATCGGCTGCATTGACAGGTCACCTTGTATTATCTACGCTTCACACTAACTCGGCAGCTGCAACCATAACAAGGTTAATAGATATGGGGGCAAAAGATTATCTTGTTTCATCAACTTTAGTAGGAATTATAGCACAACGGCTTGTAAGGCATTTATGTCCTCACTGTAAAATACCTTCTCATCCGACGAGGGAAGAAGCTGAAATGATTATAACCGGAGGACAAAAAGAAATTCAGGAGTTTATGTCGCGAACCGTATATATTCCGGGGTCATGCGAAAAGTGTGATTATGAAGGTTTTAAAGGTCGTTTGGGAATATATGAAGTAATGCCTATTTCAAAAGAAATTAAAAAATTAATTTCTCAAGGGGCTCATGATATCCAAATAGAGGAGGCAGCAATAGGAGCAGGTATGCACACGTTATATCGGTCGTGTTTAAGACATATTTTGAATGGTGAAACAACTATTTCCGAGTTCCTGCGTGTATTAGGACCTGTCAAAGAATAAAGGTAATAAATATGGCAAAATTTGAATACGAAGCCGAAAAATGGAACGGCGAGCATATAAAAGGCAGAATTGATGCAAAATCTGAGGCGGAGGTTAAAGTCCGTGTCAGAAATATGGGATATAAACCTATTACCGTAAAAGCACTTTCAAAAGATAAAAATTTTCGCGGTGTGAATTTACAGTCTTTATCTCTGAAAGAAAAAATTGATTTCACACAGACATTTTTAACATTGAATAAAGCAGGTTTACCTATTATAGAAAGTTTAATATTTATAGAAAAAGATGCAGCCTCAAGACAGGTAAGAATGCTTGCGCAGGAAATAAAAAAGCAGGTCATCTCAGGATATACGTTATCTGATACAATTGCAAGATATCCCGGACTATTTGAACCTGTATATATTGGGCTTGCAAAAGCAGGAGAAGATTCAGGTGAGCTTGATAAAACTTTTGAACGATTAATTGAGCTTTTGAGAAAACAGGGGGATATCAAAGCTAAAGTTATATCGGCATTAACTTATCCGGCGTTTGTTCTTATATTGGCACATGCTGTAGTATTGGTAATGTTGATGTTTGTATTTCCTGCATTTAAAGATATGTTTGATCAACAGGGAAAAGAATTACCCGCGATTACAGCATTTTGTATGACTGCAGGTGAGTTTTTAAAAGAAAAATGGGCTGTCATACCTATTGGTATAGCTGGTATTGTCGGAACAATTATATATCTGTTAAAATGGGAAGTATCAAGAAGAAGAATAGAGGAATTATTATTAAAAATTCCTTTAATATCGGAACTTGTAAAAGCCTCGTCTTTTTCAAACTTTTTAACTGTTATGCAGATTGGTTATGATGCAGGTATTCCAATCTTAGATTGTTTATATTTATCAAGAACTACATTATCAAACTCTGTAATGCAGGATGCGATAAGAATTTCAATAAAAAGAATGCAAGCCGGTGCTCATTTATCAGAAGCATTAAAAGCTGCAAATATATTTCCCAAAATGATATTGTTTATGGTTTCGACAGGTGAGCAATCGGGTCGTTTGGGAGAGTTGATGACTCAATGTGTATCTCATATTGACCAGCAGCTTGATATTATTGTTGATACAATAGGTAAATTAATAGAGCCTTTATTATTAATTTTTATCGGTTGTTTGGTATGCTTTCTTGCATTAGCATTATATTTACCGTTGTTCCAATCATACTCAGTATAAGAAAGGATTTAAATATGTACGATAATAAAATATGTGAAGATGAAGGTGAAAACAATTTTGTAACCGGAATTTGGTCAGAAAAAGTTCTTGTTATAACGAAGGATTATCAAATAAAAGGCAGTGTTTTTATGCCGAAAACAGGAAGACGCAACAGAGTGCTTTCTGATATATTAAACGGCTCAAAAAGATTTGTTGCAATAAAAGATTGTGAAGTTATTCATAGAGAATTTCCAAACAGAAAAGCCGAAGTTCATGACTTTTTGCAATTAAATTTAAATTCTATAATCCTATTAAGACCGTTAGGTGATGAATAAATTTATTATCTGTATTCTTTCATAATTTTTTTCATTATGCGGGTTAAACAAGGAACATAAAAAATTTTTCCAAGAATAATTCCTGTTGAAATATAAAGCAATACAATAAATACAAAAATTTCGGTTATATTAAAAGAAAGTCCGAGCAAGTTAAATCTTTGCTGCAAAAATATGCTGATATTAATTCCTATTCTGTTTAAAGCAGGTATAACAGTTATTATTTGAAGGATAATTGTTAATACAATGTTGAGTAAAGCCAGAAAAACAGAGATAAGCATTGACTGAACAGCATTATACATTAAAAAGAATTTTAATCTTTTATTAAGAAAGTAAGCAATAAGAATCCAAATAAGCCCCGCAATTCCCATTGTAAAATAAGATAGAACGGATACTGCTTTTTCTGCCGGGGCAATATTTCTAGTTGAAGGCTGCATTTTTATCGGTTTCTCCATCTCTTATTTTGATGAATTCCTGAATTATCTCAATATAAATAAGTTTTAATTCATCATTATCAGAATCAATATCAATAGCTTGTTTATAGCAGGAAATAGCACTTCTGAGGTCTTTAAACATAACATAAGTGTTACCTAAAATAGTATATGCATTAGAATTAACAGGTTCAAGAGCAATAACCTTTTTATATAAATTTATTGCACTTTCAAAATTGCGTTCGCTGCAGTATAAATTTCCCAAAAGCATATATGCATTTACAAAATCGGGATTAATATTTATTGCGTTATTATACATTTCAACAGCTTTATCAATATTATGCTGTTCGTATAGTGAAATGCCGAAGCACAGATGTGCCTGATAATTTAGAGGTTGTTTTTTTATAACTGCCGAAAACAAAGCATTAGCTTTATCATAAATTTTTGCTGCCGAATAAGCATTAGCAGAATATAACATATAAAAGGGATTAGCAGGCACCATTTCGCAGACTTTATCAAAATACGAGGCAGCTTTTAGGTTTTCACCCATTTTCATTAAAACAAAAGCAATATTTGTATAATTATCAGGTATTGTATCGCAAAGTTTTAATGCTCTTTCATAATACATAAGAGCATCTTTATAATTTTGTCTGTCCTGATAAAGCATGCCTATAGCCGAATATACCTGATAATTTGATTTATCCAGATTGAGGGCTTTTATATAGTTTGACATAGCTTGTTTAAATTCACCAAGCTCTGCATAGGCATTTCCCAAATTAAAATATACGGTTAAATTATCTATTTCAAGATTAGCTGCCCTTGAGTAATAATTGACAGCTTTAATATAATCGCCTCTAAAATAAAAAATATTGCCAAGATTGGTTAAAGCAATATAATTTGAAGGTTCAAACTGCAATAAACCGTCATAAACATTTGCTGCAAGTTCATAATCTCCGTTGTTAAAATATATACTGGAAAGTTGTATATAACTTTCAGTGTCATTAGGATTTTTAACAATTTTTTGTATTAATTCTTTAATTTTATCATTATCGTTATTCATAACACTTATTATACTAAAGAAGAAATTTCATTTCCATTTTTATATAAAATTTAATGGTAATTATATACAAATTTACACCAAAAAATATATTTTGGTGCATAAGTCTAAAAATTATTTATATTAAAGCATTTACGGCTTGTCAGGGGATATAAAACGAAGCCAACTGCTATGTATATAAAAACATCTAAACTCAGCCAAAACGCGTGAAAACGCAAGCTCTTGCATCTATC
>CAJOJP010000042.1 GCA_905234915.1 Candidatus Gastranaerophilales bacterium
GTCTTTGATAGATGCAAGAGCTTGCGTTTTCACGCGTTTTGGCTGAGTTTAGATGTTTTTATATACGTAGCATCTGGCTTCGTTTTATATCCCCTGACATGCCGTGAATGCTTTAATATAAATAATATTTAGACTTATACAACATAATATATTTTTAGTTGCATAATTTTATTTTTTTATTATCAATATATATCTCATAGATTTAAATATTATAAATATATATCTATAAGTTATAAATTTTTAAAAATAAGTTTTAAATAAAAAACCCGACTTTATATCGGGTTATGCCTACGTAGTTTTTATTTTATGTTCCGTCTGAACTCTCATTTTCTTCAGTATCTTCCTGTTCAGGATCAGGTACATCAGGACATGTTAATTGAGCATTGCAATTCCATACATATCCGTAATTATTACCGTCACTATTGCCAAAAACACATGAATAAGTACAGAAACATGCTCTTGTAAACCAGCTTAATTGAAAGCCTATATCTCTGCACCACCTTGTACAACGGGCTTCATTATAAATACCATTATCTTCAAGTAGTTTACAACCGCCTCTTGCACCGCCGAATGCAGCTTCATTTCCGTCAGGTTTAAGGCATTGGCAGCGTGCTAAATATTCTTTCTCATCATTCCCGTTTTGAATTGCATCATTATATAGCATGCTTATTTCACTGTCGCTCAGTTGTTCTATTAAATCAAAGTCCATTTTAAACTCCTTATACATACGTAGCATATAGTTTTACATGTAACTATATTTATAACATGTATTTTATGTAAAAAAAGCATTTTGTAAACATATATATACATTTATATTACTGATTTTCTATAAAAATCACGTAAATGAATAATACTTGTGCGATTATTTATCATAATTTATGCTAAAAATACATCTATTTTACGCTTAAATTTATTAATCAAATAAGTTAGCATAACAAGTATTATGACGGATAACAAAAAATTATTGGGTAAAAGAATACAAGAACTAAGAAAACGTGCAAATTATACACAGGAACAGCTTGCGGAATTAATTCAAATTGAAACAGGGTCGCTTAGTGCAATAGAGTCAGGCAGGCATTTCCCTTCATTATCTACTATTGAAAAAATTTCTCAAATATTAAAATGTGATATTATTAAATTTTTTGATTATAATCACTTAAAATCAAGAGAAGAAAAAATAAGCCTGATTAAAGATTCTCTTTCTTCTCTTTCTTCTGATACCGTAAACATTATTTATTTGTTGATAAATAAATAAGTATTAAAATAACAACTTTTTAATAATATAATTAAGTTGTAAACTACAAAATCAAAGTTAAAATTATGAAATACGATTTAATTATATATGGCGGAGGCACATCGGGTATTAGTGCAGCTTATATTGCAGCTAAAAAGGGAGTCAATACTCTTTTGGTTGAACGCTCAGATTCACTCGGCGGTTCTATTACTCTAGGTCTGGTTGTTCCCTCTATGAAAGTTGATACTCAAAATATTAATACTGAATTTATTGCCGATTTAAAATATTTTGCAGACAAATATGGTGCAAGACATACATATATTGACAAAAATGAATTTTGGTTTAATCCTGAACTATTAAAAATTGCGCTTGATGATATGCTCTCCAGTGTCAATTGTACTGTTTTATTTTCATCTTCGCCTATTGATATAATATATAACAATAATACCCGCATTTTTGAAAATTTTATTTCTCATAAAACGTTATCAATATATATCGAGTCGGATTATATCATAGACGCTACAGCAGACGGAAAAATTTTTAAACTTTTAAATTGTGAATTTCAAAAAAAATCAGAAAATTTTCAAACACCGTCATTAAGATTTATTATTTCAGGAATAAACGTTGATGTTTTTGCAGACTGGCTGGAAAATTACGATAAAGACAGAAATGTTACAACTGTTGAAAGAACGGATAAACAAATATATCTTTCGACTGCATGTACATGGGATAAGCGAAAATGGGCTTTAAAGCCGTTATTTGAAAAAGCTGTCAGTGAAAATGTTCTTGAATATGAAGATACAGCGTATTTTCAAGTCTTTTCAATGCCTTCAATGCCTGATGCATTAAACTTTAATGCCCCAAGAATTATATTAGAAGATGATGAAGATTTATCAGACCCTTTTGTATATTCAAGAGCTATAAAACAAGGCAGAGAAAGAATTTTTAGACTCTATAATTTTTGTAAAAGATATTTTCCGGGTTTTGAAAGTTCATATATATCAAATATAGCAAATATGCTCGGAGTAAGGGAATCTAACAGAGTTAAATGCAGATATACAGTTACAGCTGATGATATAATTAATCACAAACATTTTGATAATATTGCTTTAGCGTGTAATTATCCTATAGATATACATAGTAATTCAAATAAAAAAGATAAACTGCAGCACATAAATCATACATATTATGTTCCTTTAGATGCCCTTATTTCTGCTGATTATGATAATTTATATGCGATAGGGCGTATAATTAGTGCGGATTTTGAAGCGCAAGCCGCATTAAGAACTCAAATGAGCTGTTTTTCAATGGGCGAAGCAGCCGCAAAAGATATAGCAAAAAAATTACGCCAGTATAACGTTCCTTAAATAAATATACTAAATAAAATAAAAGTATATGAATTGAAAGACCATTGACGAAGTTATTAAAAAATTGTTAATGAAACAGCGATAAGAGTCGCACTGTTTGAGCGTAAGCGAGTTTGCGACTCTTAGGTTGAATTTACAATTTTAATAACTGCGGAATTTGCGTCTTTCAATTTATATACTTTTATTGTTTTATAAAGTTCATTTATTTCCGACATTTTAGAATACTGCAAAAAGAAACGTTATACTAATTTAATTACCATTTTTTGAAAATAAAAAATACGGCTAAAATAATAAAAATAAACCCTACGATATAATTCCAGCGAAATTCTTCTTTTAAATATAAAACGGAAAATATACTGAAAACAACCAATGTAATAACTTCTTGAATAGTTTTTAATTGTGCTGTCGTAAAAAATTCCGACCCTATTCTGTTTGCAGGAACCTGAAAGCAATATTCAAAAAGTGCAATTCCCCAGCTTACAATAACAACAAGCCATAATGCAGCTCCTTTAAACTTCAAATGTCCGTACCACGCAAAGGTCATGAATACGTTTGAAACAGTTAATAAAATTATTGGTAAAAATTGTCTGAACATAAAATCATTATATATAAAAGTAAATTATTAACAACCCAATGTTAATCCTGCACAAATATTTATTGACTGCCCTGTTAAGGTTTTTGCTTTATCTGAAATTAAAAATTCACAAGCCGAAGCTATTTCATAAGGAGTTACAAATCTTCTCTGCGGGATAGTTTCAAGAATTTCCTCTTTTGTAAAATTTTCTTCTAAACTTGAATTGTTAATAAGTTCGGTATCAACCCAGCCCGGATTAATAATATTAACTGTTATATTATTCTGAGCCAATTCAAGTGCAAGAGCCTTCGTTAATCCGATTAATGCTGCCTTTGTCATTGTATAGACTGAGGCATTTGCTTCGCCTACAACACCTGAAATAGAACCTATATTTATAATTCTTCCCCAATTTTGCCTTTTCATATAAGGAATAGTAAGTCTTGCAAGCTCGTAAGGAGCTATTGTATTTATTTTTACTGAATTTTGAACATCTTTAAATTTCATTTTCTCAATAGGACTATAATAATAAACTCCTGCATTATTAATTAAAATATCAATATCCGTATTAAGCTGCGCAAGTATATTTTCTGCAGCATTATCACTTGTTAAATCAGCTGAAGCATAACCTTTAAAGCCGAATTCAGAGCATAACTCCTTCAGTTTATTTTCGTTTCTGCCTGAAATATACACATTAAAGTCTTTAACAAAATATTTTGCAATACATAGACCTATTCCTCTCGAGGAACCTGTTATTAATATATTATCAGCCATTATCAGCACTCGATACAAAACTTAACAATGCCATTATAAAATTATTTATTAATTCTTTTTTTTCATCTTCATCTTCTATGGTTTTTATAAATTCAACGCAAGTATGCAGATTATAATTTTTATCGTACCATCTTTTATATCCGGGAGGAGCATTATGCGATAAATCCGCAATAACATTATCAAATTTATACTTATACTTTTCCATAATTATCTGTATAAAATCCTGAGCGATAAGCTCCATATTATACTCATCTACATTTTCCAACATCTGTAAAAGTAATTTTAAATCAGGATATTTATCATACCAGCGTTCAAATTTGTTTTCCATACCAACCTAACCTGCAGGCCACGTAAAATTTCTGCCTGACATAACATGAACATGAATATGGAACACTGTTTGACCTGCACTTGCGCCTGTATTAACAACTGTTCTGTACTCTTTTATTCCGAGTTTTTTTGTAATTTCAGGAATTACCGAAAAAATTTGAGCGAAAACTTCTTTTGAATCTATCTCATTTAATGAAGAATAATGCTTTTTAGGAATAACAAGAAAATGTACGGGAGCTTGCGGATTTAAATCATTAAAAGCAACTACATTCTCGTCTTCATAAATTAATGAAGAAGAAATTTCTTTACCTGCTATCTTACAAAAAATACAATCCATGCTTAACCTCTTTTCAATATCTTCTAAATATTTTACACCTAAATCAAATAAATGAAAAAATATTAATATACCTTAAATTCTCTATGCGCAAAAGGATAATCTTTATTATTTAAATAAAAAAATTGTATAATATAATGCCCCTTTTGGGATAAATATAAATTATCCCTGTAAATTTTTTCTCCCGAATTTACATATATATCACGGCTCATAATCAATGAAAATCCCCAGTTTGATGTTTTATCTTCTTTTTTTGATATTTGAAGCCTTATTCCCTGATATTTAAACCCGTCAGCTGCATACAATACATAAAATATTCTCGACTTGGCAAAAAAATTGTTTTCAATTTTATATGCCGTTTCATTTGTAATTTTGTTTGAAGAAAGTATAATTATAGGCTTTGCTTTTCGTTTAAATCCGCATAAAAAAATCAATGACAATATTATTAATATGACTGATATTTTTTTCATTAGTTTTATTCAGCTTAAGTTAATTTCTTTTTAAGATTATTGATTTTGTTTAATATATTGTTTTTCAAAGTTCTATCTTGCGAAAACTGAATAAACAATTCATAGTTTTTTATTGCCTCAGCATAATTTCTTTCTTTTTCATTTGCTAACCCTAAAGCGTAATAAGCATACTCATAATCAATTTTAAGCGAAATTACTTTTTCAAATTTTTCTTTAGCCTCTTTCAGATTATTTTGTTCGGCAAGACACAAACCGCAGTTAAAATATGAATCCGGATTTTCAGGATTTATCTTTATTGCCCTATTATAATATTCAATGGCAGATTTCAGGTCTGATAAACCTTTGTATGTATTTCCTATTTTTATGTTTAAAAATTCATCATTATCCTTTATAACCAGAGCTTTTTTATATTCGACAAGTGCAGAATTATAATTTTTATTTTTATAATAAGTATCGCCTAAATCAGAATAATAACTAAATTTTTCTTCATCATCCGGATTACTTGTGCTGATAGCCTTTTCATAAACAGATTCGGCTTCTTCTGGTTTTTCGTTTTGCGTAAGATTTTTTGCATAAGAGGAAAGCACCTCGGTATTTTCTGGTGCTATTTCCATAGCTTTTTCATAGTATTCAACAGATTTAGATTTTGAACCCAGCTTATCATAAGAATTAGCAATGTTAATATAAAGAACAGGATTTTCCCTATTCATTGCAAGAGCATTCTCATAGCTTGTAACTGCTTTTCTGTAACTTCCGTCTGAGAAATAAGCATCTCCCTGAGCGATATAAGCCTTTAATAAGTAATCTTTTATTGTTTCATTATCTTTATCGCGCTCAAGAGCCAATTTATAAAGTTCTATAGCTTCTTGATATTTTTTTTGAGCATGAAAAGCTATTCCCTTATTTAACATGAATTCCGGATTATCAGGATCATTTGCAAGTAAATTATTATAAAAAGAAATTGCCTTATCGTATTGCTGCAACAGATGGTATGCCTTAGCCAGTTCTTTTTGAATTTCCATATCTTTAGGGGCAGTCGTTCTGCCTTTTTCAAACATGTCTATCGCACTGTTATAATCGCCGGTTTTTTCGTATATTAAACCGGCATTTAAGTATGCAACAGGATTGTTTGTATGCACCGATAAGTATTCTTTATACTGGTTAATTGCATCTTCATAACGCAATTTATCTGCCAGCAGATTTGCGTAATCAAAGCGTATTGATGACATATCAGGCTGAATTTCAAGTACTTTTTCAAATTCGGCAAGAGCTTCTTCTTCTTTTCCCTGTGCAAGATAAACATAAGCAAGGTTTGCTCTTGCAACATAATCATCGGTATTTTTATTCAACGCTTTTGATAAAATGTTTTCCGCATTTTCATAATCGGAAATGCGGTAAAGTGCTAATCCGTAATTTGAAAAATCTTTAAATGAAGCAGGATCTTTCATGTAAATATCATTATATATACTAACTGCATCTTCGGGTTTGTTCATTCTCAAATAAATTGATGCCATATTTTCACGTGCATCAAGTGCATCAGGATAATGAGTCAAAAATATTTGATAATACTTTATTGCTTCTTCATCTTCGCCTAAATGAGTTTCTACACTTGCCAGATTTAAATAATTATATTTATACTCGGGGAAAATTTTCAAAGCATGATTATAAGCATTAAAAGCACTTTTATAATCTTGCTTTTGTTCATAAATATTTCCAATGCTGATATATATAAATGCATCATTTGGTCTTAATTTTGATGCTTTTTTATATGCGTCTGCAGCATTATCCCATTGTCCGAGTTCCGAGTACATGCCTGCAAGTTTAGTATATAAAAGTGCGTCTGAAGAAGATATTTGAATAGCCTTATTCAAAACCGAAACTGCATCTTCGTATTTACCTTCATCAGCGAGAATACATGCCTTATGATAATATCTGTTTGCAGCAGGGGTCATAGCAAAAGAGAAGGAAGAAACTCCTGTAATAACAACAAACAACAGTAAAAATTTAATTTTATTTAAAGATATAGTATTAATAATACAGCCTCCCTATATACGACTTTATTATCTTATTTAAATGCAAAAAAATCAAGACAATGTGCCGATTCATGACATATTAGACTAAATATACAACAAATACTTTCTGACGTATATTAATTTTAATAGTCAGCCGGATATGCCCGAGTATCAACATTAACCTCAACACTATTATTATTTTTATAAAATGAATATTTAATAATATGATTTACAAATGAATCACTTGCTATTTTAAGATATTTTACATTAGGTGAAACATCATAAATTTTATCGGTACGAATTAATTTCCCATTTTTATCATGTATATATTTATTTGCCGGAGAAACAGCAGGATCATAAGTTACCCATCCGTATTTATCATAATAAATTTCTACCCAGTTATGTGTAGTGCTTTTTCTGTCAACTACTTTACCGCTTACTACACGAGAGGGAATACCTTTTGCTCTTGCCATAGCTGCCATTACGGCTGCATAATCGCAGCATTTCCCGTATTTTTTGATTATTGCTTGTTTTGCTCCGATACAATCTGTTAATTTATAATTCATATTTGTTTGAATATATTTGTATATATTTTCAAGTATTTCTTCTTGTGTTTTTCCTTGTATTTTTTCTGCAATATTTATAATGTAAGTATCATTACTTTCTATATCTTTTTGCGGTTCAAGATATTTTTGCAAACTCGATAAGGTTTCAGGTGATATATTTCTGTTTAATTTTTTTGCCGTTTCTAAATTGTAAGTTCTTGTTTTAACTTTACCTTCAACAATTATTTTTAAATCGCTATCCAAATATGGAATAATATATTTTGCACTTATATTATTACTGTCTTTTGCAATATATGTAATACTGCTCAGATATTGTCCCTTTTCAATTATATTTGGTTTTGGAGTTATGGTTAAATCGGAGATATATTGTTGTTCTTTTATATTAATTGGAAGAGGAACTATAAACTCTAAATTATTTACCGGTTCATTAACTTTTAATGTATATACAAATTGAAACCAATAATCAGAAAAAGATTTTATACCTGTTGTTTCGGAATATCCTATATCAGGAAGAACTATAGCATGTTTCGTATAATTTAATTTGCTGATTTTATATGTGTTTTCATTACTATTGGTAATAATAAAATTGTTTTGATTATATTTTGGTTTTAATGGTTCTTTTATCTCAATAATATTTTTATTATTGCTTGTTTCTATAGTATATGCCGGATTATCAGCCACAAAAAGAGAGTGTAAAACGATTAATAAAAGAAAAAAAACTATAAAAAAAACAATTTTTTTGTATTTATTAGTCATAATTAAAGTCCGAATACCGTATAGTCAAAAGTAAATTGAATATCAACTTTATTCCCTTTAAATTCGGAAGGAAGAGGATTAAATGCCGTCAATTTAACTGCATTTAAAGCTGAATCATCAACTTCATTTATACCCGAGGATTGTTGAATTTTAACATTTAATAACCGTCCATCTTTTGCAATTGAAAATAATAAAACAACACGTTTACTTTCTTGTCCTTTTGGCGGATTCCAATTCTTTTTGATTTTTGCTTGAAGTTCTTTCATATAAGGAGCAAAATCAGGTTCTTGTTTTGTATTTTTATCAACTGTTTGTTCTGATATCCGCTGGTTATTTTTTACGTTATCCTCCGGAATAAATGAGGGAAGAAATACTAAAATATAAATTTTAACAAAAATGGTAATAGCAATAAAAAATAATATTATTCCGATAAAACTTCGTTTTTCTTTGAATTTATCAAATAATTCCTCTGTCCAATTCCTTGAATTTGTTATTTCATTGAAGTCTTTTATACTATCATAATTATAACCGCCTGTAATTTTTCCGCGCATAAATAATAGTATTATTTCTAAAATAATGCCTGTTGCGAAAAATAAACAGCACAGCTGCAATGGCATAACAAAACAAAAATTAAATAATCCAAACAAAAATACTATAAATGTATTTATAAAATTATTTATTTCTCCATTAATATCATTTAATCTTCTGATTATATTTGAAGCAGATAAAATAAAATTTAAAAATAAACCTGTCATAAACAAAAATTTCAAATTTATCGGGGATTCAAAAAATATTTCATCTAAACTATATAAATCCGAAGAAGTTTGAATATTGGAAAACAGCCATATCGGATACGGAACTATGAAACATAAAGCAATTAAGGAAATTACAATAATATTCTTTAAATAATCACATCTTCCTATAACTCCTTCAAAGCCGAATAATTTTGCATTTAATCTTAAATCATTTTCCATATTACTTCTTCTATTATTTCCAATAAATATATTAGCATTAATATTCCTAATTTAATTAATATTTATAAATTATCCGTTTTGTTGACAATCATAAGATGAATTTTATATAATGGTAAAAAATTGGTTTAATAGATGTTATACTTTAGGATATTTCTAATATTATATGTTTTGCCGTTAATGTTTTTAACAATGATTGCATTATTATTTGATAAATCGCAATGGGTAAAGTACGTATGGTTATATGGTACATTCGCAATTTTGGTTATAATTATTGCGGTAAAAATTTTATTTGCTGTTTTGGGGTTAATTGAATAAAGGAGAAAAATAAATATGGGTAATTTTGTTAAAAAGGCAGCCGGTCTTGGTTTGGGGATAATTGCAATAATGATTTTAATATCATTTTTTTCAACTTGTACTATAATTAAACCCGGTGAACGCGGAGTAGAAGTAACTTTAGGAAAGATTAGCCCCGTAGTTTATCAGGAAGGTATTCATTTTGTAACTCCGTTTATTTCTCATATCTATGCCTGGGATGTTAAAACACAAAAAATTAATCCTTCAACTACGGTATTTACAAAGGATATCCAACAAGCAAGATTATCTTATGTCGTAAATTATAATTTAGTACCTTCTGATGTTGCTAAAATGCATAGAGAAGTTGGACGGGATTATAAAGATAAAATTATTATTCCTACCGTTGAAGGAACTATTAAAAATGTAATCGGAACATGGAATGCAGTTGATTTAATTGGCAACAGGGCAAAAGCAACATCTGATATTTTGTTGTTATTGAAAGAAAATTTAATTGATGATTATATTAACGTAACAGATTTTCAAATTGTTGATATTGATTATTCTGATGCTTTTGAAAGAGCTGTAGAAGAAAAAGTAACAGCCGAACAACAAGCACAAAAAGCAAAAAATATAACAGTACAGGTTCAGGAAGAAGCAAAACAGCGTGTATTAAAGGCAGAAGCAGAAGCAAAAGCTATTCAATTACAATCACAAGCATTAGCAAACAACAGACAATTGGTAGAACTTGAGTATGCTAAAAAATGGGATGGACATCTGCCTGTTTATATGATGGGAAATGCTGTACCGTTTGTAAATATAGGTTCATCAAAATAGGATAGAACAAAATTTTACTTTTTCCAATGAACAATAAAATTTTCAATTTCTTTTATTTGTGATTGCACCTGAAGCTGAGGTTTTGCATTATGTATAAATACGGGTGACTCCGGCGTTTTACATTCTCCATAAGGAGCAAATGTAATTAAACAAGCTAAAAATGCACTAAAAATTAAAACTTTTTTCATAAGAAGTCCTTTCAATTCTATTTACCTGCCCCTTTAAAACATGTTTTAATCGGTCTTACATTTATTTAAACGATTTATTTACAATTAAAGTTCAAAATTTTCTTTAAGCCATTTTTAACAAAGTTTTGAAATTTTATTTATTATCTTCCAATTCCCAGATGCCGCAAGGACACAGTCCTGCACAAATTCCGCAGCCTATACATTTACTATCATCAGATACATATTCAAACTGTCCGTTTTCGTGTTCTATTCTTGATATTGCATTATTAGGGCAGCTTTGTCTGCATAATCCGCAATCCCTGCAATAACCGCAGCTCATACATCTGTTTTGCTCATTATCACAATTGGAATTGTAACATTCATAATATTCGGATTTTATTCTTATTGAAGGTATTAAGTCTTTTTCCTTAACAGGGGTTAAAGGCTCATTATTTAAAAATTTAATTACATTTTCTGCAGCCTTTTTACCTGAAGCAATTGCATTTGTGAATAATCCCGGTTTTATTGCATCTCCAATTGCAAAAACTTTACTGTTTTGTGTCTGCATAAATTCATTTATTTGTATTCTGGATTTTTCATCCAAATATTCTTTATCTAAAAAGTCAAAAATAGGACGGTCGCCAACCGAAATAATAACACTGTCTGCTTCTAAAAATCTTCCGTCTTTTAAATATACACCTTTTTCGGTTATTTTTTGAGTAAAACAAGGATACATTATTTTTGCGCCGAGTTTTTCCGCTGCTTTAATTTCTTTTTCAAATGCACTCGGCTCTTGAATATCAATTGCGGTTACTTCTTCAACTCCGTTTTGTTTATAAACCTCTGTAATCACATCCATTGCAGCATTACCGGCACCAATAACAACAACTTTTTTGCCTAAATTATATTTTTTGCCGTTCTTACATTCTTTTAAAAAGTTTAAGCCTTTTATAAGTCTTTCGTAACCTTCAAACGGTATTACAACAGGATTATGTCCGCCTATTGCAATAACGACGGCATCAAAACTTTTTTCAATTTCTTTAAATAATTGTGGAGTAATTTTTTTAGACGTATGAATTTTTACACCGCAGTTTTTAAATCTTTCAAGTTCAGTTTCTAAAATTTCTTTGTGTAATCTTTCTTCGGGTATTACTTGAGAGAGTTTTCCGCCAATTTTATTATCCTGTTCAAATATTTCCGTTTCATAACCTTTTTTTGATAACTGCCAGGCAGTAGAAATACCGGCGACCCCTGAACCTATAACTGCAATTTTGTGTTTTTGTGTTATTTCAAAAGTTTTTATTTTTATGTTTTTAGATAAACTGCCTAGCATTTTTACATCCATTGGTTCATCAAAACTGCCTCGGGAACAGTTATTAAGACATAAATTAGGACAAACCTGACCGCAGACACTTGCTGGGAATGGGCTATACTCTAAAACAAGTTCGAGAGCTTCTTTTACCTTACCTGCTCTTAAAAGGGAAAATCTTTTTTGTGTGGGAATTTTTATAGGGCAGTTATACTCGCAGGGGGCACTATATGCATAATTTTTCCAATTCGGTTTTCTTAGTCTTGAGCTGCCGGTTTGAACCAAATCATAAGACTTAAAATCATCCTGAATAAGGTCTGAAAATATTGAACCGCCTATTTCTTCAAACCATTTATTTATTCTGAAAGTTTTTAAAGAAATATCATTGTGTTTTTGCCTTTCTTCATAAGTTTTAGCAACAATTTTATGCCACAGGCTAAAATTTATTAATTGATTGTAGTATTCATCTTTTTTAATTTCCGATAAAAAAGTTTTAAGTCCTTTTTTTAAGAAATTAATATCATTTTCATCCAAATCGAGAATAAAAACATCATCGGAAAGATTTTTAATATTTCCTCTGACATAGACAATACCGCCAACCATTCCGACGCAGGCTCTGTCACCTAAAACAGACGGCATATTTTCGCAATTTAACCCGCAGACAACGGCGGTACCTCCACCCATAAATTCAAATGAAAATGAGCCTGTTGATTTTAACACCCAGAGTTCCGGTGCTTCAAATTTCGGGTCTTTTTTCATTAAAGCACCCGAGCGTGTTCCTACGTTTCCGGCTATATAAATTTTTCCGGATGCGCTGCAATGTCCTGTTGTGTCACCACTATCACCGTTAATAACAATTTTAGCACCGGAATTAAGCCATCCGGTATCGGCGGGAGCAGACCCTTCTACATAAATATTTGTACCTTTTGCTCCCATAGAACCCACGCGCTGACCGGGATTTGTTATATAAAAATTTAGGTCTTTGCCGTCTTTATTCCAAACGCTTCCTCCGATATTATGCTGACCGCAGGCAGTTATTTCAAAATCGGTTATTCCTTCATCAACAGCATGCCAAATTTCCTGCATTAATTCTCGAGTTGATGTTCTTCTATCGTTCTCAACAGTGTTAATTATTTTCCTAGCAGACATATTGTATATTTAACCTCTCTGCAACATTTTTATCCACGCAGACAAGAGCATCCGACCTTCCTACTGGCAAAGTTGAATTACCTACGGGGGCAAGAAGTTTTTTTAGTTCGATATCTGTTGCTGTAATATAGTTAACTATATTTTCTGCAACTCTATCAACATCCAGTCTTTGCATTAATTTAGGATTTTGAGTCGTAATACCGATAGGGCATTTGCCGGTATTACATCCGTTACATTTACCGAAATCATTACCGACGCAGCCTGCAATTTGAAGTATTAATTTACCGACAAAAACACCGGAGGCTCCTAAGCAAATCATTTTGAAAGTATCAGCTGCTAAATTTCCGTTCATACCTACTCCACCGCCTGCAAATATAGGAATTTGTCCTTGCTTACCTTGATGAACGGCTGCTAAATAACAATCTCTTAATTTTGATACAATGGGGTGTCCCGTATGATTTAATGAAATTTCATGTGCAGCTCCGGTTCCGCCTTGAAGTCCGTCTATAAAGAAACCGCCGACTATATTATAAGGGTCACGGAGTAAATTATTATATACGCTTACACTAGTTGAAGATGCTGCCACTTTTATTGCAACAGGTACTTTAAACCTAAAAGCACAGTTCATTGATAAAAACATTTTTTGAACACTCTCTTCAATAGAATAAAGCCCTTGATGATTGGGAGGAGATAATAAATCGGCTTTAGGAACACCTCTTATCTCTTGAATAAGTTTTACATTCTTTTCTGCCATTAATAAACCGCCGTCGCCGGGTTTAGCACCTTGACCTATTTTTATTAAAATACCTGCCGGATTTTCAATCATATAAGGCATAGAATTTATAATTCTGTTCCAGCCAAAATGTCCGGAGGCAATCTGTAAAATCATATATTTCAAGTATTTTGACCTTAAAAGCTTATCGGGAATTCCGCCTTCACCCGTAGCCATCCTTATCGGTATGTTCTTTACTTCGTTTAAGTATGCCGTAGCTATAGCTATAGCTTCCCACATTCTTGGAGACAGTGCTCCTATTGACATATCAGAAAACATAATAGGATAAATTGAAGTATTAACGGGTAAACTTTCATTTTGTTTTTCTTTTAATTCACCGTTTTCTACATCGAAATCAAGATTATCAGCACTTACAACTCTTCCTAAATTAGTTCTTAAATCAAAGGTATGACGAGTTGCATCCAAAGACGGATCTGTCATTTGTGATATTCTGCCTACTTTAATTTTGTCTAAAGTTCTTCCCTCTGTGTGGAGATTGCTTCTGCCGCCTCTTTTTACTGATTGTGCAGTTTTTGCTCTATATCTGGTGCCAAAAATTTCGGTTCTGTTTCTTGTAACATTTATAGCATTATTTGGGCAGACTTTAGTACAAATTCCGCAGCCTCTGCAAAAATTATTTGCATCAATAACTTGTCTTATAACCGGTATTGCTTTTTGAGCTTCATCAATTTGGAATCCTTCTTCATTTGATATTGCCTGAACTTTTTTTCTTTTTTGAACATCAACTTTTATAGCTCCAAATGAACAAGCAGCAACACATCTTCCGCATAATTGGCATTTATCGCTTTCGTATTCTATTATCCAGGGTAAATCATCTTTTGAAATACTGTTTATATTTACTGTTGTCATTGAGCTATCCTCTGAATATTCAGGTCGTTATCCACAACTACAAGTTCTCTTTCATTAGTATAAATGTCTTTTGAAATATCTCTTGTCGGTAATATTTCATTTGCACCTGTTACTTCTGATGTCATAACAACAATATCACCGTCTTTACATACTACGGTCGGGCGAAGTTTTTTTGAATCAATGACGTTAAACATAGTTCCGTCAGGTAATACACCGATTGTTGTGTTAGGTCCGTTGATTTCTAAGTTTTGCAATGATACCTTAATGCGCTCCAAAACATTTTTATTATCTCTTTTTTGTATTTCTTCATAAGATAGAGGAGTTAAAACGTGCTTATAATATTTTAAAGGCCATTTTAAAATTTTATGCACATAATGAAGCGTATATAAAAAACATTGAGAGTCACTTTCAAAACCTATGTATCCTCTGTGTAGTTTTTGCTGCATTAATTTGTTTTTTTCATAAAATGTATTTTCTCCGTTGGTTAAAGTAGTATAACCTTGTAAAAAAAACGGATGAGCTGCATAGCGTACAATATCATAATTTGTATTTTGTCTGCATTGAGCAGTTATAATTTTAGCTCTTAAATTTACTTCTTCACTCCATAAGTTGAAGTATGTTCCGATATCATTAGGGTCGCCTATTTCTTTTAATGAAATAACATCAGGATAAAACGAATATACAAAACCTTCTTCATTTTGCTCTAAGTGTTTTCTCAGTTTTAATCTTGTATCAAGCAGCAGATTTTCTTTTTCTTCAAGAGAGGAATTTTTATAATTTTTCGGATATTGAAAAACTTCAAAAACATAGTTTGGCATTGTTTCTATTTTTAAACTGCTGTCGGGACAGACCTCTAAATTATACTGAAATACTCTTACAAAACCTATCTTATGAAGTAAATCTTCAGCATACTTCATACCCTCATCGGTAACCGCCATAGATAAAATAGGAAGGTCTTTGTAATTTTCAAAAATACCGCCTAAATCCTGCATAATAAACGCAAAGCCTGAATTATCATGTCCCTTTTGCTGCGACCGCATTAACTTTAAAACTTTTGACGGGTGTATATATTTCTTTGATTTAATTGAACCTATTCTGCACATATTTATATTTTTATACCTGCAATATTTACCGTCAATTTTAAAATAATATTAAGTTTTCTAACATTTTTGTTTTTTTGTTGATTTAGAACATTTTTATAGATAATTTGATATTTTTTATTCAAAAAACCGGAATTTTTGAAATTAATGCTCTAAAATACAGTTGAAAACCTCCCAAAAACTTCTAAAAATAAAACACTTTACAGATTTTAATATTTTACCTGCAGTGAGGCAATTTTTATAAACAAAATGTTTTTAAATATGTAGAAATACAAAAGGGGATAATAAATAATAATTTTTAATTTGTGTTTCTTGTGTTTATACGGGGTATAGAAACGAGGTTTTACTATGTTAAATCAAATTAGCGGTGCAAATGGTTTATTTCCATTATTTAATCAAAGCGAAACAGAAAATACAAGTTCTGATAAAACTCAACCGGAGGATTTTTCAACAGGATTATTTGATAATAATAAAAATTTATCATACGATTCTTACCATGCAGAGCTTTATTCCTTTCCTACAGACAATGAAGATATAACAGGCGGAAAGAATATTCACCATTCATATCCGGAGGTTGAGAAATACAGTAGCAGTAATAAAAAGCTTAAACCGGACAGCAAAATGCAAAAAGAATTTCCTGTTGATAAAAATGGAAGTATGCCGGGTGAGGTACAAACAAAACTTGCAGCAAAATACAATAGCCTTGAAGAATTTGATAAAGATATGAAAGCAGGTAAATTTAGTTATTTAGATTCTGCCGAATTAGATTCCGTTCGACGTCAAGTCAGAGATAAGGAGGATATGAAGGAATTTCCAAGTAAAATAGATAATCCAAACAGTCTTGATTCATTTTCCAGCTGGAATAATGATACTATTCAAAAACTAGTTGAACAATATGATAATATTGAGCAATTGGATAAAGACCTAAAAAATGGCAGATTTTCATATATTTCACCGGACTCAATTAATGCCTTAATTGCTAAACTTTTACATAAATCAGCTTAGTCAAAATTATAGTAAAATTTGGTTATCTTTGCTTTATTACACTATATGTCCAAGTTCAGAAACATATTAGACTATTAAAGTTAATATACAACATAAAGTATATTTTGATGTATAAAACTAAAAAATTATTTATATTATTGCATTAACGGCTTGTCAGGGGATATAAAACGAAGCCAACTGCTACGTATATAAAAACATCTAAACTCAGCCAAAACGCGTGAAAACGCAAGCTCTTGCATCTATCAAAGACTTATTTTAGAGTCAGACACGCGTTTTTCTGTTT
>CAJOJP010000043.1 GCA_905234915.1 Candidatus Gastranaerophilales bacterium
TAAACTGCATAACGAAAATCAAATTACAATATATGATAAAAACTTAAATATAACAGAAGATTTATTCGGCTTTAGGGAAGAAAAAATAAAATGCAGTGCCGAGAAATTAATAAAACAAGCTTTTGATTTATCAAAAGAACTTGCAAAAGATTTTAATTTTGTAAGAGTGGATTGGTTAATTTATAATAACAGGCTTTATTTTGGTGAATTAACTTTTACACCCTTTTCAGGCTTTTTTAAATTTAAAAACAGGGAAAATAATTTAAAACTAGGGGAAATGATAAATTTGGAAGGAATAAAAAAACAGGGAAAATAATTTAAAACTAGGGGAAATGATAAATTTGGAAGGAATAAAAAATGAGTGACTATACAATAATAGAAAATCTTTCTGAGGAGGAAATTTTAAATTTATATGATGAAGTTGTTGAAATTTCAGCTTATCAATCTGACTGCCATTGTGTCTGTAATGATGGCGCAGAAGGATATTATACAGGCTATCATGAAACAAGCTGTCCAAAAAACTCTATGTCACGAAGTGGTGTTTGCAAAAGTACCTTTTGTAATGAACATGGCGGAATTAATTATTTAAATTGTAATCCGGACAGTCTTGAATGCTGTCAATATAGGGAATCTTGTTGGAGATACAGCGGTCGTGTTATTAACTGGTTATAAACTTTAAAATATATTTACGTAGCTTTTTGCGGAATTAATAAAAAATTCCGCTTTTTTTAACACTGAGCCGCAGCCTCTCGCACTGCAAAATGTGCCATACGGCTGCTCAATCTATTTTCTATAAATTCAAGAGTTTTATTAAACACAAATTCTTTTTCATTATCATATAAAACCATGTGATAGCTGTCATATAAAATTATCATTTCTTTATCGCGCGAGGATATTTTTTTATATACAGTTTGTGATGATTTTACACTTGTTAAATCATCATCTTTTGAATGAATTAATAATATCGGAGTAATAACCGATTTTAAATTTTTTCTTACGTATTTTGAAAGTTTTAATAATTCATAAATTCCTGTCATAGGGAAATCATTCATCCCAACATCGCCTTTTTCAAGAAGTTTTTTAACAGCATTTCTTGTTTTTTCGTTTTTAATACCATGCGGTTCACACTCGGGATAAGAATAATAAAATCTAATCATAGTAGATAAAGCAAACGGCATAAGAAACATAAACCACGGAAGTCGCCAGCCGTCTAAATATAAAGTTGTTGATAATGATATAATACCTTTTACTTCATTTGGAAATTTTATTGCAACTGCAATTGCCAAAACTGCCCCAAGACATAATCCCGCCACAAATACATCTTCATATTCGGATTTTAATTTTTTGAATTGAGAATATGCATGATTTAACCAGTCTTTATAAGAAATAGTATAAATTTCTTCAAAATTATCGCCATGCCCGGGCAGACATTGCGCATAAACATCAAATCCGTTCTTATATAAAAATTTTGCATATTTCTGTAGTTCAAAAGGGCTGCCTGTTAAGCCATGAAATAAAAGAACCGCTCCCTTCTTACTATTATTATCATGTTTTAAAATAATATCCAAAGACATTATTTGGTTAACCTGTATAAAAGCTGATCCATTAAATCAATAGACATTTCAATTTCTTCATCGCTTATATACAATTGAGGAACAAGCGTAATAATATTTTTAAAGAAGCCGCCGTTATTAAGAACAAGCCCGCATTTTTTACCTTTATAGACCAAATCGCCTTTCAAGCCTTCCTCCTGCATAGCATCACATAATTCACGATTGGGAGTATAACCGTCTTTTTCCGTAAGTTCCATACGAAGAGCAAAACCTATTCCGCCAATATCTCCTACCTGCTTATATTTTGATTTCAAATAATGTAATCCTTTCATAAAGAGAGTTGATTTTCTTGGAATTTCCGTTTCAAAATTATCTTGTTCTTCTTCGACTATGCTCATTACTTCATGAGCCGCTCTTACACCGATAGGGTTAGAGCAGTATGTAGAATGTGCGCTGCCCGGAGTAAATACATCAGGAGCTATATATTTTTCTTTTGCCCATAAACCCGATAAGGGATTCATACCGTTAGTAACAGATTTTGCAAAAGTCATTACATCAGGTACAACATCGTAGTTTTCAATTGCCCACAATTTACCGGTTCTAAACATACCCATTTGTACTTCATCAACCACAAGCATTATATTATGAGCATCAAGAATTTCTTTTAATTCTTTAAAATACCAATCAGGAGCATCAATATAACCTCCGGTTCCTAAAATAGGCTCGGCAATAAATGCTTTAAACTCGCATTCATTGGTTTTAGGGTCATATACAGCTTTATATTCGCTTTCAAATTGTCTTGCAAACTGTTTAACGCAAAAATGATTACAACTTTCGCATTTCATTCCGTAAGGACATCTGAAACAATAAGGAAACGGAACAAAATTTGCACGGTCTGAAAAGTGACCATATTTTTCTCTATATCTAAAACTTGAGGTTAAAGAGGTTGCCCCTATTGTTCTTCCGTGGTAACCGCCTTGAAAAGCGAAAAAGCCGTTGCGATGAGTATAATTTCTTACAATCTTTATTGCATCTTCTGTAGCCTGTGCGCCGCCTACATTAAAATGCATCCTTCCTTTTTCCCGAAAACGTGCTTCTATCATTTTTTCCATTTTTTCGGATAATAATGATTTATAAGGCTGCAAAAACTTTGGAGTTAATTGCGGCATCTTATGCATCTGGTCTATTACTGCATTTATAATTCTTTTGTTCCTGTATCCGAAATTAGCTGATGAATACATCATTTGAAGATCTAAATACGGAGTATCCTCAGCATCATACATAAAAGACCCTTCACATTCCCTGAAAACTTTGGGATTTTTAGAATAATGAACAGTATCTCCCCAGGAGCTGTATTCATTATCTAATGCTTTTACTTCCTCATCGGTAATCATTTTTTCATCGGTGCAAATCATCTTATCCCCTTTACACATATCTCTTATTTTGTTCTTATAATAACTATTACTCATAAAAAAATCAATAGTCCGAAAATAGACCATTAATTTTTGTAAAACTTATTTAATTTTATATAAAATTTATTCTTCTGTTGTATAAATCTGTGTTATCATTCTAAAAGCAGGCAAGTATGACTATTGAAATAGGATATAAATTAAAGCAGTTAAATGCAATGCTTAGTGAACTGGATAATATTTACCAGTCTTTATTGAAGGCAAATAATGTTTCCGAAAGCGAATTTATAGTAATGTTTTCCATAAATGAGCTTGGTGAAGGATGCAGCCAGAAGGATATTGCTGCTTGCAGCTATATTAGCAAAAAAACAGTTAATTCTACCGTTAAAAAATTTGAAAAGGACGGTTACATAACTTTAAAAGCTGCTAAATATCCTAATATTCAAATATTCCTCACCGATAAAGGCAGAAAATTTATGGAGGAATCTATTATGCCTATTATTCAAGTCGAAAATAAAGTTCTTGAAAATATGACTGATAACGAATTTGAGTTTCTTACAACTTATTACAGAATTTATATAAAAGGTTTTAAAAATAGTGTTGATAATTATATAAAAAGTAAAAAAATATCAAAAAAAGAGAAAATTAAATGCTGATAGTTTTAAAATCTTGAATTATATCTTTAAAGTTTTTAAATTTTGTATGTTTTATATTATTTTTACTGCAATAGTCGCTTAAAACATTTTTTGCATAGAGTTTATCCGCTTTTTTACATACGCAATAGTCCGATATACCGTCACCTATATATATGATACTTTTATATTTTTTTTTCATTTCATATAAAACAGTACATTTACATGTGCCGGAATTATTTATGCAAGTTTTGCTGTCATTTGGAAATGTTATTTTAAAATCTCCGTTTATAAATTCAAAATGATTTGAAATTATTTTAATGTTATTGATTTTATTTATTTTTAATATTTTTTCTATAAAATAATCAATACCGTCGCTTACTATATAAAAATCAATATTTTTATTATTTACAAAAAAATAAAAATCTTTAAAATATTTATCAATTTTAATTGTATATAAGTAATTTACAATCAGTTCTTCATTTAAATCAGCAATAAATTCAAATTCACGTTTCAAACATTCTTTTGAATTTATTTTTCCTTCTTCCCATAAACGTTCAACTTCAATCCAGTTTTTTGAAGCATATTGAGAAAAAAAAGAGTATAAACCGTCTTTTTCAGTAATTGTTCCGTCAAAATCACATAAGATACAAGAATTCTGCATGATGATATACTAAAAAGAATAGGAGTAATTGTCAATTAAATGTGCAGGTTCATAATATATTGGAAAAAATATACAACAGAAAGTATATTTAGTCTAATATGAAATACAAATTTTCAACTTGACTGTTATTTTACATTTATTATTACAAAAAAGTAAAAAACAAATAAAACTGCTGTTAATCTAAAATAAACAGCAGTTTTTTATATATTAAATATTAAATTTATTTATTTTCTTTTATCAAATTAGTAATTATTGCAGCTGCAAAAAGTGTTAATGCTCCGATAAAGAAAGCATATTCCCAGTGATAATTAATTCCCTCCGGTATTGTAAAAGCACATTTATTGATAAACCAGGCAAGTAAAGTACATACAAGAACTTGAGGTCCTGCAATAAAAATATTGAATATTCCCATAACAGATCCTTCTGAGCCTTTTTTAATAAATTCCGAAAGCATTGCAAAAGGCAATGCAAGAATACTTGCCCAGCCTATACCTGCTATTGCCATACATATAAGTACAAATCCCTGTTCACGGTACAATCCCATTCCTATAAAAGTTAATGCTAAGGTTATTAAAGAAATAAAATGTACTTTTTTATTACCAAATTTTGTTGATAATAAGCCTATCGGAATTGAAACGGCAAAACAAATTAAATTTTGAACAGCAAAACAAATTGATGAAAAATTTGCAGCTTTATTTATTGTATCAAGATATGAATTTTTAACTTCTTCTGTTGCCGAAGTTAAATCGGGAACACCGTAAACAGTATGAATTGCATATTGAGTAAAGAAAATAAATAAACTCATAATACCAATCCAGGTAAATAATTGAAGCGTGCATATTTTACCGACCTCAGGAGAAGATTTAAAGAAATCTGATAATTTTTGCATAAATGAAGGCTCATTTTCTTTTATTTTTTCTCCGACTGATTTAATTGTTTGTGTATAACGATGTTCTTTAGTTGTGATACAAGTCCAGAGCATAGCAAGAGAAAATGCAAGAGCTGCCATTATAAATTGAGCATTTATACTCATTTGGAAGTTAAAGACATATTTCAAAAAAGGAGCAGTTCCTGCTGCTACTACAGAACCTAAACCTATTGCAAAGCTCAAATAAGAATTTGCAAGTGCGTGCTGATTTTGAGGTATAAGATCGGGAACAAGGGCTCTATAAGGACCTTGAGCAGCATTAACACAGGCATCAATAATCCATATCATAATTGCAGCTATAATAAGACCGCCAAAAACCGGCATCGGGATATGCAGAAATTCTGCAATTTTTTGAGCAATATTTGCTGAGTTAGGAAATGCCCACAGGGCAAGACTTGCAAAAAGCGCGCCTAAAAACAGATAAGGTCTTCTTTTTCCAAATATTGTATGTGTTTTATCGCTTAATTCCCCGATTATAGGCTGAACCACCATTCCTGTTACAGGTCCTGCCAGCCATATAAGACCAAAAAGAAACGGAGAAGCTCCAAGTCCTTCCGTAACCGGACCCGATAAAATAATTCTCATCTGCCAGGCGAATTGCAGTCCGAAAAATCCAAGACAAAAATTCAGTAATTGACCTGTAGAAAATGATGATAGCGTGTTTTCTTTTTCAATTCCGTCGTTACTCATTGTTTTTCCTCTTTTTCCGTATTGTATTGTCTTATTAACTCATCTAAAATTTTAAATAAATCGCCTTTTAAGCCGTAATCCGCATATTTAAATATCGGAGCATTCTCATCTTTATTAATTGCAATTATTTTACCGCTGTTTTTTATTCCCGCAATATGCTGGTTAGCTCCCGAAATACCGACTGCAATATATAATTTGGGTGAAATAGTTTTACCTGTCTGCCCTACTTGCTGTGCTTTCGTAATATAACCTTTTTCAAAAGCCTCTCTGGAGCCTGATACAGCTGCATTTATTTTTTGCGCGAATTTATTAATTAATTCAAACCCGTTGTCTTTGCAGGCACCTAAACCTCCTGATATTACTATATCCGAGGTTGTTATATCTTTTTTCTCCGATATTTTTTTTATAATATCCGTTATTTCGATTTTTCTTTCTATTTCATCAATATTAATCCATTCAAAACGTGCAAAAGCATTATGTTCAATACGTTTATCTTTAAATATATTTTCTTGTACGGTTGCCATTTGAGGCAGTGTTTTACATAAAATATCCGCGGTTAACTGTCCTCCGAAGGTTGGTCTTGTTGATAACAGACGATTGTTTTCCGCTATATCAAGATTAGTACAATCTGCCGTTAATCCGGTGTTAAATTTTGAGGCGCAATATGCGGCAATCTCTTTACCCTGTGCAGTTGAGCCAAGAAGTATTATTTGCGGCCGGTATTTTTGAGCAATTTGATAAAAGATTTCGGGGTAATAATTTTTATCGTAATTTTCTAATCTGTCATCATTTGTAATTATTACTTCATCGGCACCATAAACACCGAGTTCGTTTATTAATTCATCATAATGTCTGCGATTGCCTATTAAACAAACTTTTATGCTACAATTTTCGAGTTTTTCTTTTAACGAACATGCCTTTGTCAAAATCTGCTTTACAACTGTTTTTACGTTATATTCTGAGGTTAACTCTCCATATATTAATATTCCGTCAGACTCCATTAATACACCTCTTTTATTTTGTTTAAAAGTTCATCGGTATTAATAAATCGGCAATTCCTGTATTCATTATGTTTATATACTTTTGAAACATAAGTAGGAGAACCTTTTACTCCTGTTTCCTCCTCTTTAAGTCTTAATTCCGAGATATTATAAATTTTGTAATTATAATCGTGAGCTCTAATATAACCTTCTATTTTAGGGATTGAATAACCGTAAACAGAATTATTAATACATAAAACAGCAGGAAGTTTAACTTTATATGTAATTTTTTCCGATTCATTTTCAGAGATAACAATTATGTTATTTTCGTTTATTTCTTTTATTTCACAAACATTATTAATAAAGGGGAAAGATAATCTTACAGCGGTTGAAGGTCCTGTTTGTGCAGTTTCACCGTCTAAGGCACTTTGACCGAATAAAATCAAATTTGTATTTAAAAACTTTTCTTTTATACAGGCAGCTAAAACTTTAGAAGTAGCACAGGTATCCGAGCCGATAAATTTTGAATCACTTAAAAGTAGCGCATCATCAACCCCGAGTGCTATTGCTTCTTTTAAAATTTCCAAAGATTTATAAGGCCCCATTGAAACGGCACTAACAAAGGCACCGTACCTTTGTTTCAAATTTAAAGCAGTTTCAAGTGCCTGCCTGTCAGCGGGATTTAAAATGCTTTCCGTATTTGTCCTGTCTATATTATTATTCTCTGTCCATTTAACGTCATCGGTATCGGGAACCTGTTTTATAAACACAACAATATTCAATATATGCTCCGCCTTTTTATATATTAATATAAGTTATATTTTCACAAAAAACTCATATTTGCAATCGATAATCGAATATAATTTAATTCTGTATCAAAGCCTCTCTCGCCTCGTCAACCATGCCTTAAGGTTACTCGCTATATATAGCAGAATATGATAAAATATAAAAAAATATGGCAGCTATATATTTTTCGTTGTAAAGTTGTATATAACTATCAAAAACATTATACGAATTTTGCCAATGAAAAAAATAATTATTAATGCAGATGATTTTGGATATTCCGTTAATAAAAATGAAGCCGTAAAATACGGTGTTCAAAATGGAATAATAACTTCTGCAAGTATAATAACAAATATGGAAGGTTTTGAGCAGGCTGTTAATGAAGTTTTACCCGAAATTCCGTTCCTTGATCTCGGATTTCATTTTAATATTATGGAGGGAAAAAGTCTTACTAATCCTTCTCTAATAACAGACAGATACGGATATTTCAACAGAAGTTTTCCTGAAATTATGCTGGAAGCAGGCGGTAAAAAATTCCAACGCCAAATTGAAGCGGAATTTAGAGCGCAAATTGAACGTATTTTACAATATAAACATATTTCGCATGTTGATTCCCATATTCATACTCACGCAATACCTGCTGTTTTTGATATTGTTTCCGCTCTCACCATAGAATATAAGATACCTTTTATCAGAACTCAAAAAGAAATTCCCTATAAAATACCTTATAAAGCTGTATCTGTTAACTTTTGCATTAATTCCGTTAAAAATATTCTTTTAAATACATTCACTTTTATTAATAAATTATCTTTGGAGAATTTAAATACAAATGATTATTTCATAGGAATTTTATATACGGGAAATATGAACAAAGAAACTATCTTGGAAGGTTTAAAAAAAATAAAAAATGATAACAGTGTAACAGAAATTATTTTTCATCCTTCAATTGAAATGGATAATTCTTATTTAAATATTTCGGGAAAAAGGGAATTTGAATTGCTTTTAGATAATGATTTAAAGCAAGAACTTGAAAACTCGGAATATATTCTTACTTCTTTTAGAGCGTGTTCACACTATCAGGGAAGTAAATACAAATAAACTGCCCCTTGACGAAAATATTTAAAAATTCTTAGTGAAACAATAGCCTCGCTTAAATCATATAACGACATTGAATCTTGAACAGCATCACTTGCAGCAAATCTATCATATAATTTGTTAACAATATTTTTTGCAATTTGTATTTGAGAATTTGTTAATTCTACTGCATATTCTTGCATTGAATTAGCCGCAAAATTATCAACAAATGAATCAATATCTTCCTTTTTAATATTTCCTCCAGCAAGCCTGTGTAATAATGAATTAGAAAGTGCAAATAAAACATTATCCGCATCAGCACCCATCTCATCACCGCTTAAATATTAGTATTATTTGTAATCATGTACGTTCTCCTTTGAATTTATATATAAATTTAATATCGGCATTCCCCCCCCTTTAGTTTTTTGTGCAACAAATTTACAATTTGTTACACAAAAAACTAAAAACAGTCTAAATTACCGGTAAAACACTTTCAAGCTATCTATATTGCATTAAAAACGATTTTGGGTACTATATTTTGAAAATCATTAACATCTAATACGGAAAAACTCTCAACTGCGCCAAGGTTACGCAATAGCCCTCTATAAGAATTTAAACCCAATATTTTATCGGCATAATTTTTGACTGCAATTTGAGATTTATGAAAATTAATCATTTTCTTTTTATCTTCAGCAACACTTGTAATATTTACATAGTATTGGGGCATATTTATTGTTGACCAGACTTCATAAAATGCTATTTTTAGATTTTTTTTATGATTTTTATCCTTTAATTTTTCATTTAATAGTATGCTGACTGCTTTATGGTCTTTATGCTGGTCAAAAATATACGGAATAAAAATATAATCATATTCCGAAATATTTATTTCATTAAATTTTTTTTGTCCGGATATTATATCTTTATCCTGCAAATTAAGCATTATAAGCTCTTTTATACCTGCAAAAGACATCGCCTTATGCATTTCTGAATATCTTATATCATTTTTATTTCCATGCGTTAAAGAAATAACACTAAAATTATCCGCATAAAGCTTTAAAATCCCGCCGCAGCCTATACTTTCATCATCAGGATGCGGCGCAATTACAAGACATTTATCATTTTTTTGTAATTCTAAAGTCTGAGGTTTTATATTCGTATATAAAAAAGGATTGTATATTCTGTTTAAAATCCTTTTATATATTTCTTTAATTACATATTTTTTCATTATAGAAACTATTTTTAACATAGTCAAATGATATTTTACCATAAATATTTTAATTATATAAAATAAATAGTCTGATATGTGTTTGAATTATGGTATCAGATGTATATACCAGGATTATTATATTTATAAATCATTTCCGCAATAAGAAAGATTAAAACTCTTATTGCAAAGCGGAAAATCGGATATACCGTTATTTCTTACCGCCAGTGAAAGCATATACCAGTTGTTAAAAGAAGGATCTTTTACTTTATAGCGGACAAGCTCTCCATTTTTTCCCGTTATTACACAATGTACTATTTCGCCACGCCAGCCCTCTGTTATTGATACAGCAAAAGAATTTGAACTTATAACTCCATAAGGAACTTTTAATTTTTCCATTTTATATTCTTTTAATATTTTAATAAAATCTTTTATCTGTTCAATAGATTGTTTAATTTCCAAATACCTTAAATTAAATCTGGCATGAACATCACCTGAAGCATTAAATTTAATATAATCTAAATTGTAGAATTTATCTTTCAAATCTATTCTGCTGTCAAGCATCATCCCGGAGGCACGTGCAGCCATGCCGACAGCTCCTATGGTTTGTGTCTGTTCTTTTGTTACAATTCCGGTTCTTTCCATACGAGAAATACAAGAGGATTTTTTTAACATTATTTTGGTAACTTTATCAACGGTTTTTTCAACCTCTTTTAACATAGAAATTATTTTTTCCTGCATAGTTTCATCTATATCAAAATTTACACCGCCTACATCAATTAAACCTCTGCCAAAACGGCTTCCGGATATTTCAAGCATTGTATTTATAACAAGTGTTCTTGTAACTCCAAAAATTGAAGCTCCCATCAAATATGCCATATCTCCCGATATCGCGCCCATATCTCCTATATGAACGGCAATTCTTTCAAGTTCCAGTGCTATTCTTCTTATTATTTGGGCTTTATCTGTTATTTGTGTATCCGTAAGTGTTTCCATCACTTGAGAGTATGCAAGATTATGACCTATTACAGTATCTCCGCAAACGGATTCAGCTAATCTGTTATTAAATTTTGATTTTATTAAAAGCTCCTCTACACCTCTATGCTGATAACCAAGCATAATTTCAAGCTCATAAACTTTTTCACCCTGACACATAAACCTAAAATGCCCGGGCTCTATTACACCTGCATGAATAGGTCCTACTGCCACCTCATGGACTTCTTCACCTTTCATTTCAAAAAATGAATATTTATCCTGATTTTGTCTTAACGGTTTTAACCAGGGATGATTTAAAGGTTCAATATTAAATTCTTCGTAAAATTCCCGCTCAAAATTATGAAATGCGGGAAAATCCTTTGTTAATGCTTCATAAGATTTTACATCTCGCGAAAATACTATTGAAGATACATAAATTTTTCCTTCGTTATCATCACATAAAACAACGTACAATCTTGTATTTTCTTCTTCTTTTTTGCCGAAAAAACCTATTAATCTGTATTTTAGCCTGTTATAGTCATTTCTTAACTGTTCAATTGTTATAGCAGGAATTTGCGAAATATTTATTTTTTGATTATTTTCTATAACTGTCCAATTCATATTATCTCCTTATAATCCCGCCGAGGCTTCTAAAAATATATTTGAAATGCTATCAGGCATGTAAATACCGAGTAAAAATGCAATAAAGAGCAGCAGTATCTGCGGTAAATACATAAAAATTGAAAGCTGTTTATTCCCTATAATTTCCGTTCTTTTTCCAAATACCATACCTGTAACTGATTGAGCAAGTCCGTATAATATAATTGTTAAAAAGAATAAAAATAATGCACAAAGAAAATAATTTCCATTAATTATCATTGTTTTAACAGCTAAAAACTCGCTTATAAAAAGCATAGAAGGCGGAAATGCCGCAATTCCGAGAAAAGATAAAATCCATAGCCAAGCTGTTCTTTTATCAACATTTATAAGCCCTTCGATATTCTTAATTTTTTTTGTGTTGTATATTTTTAAAATATTACCAGAAGTCATAAAAAATGCAGCCTTTATAAAAGAATGTCCCGCTAAATGTATCATAGCAGCTACTACGCCACTTCCTCCCAAAGCAAGACAAATTGAAAGTATCCCCATATTTTCGATTGAAGAGTATGCAAGCATTCTTTTATAATTACTTATATGATAAACGAAAACAGCGGCAACAAATAAAGATAAAAATCCCATTACAAAAAGCATAATTCTTGCATAAGAATCACAGCCTGCATAAACAGTAATTCTGAAAACATTAATTATCATAAGAAAAGCTGAATTTAATAATGCGGCAGATAAAAGTGCCGAAACAGGCGAAGGGGCTTCCGCGTGGGCATCAGGCAGCCAGAAATGCACTGGGGCAAGTCCCATTTTCGTTCCTATTCCGAACATTATAAATACAAATGACATTTTAAGCCAGAAAGGGTTAAATTCTTTTGCATGTTCAAATAAGTCTTTATAATACAGTGACTCAAGATTGCCTGAAGCTGCCGTTAAAAGTATAATTCCGACAAATGCCAGAGCAATACCTATAGAGCAAATAAAAACATATTTCCACGCTGCTTCAATGGAATGTTTTGTCTTATGAAAATATATTAAATATGCGCTTGCAAGCGTTGTTCCTTCTATAAATACCCAGTTAATTCCTAAATTCGTACTAAGAATTGCGCCTGTCATAGAAAAAATAAAAAACATTATCATATAAGTATAATGTCTTAACCTGCGTTCGTTTGAATTTTCGTCTTTCATATAACTGTTGTTATAAAAAGCAAATGCCAGATACACAATTGAAAGAACAGTCAGAAATAATTTATTTATACCGTTTATCTCAAATAATACCGTATTTCCCCAAAAAGGAAATATATCAATATTTAAATTTGCCGCAATTGATACTATAAAATGCACTATTGCATATAAAGTTATAAAAAAATTATTCAAAAATTTTTTCTTTGTAAATAACAATATCAAACACGCTAAAAGCGGAAATATTAAAACAAAATTAATCATTCTGTATAGTCCTTTAACTCCGATATATGAGATACTTCTAAATCTTCAAATTCCGTATTAATTTCTCTTACAAGCATTCCCAGAATAAATACGGCAATAAAAATGTCAAGTAAAACACCAAGATTTATTATTACTGGCATTTCTTTTGCAACTGAAAGTGATAACAAGAAAATACCGTTTTCCATAGTTATAAAACTTATTACATTTGATAAAACCGTACGTTTAATTGTTATAAGCCATAAACTGGTTATTATTATTGAGATTGAAACACCAAAATACAACGGAGAAATAAGTTTAAAATCCGTTGTTTGAATATTTACACTCATAAATCCGATAAATAAAATAATACTTGATATTACAAGCGCGTAAAAATGAGGAATATCAGCCTCTGAATCTCTGTGGGCGTGTGTTTTTTTCATTACTTTTTTTAAAAATACCGGAATAAGAAATGATTTAACAATCAGGGTTTCAACAATTATCAAAACTATTCCCGTTATATGAGATAAATTTTCTTTTAAAGAATTAAAAATACTATAATTAAACCACGGTTCACTAATAAACCCCGATAAGCAAATTAAAAATAATAACCAGCCCTGTAAAATCAGCATGTTTATATGTGAAGTAAGTCTTGAGGTTGAAGATATATAAATCATCGATAAACCAAGTAATATTATAAAAATATTTTCCATAATTAATTCCCGTAAATTCCGTAAGTAACAAGAGTAAGTATTAAAAGTGCGGTTATTGACATAATAAATACAAATTCAAATACATGAGTCATTCTAAATCTTGCAGTTATTGCTTCAATTGTTCCTACCATAACCGATAACAAGAGAATTGCGCCTAAAAATAACGGAATTGAAATTACGGGTGCAAGTCCTTTCGGTATTATTAAAGAAGCAATAAGTGCTTCAAACAGAAACATTTTTATTGCGCTGCTCCAGCTGATAAAACCTAAATCAGCTCCCGAGTTGTCTAAAATCATAACTTCATGAATCATTGTTAATTCCAAATGAGTAGCAGGGTCATCAACGGGAACACGGCAGCCTTCGATTAAAAGCATGATAAACAATGTTATTATAAGAAGCGCGATAATTAAAATACCGTAAACCGGCGCATTTTCCGCTATCATTTTTAAATTGTCAAAGCTGTTAACTTTGGTTAATGCAGCAACAGACCCCATAGCAATAAAAAATGCAGGTTCTACAATGGTTGAAAAACACGCTTCACGAGAAGCCCCCATACCTTCAAAACTGCTTCCCGTATCAAGTGCCGAAATTAAAGAGAAAAATTTGCCTAAACTGAGTGTATAAGAAAATATTACAAATGAAAACGGTACATTTATAATTGCTTCACCCGTTAAAAGCGGAATAAACAATGCTGCAAAAATTACGGTTGAAAACATTATCATAGGTGTTAATTTAAATACCCAGGAAGTTGTTTCGGAATATACCGTTTCCTTATTCATAAGCCTTAAAAAATCATAAAACGGTTGTAAAATACTGACACCTTTTCTTCCCGCCCAGAAAGCTTTTGTCTTTTTTATAATGCCCATCATAAAAAAGGGTATTGTTAAAAGTATTAATAAATTTATAATTGTTATTGTCATTTTCCGCCTATCCGAAGTATATTAAACCGATTATTGCAATTACAAGAAATATTAAACCAAACAAAATATATTGCTGTATATTTCCGTTTTGTATTTTTTCAAATTTTGTTAAAAATCTCTCATCTGATTTTATAAGAGGTTTTACTATATAAGCTTCTTCAATATCTTCAATTTCAACTTCATAATAAGCCTCTTTCGGAAATATTTCTTTAGGTTTTTTTATATGTTCAATTCTTTTAAACAACGGTTTTAACGTTGAAATAAATAAATCCGCATAGCTTGAAGCAGAATATTGCATTCTGTTGTTCGGTTTATTGTAGCCGCAGCCCCACGTTGAATGATATCTGTTTTTTCGGTTTATCAATATTCTTAATAAAGTTACACTGATTAATATAAGAAGAAATACCGAAAAAATTATACTGATTATCGTTGTTATATCAGTAATTGGGTTGAGTACGGGATTAATCGGCACAAACATTGAAACAGGCTTTATTACAAATAAAATTGATTTTTCGGGAAGTATTCCTATTAAAACAGCTAAAACTGCAAGTATTCCCATAGGTATAAGCATTACCGGTTCAACATCACCATCAACATTTTGAGCTTTTTCACTTCTGGGATTTCCTAAAAACATAACTCCCGTTACCTTTGTAAAACATAAAACAGCCATTGTTCCGATTAAAGCAAGTGCAGCAAGTGATATAATTATTGTAATAAATAAAGTGATATTATTTGTTCCTAATCCCAGAATCATAGCTGCATAAATGAGAAATTCACTTATAAAACCGTTAAAAGGCGGGAGAGCGCATATTGCAGCAGAACCGATTATAAAAAACAAAGAGGTATATGGCATTTTTTTTATTAATCCGCCAAGCACTTCAACATCTCTTGTATGAGTTTTTTTATAAACACTGCCTGATGCAAAAAATAAAAGCTCTTTAAATACCGAATGATTTAATACATGTAAAATTGCCCCCGCAAAACCAAAGACAGTCATAAATTCATTATTATATACAATTCCCAGAAGTCCGATACCGATACCAATTCCTATAATACCTATATTTTCAATACTGTGGTAAGCCAGCAGGCTTTTTATATCATGCCTGCTTATGGCATATAAAACACCCCATAATGCGGAAATAATTGAAATAACAAGAACAGTATATGCAATTAATTTAGAATTTGCTCCCGATATATAAATCATTCGTAAAATGCCATAAATACCTGTTTTAATCATAACTCCGGACATTATACCCGATATATGGCTTGGTGCAGCCGGGTGTGCATCAGGCAGCCAATTATGAAAAGGAAAAAATCCCGCTTTTATACCGAACCCTGTAAATGCCAATAAGAATGCAATATCAGCAGTCTGCGGATTTTCTTTTAAAAATTTTGCAAACTGCATAAAATCAAAACTGCCGGTTTTTGCATTTAAAAGGGCAAAAGCGGCAAGAATAAATATTACGCTTATGTGCATATAAATCATATATTTTATTCCTGCCGATAAAACATTTTTTTGCGTATTTTCAAATATAACAAGAAAGAATGAGGATAAAGACATTATTTCCCAGACAACAAGGAAAAACAGAGCATTTTGAACGGTAGCAACCGTAAGCATAGATAATACAAGTGTATTTAATGCTATACAATGCGAAGTTATATTCATATTTCTGTTAAGGTAAGGTTTAATATATCCTACGGCATAGACCGACCCCAAAAAACTCATTATAGAAATTACAAAAATAAAAAACGCGCTTAGAGAATCTATAACGAAATTAACTTCTCCGAACAAAAACGGGAAATAAATTGTTTTACTTGAAATTTCTCCTTTTATAAGAACGGGAATTACCGTTAACATTGAAATAATTGAACAAAGTGCAAGTGAAACTGAGCATACTTTCACTTTCCAAGTCTCTTTAATAATAGTAGAAACTAATGCTCCTATAAGTAACATTGCCAAGGCAGCAAAATACATTTCCATAACTGTTATCCCAAATTCATCTAATCCGGTATCGCAGACTTTAGCTGTGTCAACCGCGCCGTAAGGCTGCTGTCTGCTTGTTTGCATGCATTAAACGGCATTTCGGTCTAAACTTCATAGGTTCTGTCTTGCTGTCTTTGCACGCAATCCGCTTATTGCTAAATTTGCTCGGGCAAATTTAAACAATAATATAATATGACTAACATGTTTTAAAATCAAAACAAAAATTAAAGAAATTATATATATAACTTACCTAAAATACTAAAACACTCACTCTGAACTCGTATCCACTATGCAAAGACTTTCTAAGACAAAATCGATAACGGCGAGAATTATAAGAAATTTTACTATGTTTTACAAATACATACTATTTTAAAACTAGTATAACGTTCTGTAATTAACCAGACTTTTTATTTCCAAAATTTTAGAATACTGCAAAAAGAAAACACTTTTCGGAGCTGTTACACCCGCTTATTTCTTAAGCCGCACCAGCTATTTTTTTA
>CAJOJP010000044.1 GCA_905234915.1 Candidatus Gastranaerophilales bacterium
GAAGGGTACGAGTTACGAAGCCACGACTGAGATTGATGTTATCTGTGCGTAGCATCAGGACGCTATTTTTTGTTTTTTATTGTTTTTTCATAAATTAATTATATCCCCAGACAAGCCGATAAAGCGTCATTTATAAAATTTATACACCAAAATATACTTTCTGATGTATATTAACTTTAATAGTCTAATATGTATTTGAACTATGACAATAAGTATATTAGCTCATAATAATTACAGGAGGATATTATGGATTATTAAGTCATATTTATGATTAATTAACAATACCTTCTTTAATAGCTTTAACTGCCGCCTGAGTTCTGTCATCAACAACAAGTTTTTGAATTACATTGCAAACATGGGCTTTTGCTGTGTGTTCACTTATACATAGTTCATTTGCTATATCGTTATTTGATTTTCCGTCAACAATAAGTTTTAAAACTTCATATTCTCTTTGAGTCAGATTAAAATGAGTTTCTCTGAAAACAGAACGTTTAACAGGTTTTTGAGGAATGATTTGTTCGTTATTGTTTCTTAAAAACGGTACAATTTTGGGATCAAGCCACATTGCCCCTTCATATACCGCTTTAACAATCTGTAAAAGCGACTCAGTGTTGATATCTTTTACAACGTAAGCATAAACTCCCGATGCCAAACATTTCTTTATATCAGCTTCATTTAAACTTGATGATAAAACTATAACTTTTGAATTAATTTCTTTTTCAACAAGTTTTTCAATAACTTTAATACCTGAAATGTCAGGTAACCCAAGGTCAAGAAGAATAATATCGGGTTTTAAACTGCAAGAAAGGGCTACTGCTGTCTTTCCGTCTTCTGCCTCACCTATCACCTTAAAGCCATCGGCTTCATCGAACAATGTTTTTATACCGACTCTTATTAATTTATGATCTTCTGCCAAAAGAATTGTAATATCTTTCATATTCCGCCTCCAAAATAAATATATTTTAGAAATAGAATAACTTAATCCCCGTCATTAAAAAAATTTAAACTATTTATATTTTTATTAAATATTAAATCGGTAATTTAAAATAATTTGCTAAATTTTATTGTTTATTCCATAACCGAATAAAGCAAAGTCATATTTTACAGGGTCATTATTATCAAGCTGTTTAAGCACATTTGTTATTTCCATAACGCTTTCATATCCGTTATCATTCCTTGTTAAAATGCCGAGCTTTCTGCTTATTTTTGCAACATGAGTATCCAATGGAATTAATAATTCACTTTTTGGTACAAAATTCCAAATGCCTAAATCTACTACACTTTTGCGGACAAACCAGCGCATTAACATATTCATTCTTTTTAAAGCACTTTTTTTCTCAGGATTAGGGAGCAAATGATAAAATCCTTTTGTAACAGGTAAATCTATTCTTGAATAAAAATAATCAACAACGCCCTGAAACATCTGCCAGATGCTGCCGTATTCTTTATAGCAGTATTTAAACAGACTTTCGAGCGTTTCTTTTTCCGAATATAAAATATTTAATATTTTTAGTATTTGTAAAAAGTCTATATTTTTGGAAAAACGATAATCACAGTCTTTTATATTGCTAAAATCACCTGATTTTATGTAATCAACAGGTTTATTCTCCATTAAATTAAAAATATAATTTAATTTTGAAATAAATACTTCTCTTTTTCCGTAAGAAAACATTGAAGCAATAAAGCCTATTATTTCGATATCACATTTATCATTAAATTTGTGCAAAAAACTAACCGGATCATCCTTTATAAAGTCCTCTGTTTCATATTTTTCTATATATTCATCCAATTGGTTTTTAATTTCTAATGTTGATATCATAATAGAGCGTAATATTTTTTATTTTATTTAGTTATATACTTCTTATGTTTAGCTTCAGAAATTTGACCTTCTTTTTCAGATTTAATTTTTTGCTGTTTTTTACTTTCGCCGAGCTGAATTCTAAATCCGAATTGCAATCCCATACCGTTTCTGCCGCCCGAGGTAAAGAAAGTTTGGAAGAAGCCCGATGCTCTATCTCCGAAAGTTTTTCTTAAACCGAAACCGTATTTTGCAAACGGTTTAATTGCAAGTTCAGGAAGCGAAACATCATTAGCCATATATTTAGATTTATCCATCATAGTCCACACACCTGATAAGTGTGCATAAGGCTGCCAGCCGTGTTTAAAGTTGCCTATCAATTTCAATTGCGGTTCAAGCTGAATAGCATTTAACGGGTCGCTGTTTATTCTTACTTTTGCCGAATTTGTATAATTAAACGTTCTTACAAAAGAGTAAGAGGTCTGGAAGCTTGGTTGTATAATAAATTTGCCTTTTGCAAGTTCCCAATTATAGCCGCCTTTTAACGCTGCACCGGACATTAACATATTGAAATCTTCTTTTCCGTACATATTATCAGCTTCAGCTATATTATCGCTGACGTTAATTGTTGCTCCTACGAAGAAATCATTTTTAAATGCAGAACCGATTACACCAAGCGTTGCGCCGTTCTGGTATATGCTGTTTCCTTGATATGATTGGTGGCTGCCGTTATAACCCGCATAGATACCGAAATTAGCATCCCAGCCTCTGCCTAAATCATATAAACCCGATTCGAGTCCCGCAAATGTACCGTAAGCATTATTTCTAACTTTTGGCCCGCGTTTCATTTTTACGTGTTCAAAAGTTGTATAAGGTCTAAACCAGGCTGATTTTTCAAGGTTCGGGTTTGATAAAGGACTGTATATCAAATTTGAATCAGCTGCCGCATACTTATTTGCGAATTTTGCTGCCTGTCTTTCTTCCTGTGTCATCATTGCATACATATCCATATTGCCGAAAGCTTCATTATATGTATCCAATTGAGTTAAATAACCGCCTATTTGAGCTGCTATAACCGAATTGAAAACTGCGGGGTTAAAGTTTTCGTATTCATCGCCTGTTTTTACGAATACCAACCTGTCATCCTGAGTATCAAGAAATCCCTGCAAGCGTCTTATAGGTGTTAAAACGTTGAAATACTGATTTTTTGCCTTATCCGAATATTCAAAATTATCAATGCCCAAATCAGCCTTTAAATTAATTATTGCATTATCGTGAACAATCCATTCGGCATTTAACGGATTAACTTCATCGATTATAACTTTGCCGTTTTTAACTGCTTTTTTAAAGTTATCAGCTTTAAAATCAGTCATGTGAGCATCAATTTTAATTACTGCTCCGTCCTCAAGAGTATAATTTGAACCGTATGTTTCAACGGTATTATTTATAACATTCAGAACAGCACCTTCTGCCACTTGAACGGTAGTTCTATCGGTTATATTTGAAGCCGAAGGCAGATACATTTCACCTGAATTAACATGAAGTGCAACATTATCTATTTTTGACATTACGTTTACGATACCGTTTGTTGTTGAGCCTGCAGCATCCGTAATATACAAATTATTTTTTAAATTATCATCACCTGTTATATTGCTTGTTAAATTAATTGTATTTGCGGCTACGATATTCATGTCGCCATCATAATAATTCGGGGCATCTGTTTTAAGGTTAACAGGCGTAGAATTAAGAATTGTATTATCGTTTATTTCGAGAGTACCATTTTTAACATTAATTTCTTTTGCGCCTCTAATTTCGGTATTCAGGGTAACTTTAGCATTAGCGTTATCGTTGTTAATGTTTAGCGTATAGTTATTACCCTGAACATTTGATACAAAAGTAACATCTTCATAAGTACCGTAATGTGTATTATGTGCATTTAACCCGAGCGTCGAGTTATTTTTCATTGTTACGGATTTATTGCCTAAACTGCCTATTGTAACTGCATCAATATCGAGTGTTGAATTTGCTTCGGTTATAATACTTGTTGCTTTTGATATATCAGAATCAATAGTAACTTTTAATCCCTCAGCCGATTGCGCTGTTATGCTGTAAGTACTGTTGTCATCGACTGGAGCGCGGAATTCAACATTTTTTGTCTGAGCTGTTAGTTTTAAATTACCGTTTGTAATTAAAACGTTGCTGCCGTCTCTTAAATCGGCATCATCTACAAGTGATAACGTACCGCCGATAATCTTAATATCAGGAACATAAGTATATGAACCTTCTTCCAATTCCAAAGTACCGCCCAAAACCCTCATTGAAGCAGCTTCTATACTTCCATGATTCATGTTTTTTAATGTAGCACTGTTTTGAACTGCAATATAGTTTTGAATTATTGAACCTGTTTTTAAACCGGATTGTTTAACGTTAACATCATCAACTATGTATAAATTACCTTCATTAGTTCCGTTTGTAGAATTAATTTGGATAACTAAATCGCCCTGTGTTCCTGTTAAACCATTATTTAAATATACATCGCCGTCGTTTGTAACTGTATCGGTTAATCCGCTTGCTGTTGATATAATTGTTCCGCCTGCTTCATTTGTCGAAACTTTAGCAAGTGTACCGTTTAATCTGTTTGTAACAGTTGCTCCGTTTGTATTTTTTATAACGGCAGAAATTGTACCTTCATTTGTAATTATGTTATTATTTGTTAGTACTGAGTCGGTTGTTTTGCCTGAGATAGCAGCTCCCGCATCATTTGTAATTATACCGTTATTTTCAGCTGAAGCAACTGTAATTGTTGCATTATTATAGTTATGTAATGTTGAATTTGTATCGTTTGTCAACTTTGTATTAGCTGTCATATCAGCATAATTATTAAATGTTCCCGCTTCAAGGGTTATATTTGCTTGAGTTATCGAGGCAATTGCAGTTCCAACTGCTTGAGATGAACCTCCGTTTTTAACAACCAAATCGCCTGTACCCTGTATTACTCCATTATTTGTAAGAGTTTGCGCCGTAACCGTAATTCCTGAGCCGGAGTTATCCAAAGCCGCTGTTGTATCAACTTTTAATTCCGTATGCGCTGTTAAATCCGCATCGTTATCAAATGAACCCGTAACAAATTCAATTATGCCCTGGTCTATTGCACCTTTTGAATATCCGCCGTTATTAACTTTTAAATTACCGTAGGTTGTTGCAGTACCTGAGGTTGCACCTTTAATTGTACCTTCATTGTTAAGGACTTCTGCAACAATTGCATTATTTACAATACCATTAACAATTGAATCTGTTGAATTTGTAATTTTTAATAACTCGGTTGCGGTGACTGAAGCCCCTGCCGTAAATGTACCGTTTGTCACGTTAATTGTTTTTTGGTTTATTGTACCTGCCGCTGTGCTTTCCGTAGTTCCTTTTAGATTTAAAGTACCGGTACCGGTTATGGCACCTGCTATAGTACCCGCTGTTGTACCTTCATTTTCAAGATTATATATTCCGTTATTTGTAACGGCACCCTTAATCATAGTACCGTACGAATTTAATGTACCTTTTGCATTAACTGTAATTGCAGTTTGAGATTTAATATCGGAACTTGTTTTTAAAGTCAATGTTGTTGTATTGTCATCACCAACGTATAATTTGTTATTTGTATTTGTATCGGATATAATTTTTGCGGAGTTATCAGCTGCACCGTTATCGTATTTTAAAGTTGAGCCGGTGTTTATATCAATTTCACCGTTAACGGTTTTACTTCCTGCTTTAAGATTTAATATAGCATTATCAAGTTTTAATAATGCATTTGCATTAGTCATATTATATGTTTTATCGTTGGTGGTAGTATCATTTCTGCCGGAAAGAGTCAATGCACCGCCCGATTGAGTAATCTTTCCTGACCAATCATCAGCTGCACTGACAGGCGAGGTTGAACCGTTATCAAGAGTTACCCCTGCTGTTGCCGTATTTTGAATATCAAGAGTGTTACCTTCAATCAAATTAACGACAGTATTAGCACTTATCGTATCATTTACGGAAGCTAAAGTTAATTTAGATGCAGGTGTTGTTGCATTTTTAATATTTAACGTACCGCCGTTTGAATTAATATATTTTGTACCTTCTGTAGTAATATTATCAAGAGTTAAAGTACCGCCCGTCTGCGTAATATAACCTGCAGACCACGTGTCTGCACTGCTCATTTCAACTGTTGCACCGCTTGCAACAGTAATATTTGCATATATAGAAAGTGCTACGGCATCCGCTATAATATCATTATTTCCTAAAAGTACGTTAGAAGCATTAATATTTAATGTACCTGTCTGAGCATTTAATATGCCTGTTTTATTGCTTGCTTCACTCGTACCAACTCTTGAAGCATCTTTTATATTCTCGAGTGTTAATTTACCGCCGTTTAGGTTAACTGTTCCATCCCACTTGACTCTTGTGGTTTCTGTCGTAAAATTATCACCGCCATTTAAAGTAACATCTGCATATTGACCTATATTAAGGGTTGTTCCCTCGGCAATATTTACGTAAGCATTACCTGTTCCTGCCCTAAGTATTGCCTGCTCTGTATCGGAGGCTCCTTTCAGAGTTAACTGTGTTCCCGAATTTTTCAGATATAAATTACCGTTTGTAATTCTGGTAATAGCGTTTAAGATTTGATTTGCTGTTACGTTTATTACACTTTTGGTATCGTCTGTAGTATTCATTTTTAATGCTGCATTTGTACCTTGAGTTACACCTGAAAGTTCTAAAGTACCAAATACCGTTTCATCTGTTTTAGAAACATTTACAGTTCCTGTCCAAGTGTCATTATTATTTAATTTAACGGTACCTGCTTTATGATTTAATGTTCCTGCAACATTCACTGCAATTGCATCACCAATACTTGTTCCTGATAAAGTTGTAAATTCGCTTCCGCTCGATACGATAAATGATGACCCTCCGTTTCCTTTTGTCGTAACTTGTGCGGCATTTGTATTTAAACCATTGCTAAAAGTTATTGAACCCGTATTATTTGACGTATCTCCGAGTGTAATAGTACCGTTTGTAATCGATGAACCTGATTTAACGTTTATTGAAGAATTGCCGTATATATTTAACACTCCGCTTGAAGCTGTTTGGGAAAATGCGGTTGTATTTGATGTACCGTTTACATTTATACCGCTCTTTATATTATATATTGCAGCATTATTTGCAGTAGTGACCGTACCGCCTGACTGGGTTACAGTTCCGTTATTGTTATGTACCGTACCTGCTGTACCTCCGGAAATAGAATAAGTTCCTGATGTTCCATTTGTAACACCATTATTAACTGTTGTTATACTACCGTTTGATTGTGTTGTTTGACCGACATTATTGTTTAATAAAACAACACTTCCGCCGGAAACTGTTAAGCTGCTGTTTGCATTATCATTTGTAATTGAAGTGGTAATACTTCCGCCCGATATTGTATAAGATTTACTGTTAGTTGCAGTTCCGACATTTCCGCCTGATTGAGTATAACTGCTATCGTTATCAACCGTTGTAACAACACCACCCGACTGAGTAACGGAACCTAATGTGTTTGTTACAAGTGCAATTTGTGTAATATTTGCTCCTGTTGTATCTCCTGAAATTGCCAGTGCAGAATTTGTATTGTTATTTGTGATTGAAGTTGTAATCTGACCTTTTGATATGGTATATTTACCTGCGGCAGTTGAATCTCCGTTAGTTACCGTTGCAACCTCACCACCTGTTTGTGTTACACCTTGAGTTTCGGACGCTTTATTTGTAATACTTGTTACTTTTCCGTTTGAAAGTTCAAATATACCGTTATTGATAACATTTGCAAGAGTTGTAGCCCCTGATACACCGCTTGTTTTAGTACTTGAATTTTTAGCCGTAGCACCGGAGGAAATCGTTAAATTACCTGTTACATAACCGCTTGCACCATTATTGTTAAATATACCTGAAACTACATTAACTGCCTGAGAGATTGCGCTATTATTATAGATTGTTGATGTTGAGGTTTTTCCTGCTACTTTAACAGACCCGCCACCTGTTACATTATATGACAATGTACTTTCATTTGTATTAGCTCCTTCAATCAAAACAAGTCCATTTGCTACATTGTTTGTAATTGCAGCTTTTATATTACCCGCTTTAATAGTTAATTCGCCTACAGGAGTTGTTTTATCAACATCTCCAATTATTACCGCCTGTTCAATAGAACCTGATGAACTGTTTACTTTCCCGTATATATAAGTTGTTCCGGATGTTAATCCCGTAGAATTAACAATGGAACCGGTGTTTATCATTTTTGTATTATCTGTACCGGTCAAATACAAATTGCCGTCATTTTTAATGGTACCTTTATTTCCAAGCTGAAATGTAACGGTTATATTATGGTCTGCATTATTTATTAACGTACTGTTTGTTGATACATCAAGCCAAGATTGAGTAATAGTACCCGCATTAGTAAAAGTATAAGCTTCTGTATTATCACTTCCGACTTCTATATGTCCTTTATATTCCGAAGTATCATCAATTGTACCATTGTTAATACCGCCGTTTACCACGAGAGTATTATTACTATAGTTATGTAATGTACCATAGTTATTAAAAGTATTGGCTTCAATATGACCATAGTTTGTTACAACATAGCTTCTATGTGTTGTATCACCAATGTTAATTGTTCCCTGATTTACCTGAACTTGTGTTGCAGCCGTATCTGTAGAAGCCCCTACACTTATATTTGACTTAATATTCAATGTACCTGTCAATGTGTCATTATATTGAGTTATATTTTTGGTAATTCTTTCATTACCGGTACCGTCAGCAGACAAATTAATAACACCGCCGTTTGCAATTTCTGCTAAAATGCTGTCAGGGTCTGCTTCAAGCTCTGCATCAGCTGCCGTAATATTAACCCGTGTTTGATTTAATGATGCAGTTGAGGCTAAAGTAGTTTTACCGCTTGCAATAACGGTTGTACCGGTTCCTGAAATACCTTTTGTGAAACTATTTGTTCCTTTTAATGTAAGAGTTTTATTTTCGGCATTTTCAATATCAGAAGTTGTATTATCCGTAAACTTCATATTTGAAACTTCTAAAGTTCCATTATTTATAAGAGCCTTTGTAAATCCTTTCATAGTTGAAGCTGCTCCGGGATTTTCCGGTATTGATGTTTGTTCTCCGTTAATTTTTAACGTATGATTCGCAGTAACGGTAATACCTGTACTTCCGCCACCGATAACCGATACTCCGTTATTTACATTTAATGTCAAGTTTGTTGAATTACCGTTCATTGTACCCGCAGCTGAACCTGTATCGACATGTACATCCTTATTTAATGATATGGAATCAGTACCGCTACTTAAAAAGTTATTCAATTTAGTTTGTGTTTGATATGATTCAACTTTAACTCTGCCGTCATTGTTATCGGTAAATGTATATTTAAAGGTAGAATTATCATCAACTACAGTCGCCGTATATACTTTTGAAGCAGCACCATCAAAAGTATAGCTTATACCGCTGTTTGCGCCTTGTACAAATGATATATAATCAACCCCGTTTGAATCTTTATTTGCTCTTATATTTAAGTCTATTATGTTAATAACAGGCGAACCCGATAAATTTGTAACAGACAATCTGTCGTAAGAATTATTTGACAAATCATCCATATTAACATCAGCTTTTAAGCTTCCGCTGCCTGACAAAGTTGTTACCGTCAAAGCGGAATATAACGGGTTAATACCTGTTCCCTGCTGCATATCAATGGTACCGCCGTTTATATTCAGGTTTGTAACTGTTGCTGCATTCGATAAAGTAAGCGTACCCGCGTTTACATCAAGGTTAGAAATACTTTTCCCGTTATCAACGGTTAATGCGGTATTAACTTTAACTGTTCCAGCTCCTGTTATATTATTGGATAAAGTATCTGACATTAATGCATATTTACCTTCGGATACACTAATACCGCCCGTAACACCGGATAACCCGCCGGCTTTTAATGTAACATCTTCAAGTACTACATTACCTGCTCCAGCTATACTGCTTGTATCGGCAAATGCACCGCCTTGAAGGGTTAAAGAACTTCCGCTGTTATTTGTAATTGCTCCTGTTATTTTATTTGCGGAAGAAGTTAAGCTTCCGTTATTAGTTATTGTTACGGCATTTATTTGTGAAGCTGCCGCGGTATTAGTTACTTGCGCTCCTGATGATATTTCAACCTCTTTTTGTGTAATTGCATTTGTATTATTTATTTTATTTTCAAGTACCGTTTTACTGTTATCATTACTTGCACCTCTTTTAATGGTGTTTGATTGCTCCAATGCCGAGGCAGTACCGCCTTGTAAGGTTATTAATTTGCTGTTGGTTATAGTGCCTGAAATTTTATTTACGGTTGAGGTTATTTCACCTGCATTAGTAACATCTGCATTTATTTGTGCATTAGTATCCGTATTTGTTAATTTCGCACTGTTTGATGATAATTCGACAGTTTTTTGAGTTATAGCAGCCTTGTTTGTTAAGGTACCGTCTGATATTGTTAATTGAGCGTTTCCCGTTGTATTATCATCTTTTATTATATTTTTGTTTAAGTCACTTGTTGCTGAAACAGTCAAAGTACCGTTATTTTTAACCGTGTTTTTAAAGTTATCGGCATTTGCTGTTGTAACGCTGCCACCAATTGTAACTAAATTGTATATAGCGGCACCGACAGATGTATTTGTACCATTTAAAACGGTTGTACCGACATTATTTGCATCTAAATTATTTATGGCATTTGTTATGGAACCATTTGCACCTGTTATTGTTAAAGTTCCCTTGTTTGTAATGGTACCTGCACTCATCAACATTGAAATATCAGCAATTGATGCTGTTGTACCGGATATATTTACGGTACCGCCTGATATTGCAGCTCCTATAGCCCCGCCTGTTATATTATAAGTACCATTATTTGTGTCAACGGCATTTGTTACAGCTTTTTTAATATCGTTTGCATTAGCCTCAAGCGTGCCTGTATTTGTTATAGCAGCATCAATAGCTTTACCGGTAGTATTTAAAACATTTCCCGTAATTTTTAACGTACCCTGAGTAATATCGGCATTATTTTCAATCATACCCTGAAATTCTGTAGTACCTGAACCTGTTATAGTTATTGTGTTTGATTGTCTTGATGATGCTCCGCCTTTTAATACTGTTTGACTTCCCGCATTAACAAGTCCGTCCGTTCCGAGTGTTAAATCCGTAATATTTGCAACGACTCCACCTGAACTTGACGTTACTTCAAGTTTATTTTGAGTTATTGAATGACCTGTTGTAGTTAGAGTTCCCGCTACATTTAATGTTCCGTTTGTACCTGAAATAGTTCCTGCATTTGCTATACTTCCCGTGCTGTTTAAATTCAAAGTACTGTTATTTTCTATTTCACCACTGTTCGATAAAGTACCTTTAACAGTAACTGTACCGTTATTTGTTAATTTATTTTCGCTTGATGAGATAGTAAGATTATTTTGAGTAATTGATTTATTTGAATTATTTGTTAAAGTTCCGGATACAATAAGAGTACCACTATCCCCCTGAATAGTACCCGCATTTTCCATATTCGTACCGGATAAAGTTAAAGTACCGGTATTACTAATTGTACCGTTATTTGTCAGAGTATTTGCAACGGTTAATGTACCTGTATTTGTAAATGTTTTTGTATTATCTACCTGCAGAGTTCCAACACCGGAATTTGCAGCCAAATTTGATGCGGTTTCATAAACCCACAATTTACCTGTACCCGTTACTTGTCTTGAGAGAGCTCCGCCTATTTGTAAGGTACTTTCATCATTTGATAAAGATACAGCCGTTGAGCCTGAAAGATTAACCGCATTCGCGACTGTCAAAGTCTTACCGCTATTAATTGTAACCGCATTTTCAATAGCTCGAGAAAGGCTTACAGAACCGTCTATTATAACGCTTCCTGTTCCTGTAATAGCTTTGGATATAATACCGTCTTTAACAGTCATACTATAAGTACTAATATCTAATGTATTTACAGCATTTATATAAGAAGCATTATTAACTGTTGTATCAGCGGTAAAGTTAACTGTTCCTCCTGTTATTGCCTTAGCGATTGCACCGCCTGCAACATTATATATACCTGCTTCAACTTGCGTAATTTGCGCATCAATATAATCAGCACTTGAGTTCAACGTACCATTATTTGTAATACCGCTTGAAGCCGTAATTTTAGCCTGATTAGTTAAAGTTACAGACTCATTTATTGTTACTGTATCTGCTGTTATTACTTCATTATTTGTTGTTGTTTCGTCAAAAGTTTTGTCATCGGCTGCTGCTTTTTCAATTCCGAAAGATACCGCACTCAGCGTACTTAAAATTAGGGTCGCAAGTAATTTATTATCTTTCATTTTCCAATTCCAATTCCATAAAAAGATACCATAGTCCGTAATTAAATTCTATAACAATCAGCCTGTTATAGCAATAATTTTATAAAAATTTAATTTACGGCTAATTACCAATTATAGGTTTGTATCGGATCTGTTTTAGGAAGGTTTACAAATTGCGCATTTAATGAAGGTATAATTAAAGCATAAAACGTACACATTACTGTTATAGAAATTGTACTGATAATAACGTCTAAGATATTTTTAGGAATTTGAATATTTAACGGAACCGATAAAATTGCAAAAATTATTCCGACTGCAAAAATTATTAAAATACCTATCAATGTTAAAACAAAACTTTTTATAATATATTCGGCATATTTTCTTTTTCTTTCTTCTAAAAATAATTTTGTTTTTTTAAACTCAAAAAATGATTTAAATTGCAGATTTTGAAAGAATAAAAGAAGAAGCGGAATAAAAAATCTTAATTGTAAGTACAAAAATAAAACAAGCGGTATAATAACAGGTATAACTCCTCTTCCCCAAATTGACTGCTGGCTTGTAGGAACAATTGTCGTACAGATAAATGCCGAAACAGCTCCAATTATAAAGGCGGGAACCATTAAAATAAATCCGAGGATAAATGATCCTGCAATGTATTTTATTCCGTTTAAAATAATTTTATGCAGATTGGAAAAAGAAGGAAAAGCCTCGGAAACATTATTTATTTCATTATTATTCACCACGGCTGCGTAACCGCTAATCAATATAATAGTGAAAAAATATACTGCATTTGATAATAATATGTATTTAGCATCTCTAAGATAAAAATACAATGCATAGCAAATTGCAACAGCAAACATAAAAATTAAAATATTCTGTTTACTGTATCTTTCGGAAAAGGCTGTTTCAAATGCTTTTGAAATACTGATTGACATAATTATCTCCTTTTAGATTCCAAATTGATTATTTTTCTATACTCTAAATTATATTCCCAATTTTAAAAATTTATATAACTTAAAAATTTTATAATTTTTAAGATTACTTATCCTGACGAACAATATTTGATTTTGACTTTTAGAACACTCTCTGCCGGCATAATTTTACCGCATAATTTTTCCGTTTATACCATCAATCGTAAATTCAGCTTCTCCTTGTTTATACTGAAAAGTCAGCACTTGTTTTTTTAATTCATTTTCTAATTTGTGATATTGACTTATATTGCCAAAATAACCGGCATTAGAAAGACTGTAAATCCGGGTTTCTTTGGGAGCTTTTACCCGTGATTTTTCGTGCGAACCTACATATATCTTATTTATTTTAACATCTTTAGCTGCTCTTATGTCCCAAAAAACAGGATTATAAGATGATAAAAAAAGATTTACAGGCTCGGTATTATCTGTTACATTAATTGTAATCATCCCTTTTTCAAAGCAGTCTTCTCCTTCAGAACATCTGATTGTATTATTAGCCCCGTGTACGCTGACTACATGCAGTTTTTCTCCTTTATTAGCTAATATTATGGAGTTATCAACATTTTTCGGATATTTAAATTCCGATTCAATTTCAGGTTTTTTTAATTCTTCCTGCTGTTTTAACTTTTTAATTTCTTCTTCAAGTTTAAGTTTTTTTAATCTTAACTCCTGTTCTTCACGCTGCTTTTTAAGATTTTCTATTTCTTGTTCTAAATCATTCACTTCTTTGTTATTTAAATTAGTTGCAGCATTATTTTGCGTTTTTTGTAAAGGTATTTTCCGTTCATTTACAATTTGATTTATACTTAGAAATTTTATTCCAAAAGATGTTTGCGCATTTATCCAGTCACTCTCGCAAAGCGAAGTTAAAATTTTATGTGTATTTGACTGAGATATTCCAAAGCTATTATAAAAATCCGCTTCTATATCGCTAAAATCCCATTTCCCATTTATGCAGCTTTGTGCTTTTTTTAAATTTTCTTTCGTTAAATTTATATTATTTGATTTTAATATACCGTAAGAAATAAGAGATTTACTAATATCCCATAAGCGAATTCCCGATACTTCCTTCAAGGAGTTTAATATTTGCTGCAGTGCTGATTTTTGTTGTGCATTTATATCCGAATAATTCAATCTGATAAATTCTTCTGTCGAAATATCTGAGGAACCGCTTTTGGGCAGGCTTAGAGCTAATGTTTCAAACAAATCTTCAGGCAGTTTTGCATTTTTTTCGCTGTCAGTACAAAAAGCTTTCTGATATACTTCTAACATATCATAAAAAATTCTTTTTTTTATATTAATGTTATTAGAATTTAAAGAAGAAATAATGTTGTTATCAGAAATTGAATTTATATTGTTATCATAAGAAGGCGGCACCGTGTTTATTTGCGGATCTTGCGCTGTTTTTGAGATTGGAATTTGCTCGGTATCATCAATTTTAATTTTTTCTTCAACTACTTTACTATTATAAACATGCACTTCCGATTCTGTCTTTTGTTCTGAAATATTATTATTTTCTGTATTACGTTCTACTGATAACACATTGAAGATTATCCAAAAAATAGTCATTATCAATAAAATAATCACTATATTAATATATTTATGTTTTTTATCCTCTTCCATATTGTTCTCTTTATAATTCATCATAGAATGTTTTGTCAAAAATTTTAAAATATTTTAAAATTTTTTATTTTATATAGCAATTTTTCATTTTAAAATGTTTTTATATATATGCGAACACAGTAAATATTTAAACCGAGTAAATAAAAGATAGGATTAGGGAAAAGATTAGTGAAGAAAGACTCGTTATATCGAGTCTTTTTTTTGTCGTATTATTTTGGTATAAAGTAATCAGAGGTAAATATGGCAGAAAATAATTCACGTTCTATATATATCAAAAAAGATATTTTAATTAAAATAGTTGAGGCATTTTTCAGCGATAATTTCAGGGATAAAGTAAACAGAATACCTGTAGAAATGCGTCCTAAAGGATTTGAAGTACCGTACAGATGCTGTATCCATAAAGAGCGTGCTATTATAAGAGATAGAGCCATAGCCGATTTAGGTTTTGCAATGGAAAACGACGATGAAGTCAAATCTCTTGCAGATTATGCAAAGTCTGCACTTGAGCGTGAAAGACCTGATGAAAAACCGTTAACCGTATTAGAAGATGCATGTAAAGGATGTGTTCCTAGTAAAATTTATGTAACTGATTTGTGTAAAGGCTGTGTAGCCCGCCCTTGCGAAAAAATATGCAAATTCGGCGCAATTTCGGTTAAAGACGGACGCTCTCAAGTTGACGGTACAAAGTGTAAAGGCTGTAAAATGTGTATTTCAGCCTGCCCTTATAATGCTATAGTAAAACTTGCAGTACCTTGTGAAGATGCCTGCCCCGTTGACGCAATTGCAAAAAATGAACACGGTCTTGCCGTTATAAATTATGATGACTGCATTTCCTGCGGTCAATGCATAGCAAATTGTCCTTTCGGTGCAATTCATGAAAAAAGCCAAATTATAGACGTAATGAAATATATAAAATCAGAAACAAAAGTTATTGCAATGTTCGCCCCCGCAATTGCAGGACAATTTACCGGAAGTTTAGGACAGTTTGAAACTGCTGTTTTAAAAGCAGGTTTTGATGATGTTTATGAAGTTGCATCAGGAGCCGATATAACTACCAAAACAGAAGCAAAAGAATTTGAAGAAAGAATGGCACAAGGTGCAGCATTTATGACTACAAGCTGCTGCGCCGGATATAATGAACTTGTTAAAAAACATTTATCTGAACTTCAGCCGTTTGTTTCAACAACTAAAACTCCATTATACTATACTGCTGAAATTTTACGAAAAAAATTCCCCGAAGCAAAGCTTGTATTTATAAGTCCTTGTGTCGCAAAACGCAAAGAAGTATTTGACAATCCTAATATTGACTATATACTAAACGCAGAAGAACTGGGAGCCTTAATAGCAGGCAGAAAAATTGATATTTCAGCCTGCGAAGAAAGAGTAATTAGTAATCCTCCCTCTAAACAGGGCAGAGCTTACGCAATAACAGGTGCTGTGGCAGGTGCCGTTCATCACGCAATGAAAAATCCTTCAATAATGAAACCATATATTATAAACGGATTAAATAAAGAGTCAATCAGAGATTTAAAAAAATTTGCAAAAACTTCCTTCTGCCCCGATTGCAATATAATTGAAGTTATGGCTTGTCAAGGCGGATGTCTTGGAGGAAATGCCAATATCAGTCCACAGCAAAATGCAAAAAAATCAATTGAAGCAATATTAAAAGTAAGTCATGATTTATAGATAATATTTAGGTCACTAAAAATATATTATGGTGTATAATTAGCAAATGTATTAACTTCAAAAGGAATTAAAAACGGCGGTCTAATTTTTTTCGTTATTTAAAATTAAAAATTCAGTCTTAAGAAAAAATATTCAAAGCTGCTGCTACGTATTCTACTTTGCTAGCTTCAACCTAAAGCCGCTCGGATGGCGAGTCGGCTTTGCTGTTGTTTCAGCAAGCAAAGTTACGA
>CAJOJP010000045.1:0-16641 GCA_905234915.1 Candidatus Gastranaerophilales bacterium
AGTCTTTGATAGATGCAAGAGCTTGCGTTTTCACGCGTCTTGGCTGAGTTTAGATGTTTTTATATACATAGCAGTTGGCTTCGTTTTATATCCCCTGACTAGCCGCTAAAGTATTATTTATAAAATTTATACACCAAAATATATTTTTTAGTGTAAAAAAGTTATAGAAATATCTTATATTTATATTTTGTGCTATATTTAATTAAAAGCATTTTATAATAAAGGCGGTTTTATATGAAAAATTTATTTGTTTTATCTTTTGTTCTTTTTTCAATGTTTAATCTTCAATCCGTTTTTGCAGCTTCCGTATTCGATGCCGGCACTGTCAACAGTAAGGCTGTTTTAGATATGAAACTGCATGAAGCGGTTTCAAGAACTCGCGATAAAAATGAAATTATAAAAAAAGAAAAAGAAAATGAAATCGACCGAAATAAAACTATTGAGACTGTAAATCAAACTGCACTCACGGATATAAAATATGTTACTTTTATGAATAATGCCTCTATTCCTTCAAGAGAATTATTTACGGTTATTCAAAGTTATATTAATCAGCCGATGACTCCTTTGAATGTATCCGCTATAAGAAAAGAAATAATGAGATATTATCAAAAAAAAGGATATTACAGTGCTTTAGCATCCGTTACTTCAGAAAACTCACAGACAGGCGAGCTTGTATTGGAAATTAAAGAAGGCGGAAAAAATTCAATTACCGTTGAACCCTCTTTTTAGCCGAAATTTTTGCATATTGTAATTTTTTATTGTATGATAAATCTTATGAATACATATATTAAAGATTATATATTTTTAACTCTCGGAGCATTAATTTATGCTTTTTCGATTGAGGCATTTTTCGTTCCTTCCGAAATATTCGACGGAGGAATAACCGGTATTTCAATGATTTTGAATATTTTAACGGAAAAACCGCTGGGTATTTTCATTGTTATGCTTAATTTGCCTTTTGTTATACTTGCACTTAAAAAACTTGGAAAAAGGTTCGTATTTTCAACTTTTTATGCCATTATGGTATTTGCTCTGGGTGTAACTTTCTTTTCGGGAATATTCCACGGAAAATGTATAATTCCGGATTTGGAATTGTTTTTAGTATCAATTTTCGGCGGATTAGTACTCGGAGTCGGTGTCGGAATGGTTATCAGAAACGGGGCATCTCTCGACGGTACCGAAATTCTTGCTATATATGCAACCAAAAAACTTCCGTTTTCCGTAGGTGAAATAATTATGTTTATTAATTTATTTATCTTCACCTGCGCCGGTTTCGTTAAAGATTGGCAGCACGCTTTATACTCTATTGTAACATATTTTATAGCCTATAAAACAATGGATATAGTAATTGAAGGTCTGAATGAATCAAAATCCGTTTTTGTTATTACCGATTATTCCGAAGAAATAGGCAAAAATATAATGAAAAAAATGGATGTTAGTGTAACATACATTGATGCAAAAGGCGGTTATTCCGGTATGGCTAAACGTATTGTGTATTGCGTAATTTCAAGATTACAGGTACAAAAACTTAAAGAAATAGCTAAAAGTATTGATCCCCATGTATTCATTGCCATTGAAAATGTTTATGAAGTTGAGGGCGTAAGAATAAAGAAAAGAAAAATATAACCTCTCTTAGCCGAAATTACAGTCAAATCAAATGGAGATTAGGGAAAATGATTGATTTTTTAATAAAGTTATTTGGTGATCCGAATAACAAAAAAATAAAAAAAATGATGCCTGTTGTTGACCATATTAATGCATTGGAAAGTGAATTCGCTAAACTTACCGATGATGAATTACGCGCTAAAACACAGCAATTTAAGAATATAATCAAAGCACGCCAAAAATCAAATGATATAAAAAAAGACAGGCAGCTTGAAAAACAGGTGCTTGATTCTATTTTGCCCGAAGCCTTTGCAACAGTCAGAGAAGCAGGAAAAAGAGTTCTAAATATGCGCCATTTTGATGTTCAGCTCTTAGGCGGCATGTTTTTGCACGAAGGACAAATCGCCGAAATGAGAACGGGCGAAGGTAAAACTCTTGTAGCTACCCTGCCTGCATATTTAAATGCACTTACGGGAAAAGGTGTGCATATTGTTACCGTTAACGATTACCTCGCAAAACGCGACAGCGAATGGATGGGAAAAATATTTACATTTTTAGGGCTCAGCGTTGGAGTCATTCTCTCCGGCATGAACGACTATGAAGGATTTGAAAGAAAAAGACAGGCTTATGAATGCGATATTACATACGGTACTAATAACGAATTCGGTTTTGATTATCTTCGCGATAATATGGCAATCTCAGTTGAACAGCGCGTTCAAAGACCCTATAACTATGCTATCATTGACGAAGTTGACAGTATATTAATAGATGAAGCAAGAACTCCTTTAATTATAAGCGGCAGACTCGATAAATCGGCGGAATTATACAGAACAATGGCCGCTGTTGCACCTCAGCTTGAAAAAATTAAACACTATGAAGTCGATGAAAAAAATAAAAATGTAATTTTGACCGAAGAAGGTATAGATAAAGCACAGGAAATACTTGATATCAAGGATTTATTCGATATCAACAATCAATATGCACACCACTTATTGCAAGCATTAAAAGCAAAAGAACTTTTTCATTTAAATACCGATTATGTTATAAAAAACGGTGAAGTAATGATTGTAGATGAATTTACCGGTCGTTTAATGGAAGGTCGCCGCTGGTCAGACGGACTTCATCAGGCGGTTGAAGCAAAAGAAGGCGTTAAAATTCAAGATGAAACACAAACCCTTGCAAGTATAACTTTCCAAAATCTTTTCAGATTATACCCTAAACTCTCCGGTATGACCGGAACTGCAATGACAGAGGAAGCCGAATTCGGTAAAATATATAATCTTGAAGTTACCGTAATACCTACTAATAAAAATGATATAAGAATTGATTATCCCGATATTATTTATAAAACAGAAAAAGTTAAATATAATGCCGTGGTTGATGAAATTATAAAAATGCACAATATAGGCAGACCCGTTCTTGTCGGTACAATAAGTATTGAAAAATCAGAGCTTGTATCCGAATTATTGAAAAAAAGAGGTATCCCTCATCACATATTGAATGCAAAACATCACGAAAAAGAAGCATATATTATCGCTCAGGCAGGCAGACTCGGAGCTGTTACAATCGCTACAAATATGGCAGGAAGAGGAACGGATATTCTCCTGGGCGGCAACAGCGAATATTTAGCAAAAGAAGAACTCGATAAAATGGGAATTACACAAGATAATCCCGATTATGAAAGAATAAAAGATGAAGTTCTCGCAAAAACAAGAAAAATAACCGAAAAAGAACACGCAAAAGTAGTTAAGGCAGGCGGTTTACACGTAATAGGCACTGAAAGACATGAATCACGCCGTATAGATAATCAGCTTAGAGGCCGCGCTGCCCGTCAGGGAGATCCCGGTTCAACCAGATTTTTCCTGTCGCTTGAGGATAGTTTAATGCGTATTTTTGGCGGTCAGCAGATTATTACACTTATGAATACTCTTAATATAGATGAAACTATGGCTATAGAAAACAGAATTATTACACGCCAGATAGCAAGTAATCAAAAAAAGGTTGAAACCTTCCACTTTGACGCAAGAAAAAGTGTCCTTGAATATGATGATGTTATGAATCTCCAGCGTGAAAAATTCTATGCACAGAGAAATAAAGTACTTGAGGGCAAAAATCTTCAGGATGATATTTTATATATGATTGAAAGAGAAACGGACAGAATACTTAAAACATATATTGCACCGGGTATGAATCCTGATGAATATATATATGAAGATTTGGAATCTCTTGTTAAAGAAATTCATTCCGAAATGCCCCAGTTATCTTTTATTGAAATAAAAGATATTCAAGGCTTAAAATACGAAAATGTGTATGCCAAAATTAAAGATTTCGCTATTGAAGCTTATAGGGAACATGAAAGAAAAACTATAGATTTTTATAATAAAGTATCCGAACAATACGATTTAGAACAGGAAAAAGAAGAACCGTTTACCGATAATAATGTAATGCGTCAATTGGAAAAAGATATTTTGCTACGTATCGTTGATAACAGATGGATAGATCATCTTCATAATATTGATATGCTTCGTGACGGTATCGGATTAAGAGCATACGGGCAGAAAAATCCTCTATTGGAATATAAAAAAGAAGCCTACGATATGTTTAACAATATGATGTATGATATTCAAAGCGAAACAGTAAAACACCTTTTCAGAACTAAATTCGGAATACAAATTGTTACGCCGGAACAGCTTGAAAATATGGATAAATTGATTGCTCCTCCTCAAACAATAGTTCAAGATGAAGATGATGAAGAAGAAAGTTAAAATTATGTTCATTGTATATAATATATTGCTCATTGGATTAGTATTAATATTTATACCTTTCATTTTGATTGCTTTTATTCTTCAACCAAAGTTTAGATCAGGTTTTTTTCAAAAAATCGGTTTTTATTCTTACAATAATAAAAAACAATCAAAGACCGTTGTTTTTCATGCAGTTTCGGTCGGTGAAACAAATGCAATAATTGAAATTGTAAAAAAATATCATAAAATGCATCCCGACGAAAATATAGTTATAACTACAACTACCAAAACAGGTCAGACGGTTGCAAAAAAGATATTTGAAAATATTGCGTCAAGCATAGTTTATTTCCCTTATGATTTCTTTTTTAGCGTAAATTCATTTTTTAATACATTTAATCCTCAAAAAATAATCATAGCAGAAACAGAAATTTGGCCTTGTTTTGTTATATCCGCAAAGAAAAAGGGGATTAAACTCTACACCATAAACGGAAGAATTTCTCCGCATTCTTATGAAGGATATAAGAAAATAAAAATGTTTTTAAACCCTATTTTAAATTCTTATGAAAAAATATTTATGCAGTCACACACGGATGAACAGCGGATGATTGATATAGGGGCAGATCGTGCTAAAGTTGAAGTTATGGGAAATTTAAAATTTGATATAGAGCAAAACTTGACAGATACAGAAATTAAACAATATGCCTCAGAACTTCAAACTGAAAATTATAGAGTTTTCATTGCAGCTAGCACACATAAAGGCGAAGATGAAATTGTAATACAAACATATAAAAAATTAAAAGAAAAACATCCGGATGCAAAGCTCTTGCTTGCGCCAAGACATCCGCAGAGATTTGATGAGGCTGCAAATTTATTGCAAAAAGAAGGTTTAAATTTTGGTAAACGCTCATCAAACGATAATTTTGATAAAGTTGATGCTATTTTATTAGATACAATGGGAGAATTGTCAAAATTATATTCATTATGCTATTTGGCTTTTATTGGAGGCAGTTTTTCACCTACCGGCGGACACAATCCTTTAGAAGCAAGTATTTGGGAAAAACCTGTTATATCGGGAAATATTATATTTAATTTTAAAGATGTTTACAAAACTGCTTGCGATAAAAAATGCGCGGTTATTGTTAATACTCCGGAAGAACTGATTTCTGAGGTTATTTCTTTTTATGATAATGAGCTTAAATATAAGACCTTTTGCAATAATGCAAAATCAATTTTTGATGAAAATAAAGGGGCAGTAAATTACGTACTGGAAAGAATTTAAAAAATCCTATTAATTATATTAATCTGTATCATCATCACTATTAGAAATCTCGCCTTCCCTTCTGGCAAAACTCCCGCCTACTTCTTTTAAAGTTGTATTTGCTTTAATATATGCATTAAAGTCTTCAATTGATTCTTTATGTTTTCTTAATTCTTTATCCGATTTGTATAACGGAGAAACTGATTCAAAACCTATAATCATGCCATGGGAATATTTCTGTAAACTTTGAATAAATTTAATCATATTAGGAAATTGTTTCGTACCCTTCTGTTCAAAATAAGGAACAAAATAATACGGATTTGCCAATGCCATAATTGGAGCAGGAGTTTCCTGTTTCATACAATCTATAAAATCCGAAAAAATATTTTCAGAATCAGAAACAATTTCATCTTTTTCTCTGTCATACTTTGCTGAATATTTATCAAACAGGTATCTTGCAAGAAATCCGTCAGAATCTTTTATTGAAGCAATTCTTTGACCATATTTTTCATAATTTTCAGATCCTGAGTATCTTAAATCTACACCATGAAAAATTTCATCGGAAAATTGATAAATTTCTTTCGGAGTAAGATTAAGTCCTGAAATTTCAGCATCACTTTTTGAATTAATATATTCTTTTATTCTTAAATATAAATTAGCCTGACCAAAATCTTTGTCAAGATATATATTATTTTTTCTTAAAAATTCCCGTTCGTTAAAATGAGAATCACCATAAACTTTAGAAACATTATGTATAAATTCAAAAATCATATTTTTACGTTTAAGTAAATTATTTAAAATGTACCTATCTACATTTTCGGAAAATGGATTTATACCGTAAACCAACAAACTGTTATTCTCGCATTGCGTATCGGAAACTCTGTATGCAAAAGACATTCTTACTCCGGGAACAAACATTAAATGCCGAAATTTTTCGGGATTATTTCCTATTAAACGAATGGCATATTTTAAACCTTGAGTTGTATCATTATCCGTAACTGCAAAGACGAAATTTTTTCCGGTATTACTATAAAGTTCATTAGCATATTTAGCTGCATCAGTTAATACATCATAGATAGATTCTTCTCCGTTATAAGAAAAACTTGTAACATAATCTAAATCAGTATTATAAGTTCCGTTTCTTTGATTTTTTTTAGAGGATATAAAATTTTCTGTTTTAACTTTATTAAGATATTTTCTTAATTCTTTTGAACTCCATACATTTTTTAAATCCTCGGGAGGAATATCATCCCCCCATTCTTTATTTAATCCGATGGAAAGTTTTTGTGCAAAAGAAAGTGAAGGGTCATTCTCATCCGGTAAGCCGGGTTTATCAGGACCGAAGATACTGAATAAAAAATCGAAAATACCGCCGAATGAAACCTGTTTAGATTGTTTCCTGCTTGGTGTAAAAATATCGTTATTACAATGTATTCCCGAAACCGTACGAAATTTTCTTTCGGAAGCATTAATGCCAAATTTATCATTTTTATTTGAAATACCCTGAGATGCACGTATATACATCAATTTGCCTTACATAAATCAAATTATTTTTCTTTTTTCTAATACAATGAAAGCAGCTATTGCAGAACCAAAGAGCATTAATTTTTTAAATAAGTTTGAATTTTCATTTGTATTTTTACTCTCTCTAAGATTGTATTCAGCTTGTTTTCTGAATATATCACGTTCTTTTAGTGCCGTGTTTATGGAGTATTTAGGCAAATATAAAGGAGCTTGAGAAAAGCGGGAAATGTTTTCATTTGATTTATTTCCGTAATAAACAGGTTTTCCGCCGTTCTGATTACTTATTATTTTAGACATAAATTCTCCACATATTTATAATGTATGTAAATCTTATTAGTTGTCATCAATAGAGATATCAAAACAATATTTTTTACAAAAATTAACATGCGCATATACGAAAACTGCGCAAAATGTTTTTGAATAATAGCAAAAAATAAAACAATCAAAGAGAACAGAAAAAGGACAATATAATTATAAATCCACTTTTGATAAATTCATTAATTCATTAAAATCCATTTCAAACGCTTGAGCTATTTTTTCAAGAGTGCTTATAGTCATTTTGTCCTCTTTCTGTTCTCGTTTGTTTCTTTATTTATTTAAGCAATTACATCATAAGTTTTTATTGACTGGCTTGCTGCACTGCTATTATTTTTTGTATTCCAATGAAAAAATTTTTGTGGCGGATGATTAGGTGAGGTTTGCGAAATTGAAGGATCGCGAAGGGTATAAATTTCTTCGACTCTTGTTTTTAATGTATCGGGCGATTTTCGATAAAGTTCAGCAGCATAATCCATTTCAGGGTCTTTAATACCGTTGGAATTTTTTATCCAAAACTTTGCAGCAACTTCATAGGCATCCTGTTCTTCACAAACGGAAGTATATGGGTCTTTATCGTGGGCGTGAACAGATTCGTGAGATAAATATGCTGCAATTACCTGTGGTGATGCGTAAATGTAAGAATTTGAAACAGTAATGGATTTCTTTGAATTTTCATACTGTGCAATATTTCCTGTTCCGCCCATTGAAGCCGTTTTTCCGAACTGAAATGTTATATCTTTCAAATTTTTCATATATTCGGGGGTTAAATAATCAACAGTCATTTTTAAAGCTTGCTGTAAATTATTTTTTGCATAAGCTTCTTTCTCTTTTCTTGCTCTAATGGGAGAATAAACTGCTAATATATCATTTTTTGCAGTTAACATACTTCTTTTGGCAAGGTCATTTGCATTATCAAGTTTATATGCACAAGTAAAAGTATTTAATGCCTTATGATAATACCCCATTTGTCTTTGGGTTTCACCGAGTTCTATTAAAATATCGCTGTCATCAGGATTTTCTTCTAAATAAATTTTGAAATTTTTTTCGGCAGAAGCATAATCTTTTAAACCAAATTGTGCTTTTGCCATTTGTTTATATATTTTGATTTCATCGGGATTTATATTTACAGCCTGATTATAATATTTTAAAGCTTCGTTAAATTTATTTTCATTTAATGCTTTATTGCCTTTTGCAAGAATATCCGAAACATCAATGCCGTTAAAATTTTTTAACGGTAATGTTCTATATTTATAATTCTGAATTATAGAAACCACTATATATTTCCCTTTACTCACAGCTAAATATTCTCAAGAGAAATTTTTGATTAAAATTCAATATTAATTAAGAAATATTACAAATTTTTTCAATTGCTTCGTCGATAGTCAAGGTTTGAGTTTCATTATTGGCACGTATTTTAAACTCAACCAGATTATCTTTTATTAATTTTCCTACCGTTATACGATAAGGAATACCGATTAAATCTGCATCTTTAAGCTTAACACCGGCTCTTTCGCTTCTGTCATCAAGAAGAACTTCAATTCCTTTTTCTAAAAGCTTATTATATATACTTGTTGCAACATTCATTTGTTCTTCATCAATATCACTTACAGGCACTACCGTTACCAAATATGGAGCAATAGAAACGGGCCAGATAATACCATACTCATCGTGATGTCTTTCTACTGCAGCAGCTGCGGTTCTTGTAATACCTATACCGTAACATCCCATAATAAAAGGTCTTTCTTGACCGTCTTTATCCGTAAATGTTGCATTCATAGCTTTTGAATATTTAGTACCCAATTGAAATATGTTACCGACTTCAATTCCTTTTGTAACTTTTAAATCGGAATTGCAGCAAGGACATTTATCACCTTCTTGAACAAGCCTTATATCTGTAATTTTTTTTGGTAATTCAACATCAATTCCCCAATTTGCGCCTATAAGATGTTTATCTGTTTGATTTATACCGATAACAAAGTTTTTTAGTTCTCTTACTGTTTCATCCGCAATAATTTCAACGTTTTTTAAACCTTTTGGCCCGATAAAACCCGGTATTGCACTAAAACCTGAAGCGGACATAATTTCTTCTATTTCATCGTTTCTTGCAATTCTTATTTCATTTCCTGCAAAAGCATTCATTAACTTGGTTTCTTCAATTGTTCTATCACCACGAATTAAGGCAACAACATATTTACCGTCTATTACATATACAAGAGATTTACAAATAACAGAGGAAGGTACCTTTAAAAATTTTGCAAGCTCATCTATTGAACCTGTATCGGGAGTATCAATAATTTGAGCTTTTTCAAATTTTCCGTTTGTTTCGGCAGAATTTAAAACCGATACCGCATGATTTGAGTTTGCGCTGTAATCGCATTTACTGCAGTAAAATACATCATTTTCACCTGCATTATTCTCTGCTTTATCATTTACAAGCACCATAAATTCATGAGAAATACTTCCCCCTATTGCACCTGAATCTGATTGAACAGCTTTTGTTTCAAGTCCGCAGCGTTCAAAAATTCTTGTGTATGCTTCCCACATTATTTTATATGATTTTTCCAGCCCCTCCTGTGAGGCATCAAAGCTGTAAGCATCCTTCATTATAAATTCTCTGCCGCGAAGCAAGCCAAATCTTGGTCTTATTTCATCTCTGAATTTTGATTGGATTTGATACAAATTAACCGGTAATTGTTTATAAGAGCGAATGCCTTCGCGCGCAATAGAGGTTATAACTTCTTCGTGAGTCGGTCCGAGGCACATTTCCCTTGAATGTCTGTCTTTTAATCGCATCAGTTCTTTACCGTAAACTTCCCATCTGCCGGATTCCTGCCATAGTTCAGAGGGCTGGACAAACGGCATCAAAAGTTCCTGCGCGCCTGCTCTATCCATTTCCTCACGTACTATATTCTCGACTTTTTTTATAACCCGCCACATTAAAGGTAAATAATTATAAATGCCGTTTGCAAGTTTTCTTATATATCCTGCACGAACAAGTAATTTATGACTTATAACCTCCGCATCAGAAGGAAACTCACGTAAAGTTTGAACAAATAATTGTGACATTCTCATAGAAATTTATCCTTTATTTAACATTAAAGATTTTCTATAGATTTTATCACAAATATTTTTTTTAACATATTTTGTGTGCTATTTCATAACATATTGCCGATATTGATTTTTTTATTTATAATCTAAAGACCGGAGGTTTAATGTGAAAGATAAATATATTATTATTGGCTCAGACCACGCAGGTTTTGATTTAAAAGAAATAATAAAGCAATTTTTAGTTGCAGAAGGTTTTGAAATCGGTGATATAGGCGTATATTCAAAAGATTCTGCTGATTATCCGGTAATAGCAAAACAAGCCGCTTATAAAACAGCAGAAAACAATTGCAGAGCAATTTTAATTTGCGGTACGGGAATAGGAATGTCTATTGCTGCAAATAAAGTAAAAAACATAAGGGCTGTTGTTTGTTCGGATACAACAAGTGCCAAATTCTCACGTTTGCATAATAATTCAAATATTTTATGTTTTGGTTCAAGAATTATCGGGGAAAATCTTGCTAAAGATATATGTAAAATATGGCTTGAAACTGAATTTGAAGCAGGCAGGCATCAAAAAAGAATTGATATGATTGAATAAATAACATAATACTAAAAAAAGGAGTAAAAATGGAAAATATAAATTTACTAAGAAATAAATATAAGTTAATAGATTTGTTTTGTACTTTAGTTCAAATTCCTTCTCCATCACTTAAAGAAGAAAAAGTAACCGAAAAAATACTGGAAATTTTTAAAAAAAGCGGTATTGAGGCTAAAACTGATGATTATGGCAATATAAGGGCAAAAATACCGGCTTCCGTACAAGGTAAAAGACCTTTAATGCTCAGTTCGCATATGGATGTTGTAGGAGATAATTCTCCAATAAATCTTAATTTAAACGGTAATATTATTGAAACCGATAAAACAAGAACTTTAGGGGCTGACGATAAATCCGGTGTTGCAGCTGCAATTTTGCTGGCTCAGGAAATTACGGAGAATAAAGAACTGAAGCACGGGGGGCTTGAAATAATTTTTACCAGAGATGAAGAACAAAATATGACAGGCGTACATAATGTAAAAATGAATGAAATTGAAGCTGAACATATTTTTGTAATGGATGCCGATAAATTAGGACAGGTTCAAATATCAGGTGCTGATTATACATCTTTGCAAATTGACATAAAATCCTTAAAAGGCGGTCATTCCGGCATTGATATAGAGGATGAAACAAGATTAAATGCTGCTAAATTAATTGCTGAACTCGTTAGTGAAATTCCTCAGGGGGTGTATAAAAAAGATGAGTTTGGAGTTGTAACTTCAATTAATCTCGGAGTTATTATCGGTGGAGGCATTGAAACAGCCGTTAATAATATTAAATCTTCTGATGTAAAAAGCAGTCAATATATCGGTTATATTCTTGATAAAGCCGTAACTAACGTTATAAATACTAAAGCAGGAGCTAAATATTCAATAAGAAGCTCAAACAGAGAATATGAAAATAATTTAATTAATGAAATAAAAGAAATTATTGAAAAATTTAATAAAAAATATGAAGGACTTGCAATTGCCCAAATGGAAACCGTTGAAAAAATGCCTCCTTTTGAAAAGAGCAAGGATGAAACTCTTGTAAATACTGCAAAACAAGCGGGAAAAAATCTTAATTTGAATTTAGATATATCATCTTTTCACGCAGGAGCTGAAACTCATATTTATGCTAACAATAAAAATAAATATGGAGTTGAATTAAAACCGGTTCTTATCGGTTTAGCCGATATATATAACATGCACTCGGAGGATGAACAGATTGATTATAAATCATATTTAAAAGGTTATGAATTTTTAAAAGAATTATTTAAAGTTTATAATCAAATGTAAAATTGTGAGTATTAATGGAAAAACGATTTGAAATTTGCTCTAAATATAAACCCTCAGGAGATCAGCCTAAAGCAATTAAACAATTGACAGAAGGTTTAATTGCTGGTTATGATGCCCAGACTCTTTTAGGAATTACCGGTTCGGGTAAAACATTTACAATAGCAAATGTTATAGAAAAAATACAAAGGCAGACACTTGTTATTGCTCATAATAAAACTCTTGCTGCTCAATTATACAATGAATTTAAAGAACTGTTTCCGAATAATGCCGTAGAATATTTCATTTCTTATTATGATTATTATCAGCCTGAAGCTTATATTCCGGGGAGTGATACATATATTGAAAAATCGGCGACCATTAATGATGAAATAGACAGATTAAGACATAATACCACAAGAAGTTTATATGAAAGAAATGATGTAATCGTAGTAGCTTCCGTAAGCTGCATTTACGGTTTAGGACTTCCTGAACAATATTTATCAAGCGCATTAAAAATCGAAGTGGGCGATGAAATAGACAGAAATGCATTTCTCGGCGAACTTGTTAAAATTCAATATACAAGAAATGATTTGGAATTAAAACGCTCAACTTTTCGTCCGCGCGGTGATAATATTGAAATTATGCCTGCTTATGAAAAAATGGTTACACGTATTTCATTGTTTGGAGATGAAGTCGAAAAAATTACAAGAATTAATCCTGTTTCAGGCGAAATAATCGAAAATGTAGATTCTACCGTTATATTTCCTGCCGTTCATTATATTTCCGGTGATGAAGATAAAGAAGAAACTATAAAAATGATTAGAGCCGAAATGAAAGAGCAGGTTAAAAAATTTGAGTTTGAAAATAAGCTGATAGAAGCACAAAGAATTGAACAGCGTACTAATTATGATATTGAAATGATAAAAGAAATGGGATATTGCAGCGGTATAGAAAATTATTCCAGGATTTTGGAACGCCGCCCCCCCGGAAGTGCCCCTTCTACACTTTTAGATTATTTTAATAATGATTTTTTACTGGTAATTGATGAATCTCATGTTTCAATTCCTCAATTAAGAGCAATGTATAACGGTGATCAGGCAAGAAAATCGGTTCTTGTTGATTACGGTTTTCGTCTGCCCAGTGCAAAAGATAATCGTCCCTTAAAATTTGATGAATTTTGGTCAAAACTGGGACAAAAAATATTTGTAAGTGCAACTCCGGCTGATTTTGAAAAATCTGTTTCAACTCAGATTGTTGAGCAAATTATCAGACCTACAGGTCTTGTTGATCCTGAAATTTTTGTTCGTCCTACTCTTAATCAAGTAGATGATTTAATTTCTGAAATAAAAAAAGTTACCGAAAAAAAAGAAAGAATTTTAGTCACTACTCTTACAAAAAAAATGGCGGAGGATTTAACGGATTATTTGCTGCAATTGGGAATAAAAGTAAGATATCTGCATAGTGAAATAGCTTCAATGGAACGCGTTGAAATTCTGCGTGATTTAAGGCTTGGAATGTTTGATGTTTTGATTGGAGTAAATCTTTTACGTGAAGGATTGGACATTCCGGAGGTTTCTCTTGTTGCTATAATGGATGCCGATAAAGAAGGTTTCCTCAGAAGCGAAACAAGTTTAATACAAACCATAGGACGTGCGGCAAGAAATGTTTGTTCAAAAGTTATTATGTATGCGGATAAAATAACGGACAGTATGTCTAATGCAATAACCGAAACTGAACGACGCCGTAAAATTCAGCTTAAATATAATAAAGAAAATAATATTATACCTAAAACAATTAAAAAACCGATTGAAAATAATCTGTTACAGCTTGTTGCAAGTTATAGAAACATTGATGATATAGTTGCAGAAGAAATGGTTGAAAATAATATAACAAAAAAAGATTTGCCAAAACTGCTTGATAATCTTGAAAAAGCAATGAAAAAAGCAGCCTCGCTGCTTGACTTTGAACGGGCTGCCGAAATAAGAAACCAAATTAAAAAACTTAAAAGTATTAATTCTTAGATTCTATCTTTGGAATTACATCATCATATAAATCAGAAAAATAAACCATAGACGTAAAGAAAGAAATTACATAATACAGATACCTTAATATTTCAACAGAAATATGATTAGCTCCGAACATTTGATTTAAAAATTGTGCTAAACAAATATAAGAAAGAACAAAAACAACAGCAAACTGCAGTGCAAATAAAATAAAATTCATTATAAAATTACCGGCTGAACTAAATATAATTCCAAGTCTGAACGCATCTGTAAATTTGCCTCTTGCAGAATATAATACAAGCGGAATTATTGTAAACGGAGTCATAAATAATACTGCAAGAACATAAAAAATATTTTTTACGGTATTAGGAACAGATATTATACTAAGCAGGTAAATTATTGACCAGGTAATAAGAAGTCCTGTTAATACAGTAAAAATACTGCCTATCGATTTAATAATAATATCTAAAATATTTGAAATTCCGGGATATAACGGATAGTTGTTATTTATATTTCTATTCATTGATACTGCTGCATATCCTAAGAATAAAATACCGACTATTCCGTAAAAAATAACTAACATATCGGCGGCAATAAATTGATGTGCCTGATTTACCGTAAAATATAAAACATATACCGCAACAGCAGCTTTTAAAAACCACCATTGATCGCCCAATGAACTTCTAATCGTTCCTATCAAAGATGCCATATTTACTATCTCCTTAAAATAATTACAATTATTATTCATTTATTATATAATATTAATTACATTTTTTCAATAATATGTCCCGGTTCATAACATATAAGACTAAATATTCAAACAATGGTATAATTTGAAAGTTGCAGCTTAAATAAAAAAAGCGGGAAGTTTTTTCCCGCATATACGTATATATAGTAATTTTTTTATTCCTGATTTTGTTTGGTTTCACACAACCTACCGGCTTATTCGGGACAATGTTTTATGGTAAATCTAACATCTGGCTCATTTGCCCTTCTAGGACGGAATGTTATATATGCAGGACTTTCTGGAGTATCTGGGCATCGATTCCAGGGAACATCTCCATGAATAGGTTCACCACATGTGCATCTATTTGAATACCAGTGTACACATAAACCAATATTATTACACATATCAATACAGTTCTGTTGGTATGTTAGACCTCCCCAGCAAGTAGGAGAAGTGTGATAAAAAAGACCTTCACTATCTATACAATTACAGTAAGATATCATACTGTCATCGGACTCCATAGTTATATCATCATATAATTCTGTGATATCCCTATCACTTAAATTTTCAAAACTATCAAAATCCACTTTAAACTCCTTCCAAATTAATCCAACTGCCCATTTTTAAATTCCATTTTTTATCAAATCTGCTGAACCCGGAGTACGGCGTAAACGTTAATTCTTCAAAATACAATTTATCTTGATAAATCATCCAATCTACGCGCACAAACCTAAAATCTTTTGATAACTTTTTACTTAAATCAATTGATTGTTTTAATATCTTATCAGCAGGAAAGTTTCGCATTAATCCTCTATCCTCAGGTTTTAATACTAAATCCGCATAACTGTAATCCTCGTTATAAGTACAAATCTTAACGCCGTTATCAATGTGAATATCCGCAAAAACTTTTGGTATTCCATTAAAACAATATACTTCAATGAGTCTGTTTTCCCTCATAAAAGGTTCAATTAATAATTTAGGTTCAATGCCTTTATATTGCATCTCAAACCCGTTCCACGGAAAAAACTCCTGTTCTAACCAGCCTGTTATATTTCTTTTAACAATATCGAATAATCTTTTGTTATTAAGAAAATCTTTTTTATCTCTTATAATATAATGCCATTTGCAGCCGTGAGCACACTTTATTACTAAAGCATTTGGAAGTTTTTCAAAGTCTATTTTATCAAAGAGTGGAGAGTTAAGAGTTGAGAGTGAAAAATTTAAATTATTGCTCCTAACTCCACTCTCCAACTACTTGAAGTACAGGCTTTAAATATTCTGAACCGATACAATCACTTACAAACCAACGTACATTTACCTTATCAGTACAATTACGCATCAAAGGCGTTATGCCATACAATTTAATCCATTGTATTTTTTCGTTAAAAGTCTTTAAACGGCTTCTAAAATTAAATTTGAACTTTGAAAATCCCCCCCCCCGAAAGATTCGGAGTTTTCAGCTTTATAAAAGCCTTTGGGCGGTGTTAAATCGATTTTTTTACCTGTTTTAACATAATAAATCTTTTCTAAATATTTGTGATATTCCTTTTCGTTAAGATAATA
>CAJOJP010000045.1:16656-24243 GCA_905234915.1 Candidatus Gastranaerophilales bacterium
ATCTCTTTTTAAGAGATTTAAAAACATATCAGCCTCTCAACTATATTTAACGTAGCAAAAATACTATAAAATTAAACTTCATTTTTGTCAAGTAAATGTACCGGTTCATAGCATATTAGATTAAATATACTTTCTGTTGTATATTTAGTACAATAAGTTATGAATAGAACAACCACTTACAAAAAAAAGAGTAATAATATATAATTTAACCGGCTGGCGGAAACTGTCATTTCGTAACTCGTTTCATTTAATACCAAAGTATTTTGCCGCTATAGTACTTTTAAAAGGTTTTTTGAGGTGTGCCTGTATATATTTAATATCTTGTAAATTCAATGTTCAATATGCCGATAATATCATAAAAGAAATAAGACAAGCTTTTCTAATATTAATAAATACGGCATATTAATAAATATAAAATTTAAAGATAATTTTGGGAACGCCCTTTTGTTTTTTGTTGTAAAATACATTTGGAAATAGGATAAAGGGAAATTAAGAAAATGACAAATCCTTTAACAGGTAATGAAATAAGAAAAGCATTTATAGAATTTTTTAGAGATAAGCACCAATCAACAGAAGTGGCAAGTTCGAGCCTTGTGCCGGATAATCCTACGGTATTATTGACAACAGCCGGTATGCTGCAATTTTTGCCGTATTATTTAGGGCTTGAGCAGCCGCCTTTCAATCCTGCGCGCGCCGTTTCATGCCAAAAATGTGCAAGAGCCGGCGGTAAAGATTCCGATATTGAGAATGTAGGCAGAACTCCTCGACATCATACTTTTTTTGAAATGCTGGGAAACTTTGCTTTCGGTGATTATTATAAAAAAGATGTTATTCCCTGGAGCTGGGATTTTGTTACCAATTATTTAAAACTTGATCCTAAACGACTTTGGATTACCATTTATGAATCTGATGAAGAAGCTTACGAAATATGGACAAAAGATGTTGGTATTCCGCCCAACAGAGTTATAAGAAAAGGAAAAAAGGATAATTTCTGGGGGCCTCCCGGTGCAACCGGTTCCTGCGGACCTTGCAGCGAAATCCATTATGACCTCGGTGAACACTTAAAGTGCAGTGATAACTGTTCTATAGCTACCTGTGAATGCGACCGATGGGTGGAAATTTGGAATTTGGTATTTACAGAGTTATTTCAGGATGAAGAAGGCAATTTCTCTCCGCTAAAAAAGAAAAATGTAGATACCGGTATGGGCTTAGAACGTATTGCAATGGTTGTACAAGGTAAAGAATCCACTTTTGAAACGGATTTATTGTATCCTATTTTGCAAAAAGTTTCTCAAATGTCGGGAGTTGAGTATAAAAAAAGCCAGAAAACAGATATCTCCTTGAGAATTATAACAGACCACGCAAGATGTGTTACATTTATGATAAATGATGGAGTTACTCCGGGTAATGAAGGCAGAAGCTATGTTTTAAGAATGATTTTAAGACGTGCGCTCCGCCATGGCAAACTTTTAGGATTGGAACTTCCTTTCTTAAGCGAAATTGTTGATACGGTTGTCGGTTTGTATAAAGAACAGTATCCCGAATTGGAAAAAAATGCGGAAAAGATTAAAACAATAATAAAAACTGAGGAAGAAAGATTTAAAATTACTTTAGATAGAGGCTATAAACTTCTTGAAGATTTAATGCAAAATTCTAAAGTTATTGACGGCGAGAATGCATTTAAATTATATGATACATTTGGATTTCCTCTGGAACTAACAATAGAAATTGCAGCAGAAAAAGGGGTAAGTGTTGATAAAAACGGCTTCAACGAAGAAATGAAAAAACAGAAGGAACGTGCAAAAGCAGCAGCTCATAAAATCAGCCTGACAGATGACCTTGTATATGTTGAAGTTGAAAATAAATTCGGTTCAACGGTATTTACGGGCTATGAAAATACGGAAACAGAAGCTAAAATCATTTCTATTATTGAAGCAGGTGATTTTATCGATATCATGCTTGATAAAACACCTTTCTATGCCGAATCCGGCGGTCAAGTCGGTGATACCGGTATAATAGAAGGCAAAAATTTTAAAGCAGAGGTTTTAAATACCTTTAAAGTAAATAAGTTATTTGTACATCGCGTGCAAATGATAAACGGAGATGCAAAAGAAGGTGATATTGTAATTGCAAAAACAGATAAAGAAAGAAGAAATGCAATAGCAATACATCATTCAAATGCACACCTTATTCAAGCGGCTTTAAGAAAAGTTCTCGGTGAAGAAGTACATCAGGCAGGTTCTTATGTTGATGATGAAAGAACGCGTTTTGACTTTACCTTCCCTCGTGCAATGACAAAAGAAGAAATTAATGAAGTCGAAAAACTTGTTAATAAATGGATAAGCAAGGATATTGCGCAAAAAACGGAAGTCATGAATATTGAAGCGGCAAAAAAAACAGGAGCTATGGCTTTATTCGGTGAAAAGTACGATGAAAATGTAAGAGTCGTTAAATTTGGTGATGTATCATCGGAACTTTGCGGCGGTACACATTGCAATTCAACAGGGAAAATTCGCTTGACAAAAGTAATATCCGAAAGTGCTGTTGCAGCAGGTACAAGAAGAATAGAAGCTGTTTGTGCCGATAGTGCATTTAAATTTTTATCCGAAAAAGCAGAGATGATTGATAAAATGACTCATGCTTTTAAAGTCCCCGTGAATGAACTCGGTGAAAGAATTACAAAACTCGTTACAGATAACAAAAATATGCAGATAGAAATTGAAAACCTGAAAGCAGAACAAGCTAAAGCTAAATTTCAGTCATTTATATCAAAAGCACAAAATGTAAATGGCGGAAAATTGTTTATAAGTGAAATAGAGGAGTATTCTCCAAATATTATTAAATTATGCAGTGAAATGATGTTTAATAAACTGGGAGAATGTATTATTATTCTTGCAAGTGTAGGAGCTGATAAAATTACTTATGCGGTTAAAGTAAGTGATGAATTTGTAAAAAAAGGTATAAATGCAGGTAAAATAGTAAATAAACTCTCCTCTGCAACGGGCGGAAAAGGCGGCGGTAAACCTCAATATGCTCAAGGTGCGGGTAAAGATAAAGCGAAATTACAACATGCTTTAGCTGATATTGAAAAAGAAATAAAAGCATCTTTATAAATTCAGGCTAGGGTGTACTAAAAGTCAAAATGTTCACATTCTAAAATCAAGCTAAAATACGCGTTAAATAAGACTTTTCCCCGCTCTACAGGAAAAATCAATTTTATACTGTATTTTGACTTTTAGGACGCTCTTGTTATATTTTGCAATTTTTTAGTTATTTTTTCAGCCAAAATAAATCCTCTGTCTATAAGTTCAATATCAAGACCTTTTTTTGTGACTGAATTTAATGTAAATTTAATTAAGTCACAAATATAAGCGGGGATATTTTCTTTATTTTGATTGTACCACATCATTTCAACATCAAAAGCAACATGTTTTACACCTGCTTCAATTGATTTATCAAGCCATTTTTCTATCTCATTTTCATTATCATTTATATTGGGAATTAAAATATATTTTGTTTTAACTCTATCCGGTAAAGGCTGAACAGAAGCATATTTTTTTATATTTTCCCAAACTTTATCATAAAAATCAAAACGTTTGACTTTTATAAATGTTTCTTTAGTACCGGAATCAACAGAAACAACTATATTAACCCTGCCTTCTTTTATTCCCCGTTCTACGATTTCGCTGTATTTTGTAGCATTCGTAAGAACACGGATACTTGATAAATCGTAATAAATAAAAAGCTTTATTAAATCATCAAATTCAGGTGCAACTGAAGGTTCACCTCCCGCAATTGTTATATTTCCGCCCTTTCTTAAATAACCGTGCTCCGCCATATCTTTTATTGCCGGATATACATTATACTGTTTTTGATGCGGTCTATTTTCATCATTTAGCCAACAATAAACACAATGCTCATTGCAAATAGTCCAATTGTTAAAATTTATAAAAGAAATGTAATCTTCATTGTCCCATTCCTGCTCCTTTAAATATATGCAGTTTCTGCATTCGGGAATAATATTTCCTTTTTGCATTGCTTTTCTGTACATTTTTTTTATTGCAAAAAATTTTTTCCAGTCAATTAATTCACCATAATAATTTTCAATAATTTTTTTATAGCCTTTATCTGTAGGAGGTATTCTGCAGCAAAAATTTATGCTGTTCGTAAAAAAATCAAGTCCGTGTTCAATAAGGTCACAGCTTATATATTTTTTCTTTTTTTTAAATAATTTAAACAAGCTTAACTTTCTGTTTAACTTTTTCTATTTATTATGATTATATCATTTTTAATTAAAACTATTAAGTTTATATATTTTTGATGCTGCTTCTTTATTTCCTTTTATTCCTAATTTTTTTAAATCTTTTTCTGAAACGTGATCAAAACCTAATGAATTAATATTAGCTTGCATCATCATTCCCCTCAAAGAGTTAAAAAAACGATTTTCAAGATTTCCAACTACTACATATACATTTTTTTTATCTTTGTTTTGTTGTTTTATATCTTGAAAAAGTTTAATAAAGTCATTAGGATTTTTTTCAATTAGATATGCGGCTGAATTTGCAATAACATAAACCTGATTATCAACATTTTCATTAGGTTTTACGCAATTCCTCATATCAGCGCATTCAAATTTTACTTCCGGCAATCCTTCTTTATTTATTTCATACCAATCAAGCCCGTTACCTATTGATTTATTAACAACAGGGTCACATTCCATATATTTTGTATAAGGATATTTTTCTAATATTTCATTGAACTTTTCCGGTCTTTGAGTTTTAGTAAGATATTTATGCCAGCCTTTTCCGGCTAAAGGACTCTTATCATAAGAAACAAATCCTGTTCCTTCTGCATATTTTTTTTCTATCGAAGATAAAACCAAACATCCCGTATTTGATAGATCGGTCATATAAGGAGCTATATCAATTCCTTGTATATTAACATTTTTAGCATTTTCTCCCATTTCTTCTTTTACTGCTATAGCATAAGCCCAAGCTTCAGAGCCGTCTGAACTGCCTAAAATTCTTATTTCACTTTTTTCTTTCGGATTTAATAATTTTGAAATTGCAAGTTCAGATGAAAGTTCTCTGAAAATTCTTGTTGATGAACATTTCATTTTAGAAAAATCAGGACAAATTAATGTATAAATAGCATAGGCATCTTGATTGTTAGGTGTTGCATCGGCACATAAACTTCCAAATGATCGTTTTTTCTCTTTTCTTGAAATATTTAATCCCATTTTGCTGTTATTGTACCCATAATTTCCATAAGATTGAATTTGCATATAATATTCCTTTCCATTCCGTACTACATTCGTAATAATGTTGTAAAAAGTATGAACAAAAAATATTTACAAAATATGGTATTATATTAAAAATTCGTTACAATTTAAAAATTAAAAATTAAAGTAACTATTCAGCAGAATGAATTATATAGTGCAATTTATAAAAAACGTAAAAGGGAAATACAAATTAAACATTAGACTAAATGCTAATGAAAAACAGCATTTAAACGAGATATAATTAAAATGCAGATTAGAACTGACGAATACTTATTTCGGGGTTGCGAAAGAAATTTAATTTTTTATTCGGTAAAAATATGTTCTAATCTGCTTTACATTTTTTTAGAAGAACAATGCTCTGAGTTGCAACGGCAAGCTTTTGTCCTATCGAATCCTGTTCTTCCATTGTTTTTGCTTTTATTGATATCTGATTTTTTTCTATTTCCATAATTTTCGCTAATTTTTCCTTCATTAAAGGAATATAGGGCTTCATTTTAGGTTCTTGAGCAAAAATTGTATTATCTATATTATTTATAATATATCCTTTTTGTTTTATAAGTTCGTAAGTCTTTTTTAATAAAACAATGCTGTCCGCATCCTTGTATTTAATATCACTGTCAGGGAAATGAGAACCTATATCATCCAATGAAAGTGCGCCTAAAAGAGCATCTATTATTGAATGACACAAACAATCAGCATCGGAATGACCAAGCAATCCTTTTTTGTATGCAATTTGAATACCGCCAAGAATAAATTTTCTGTTATCCGCGAGTCTATGAATATCAAATCCCTGACCTATTCTAAACATTAAGCCCCCAAACAAATTTATTTACGGCTTTTACAAAACCGTTGTTTGAAACATCTTCTGTTATATAATCCGCTTTTGCTTTAATTTGCTCAGTTCCGTTTCCCATTGCAACTCCAACTCCCGCTGTTTCTATCATTTCAATATCATTATTCTGATCACCTATTGCCATGACTTCTTTCGTACTAAATCCATATTTATTTGCCATAAATTTAATTGCATTTCCCTTTGTAGCATGCTTATTCGCTATTTCACAAAAGTATATATTTGATTTTACGACATATATCTGCGGATATTTTTGTCCGAGTTCTAATATTAAATCATCTATAAAGTTTTCATCATATTTTATTGCCAGTAATTTATTTAGTTTTTTAAAATTAAGTTCGTCAAAAGAATTAACTTTAAAATAGTCAATACCTTTATCGCCGATATAATCTTTTATGTACTCATCATCATTTTCTACGTACAATTTATCTTCGATATATACATTTAAATGAATATGTCGTTTCCTAAAATCGGAAATAATTTTACGGGCAATTTGTTCGTCAAGATATTTAACATCAAGAATTTCTCCCTCATAAGAATTAATTAATCCGCCTTGATAGCAGATAAGGGGACACCTGACTCCTATTATATCCGCAATGTATTTTGCGCTTGCATAAGTTCTGCCGGTTGCTATTATAAAATGTATGCCTTGTTTTTCTAAATTTAAGATACACTCTTTAACTTCAGGAGTAATCCCTTTCTGGGGAGTATATACAGTACCGTCTATATCTGCAACAACCATTTTAATCATAATTTGTAAGCTTTCATAATTGCTGCTACACTCTTTGCGTCACAAATAATATTTTGTCCAATCATATCTAATATTTTATTTTTTTCTATAAGCTCAAAATCAAGAAATTCATCTTCATCAAGGTGCTGTCCTTTATATGATAAATCAGAGGCTTTAAAAAGATGTATTCTTTCTGTGCAAAATCCGGGACTTGACCAAATATAACCTAAAGACTGCCATTTTTTTGCAATATATCCTGTTTCTTCTTCAAGTTCACGTTTTGCCGCCAAGAGTATATCTTCTCCGGCTGTATCTAACTTTCCTGCCGGAATTTCGTATAAGATTTTTTTAGCAGGATAGCGAAATTGCTTTACCATTAGAATTTTCTCATCAATTTCTGCTGCCACAGCTACCCCGTCAAGATGCTCAACTACTTCCCTATAAACTTGTTTATCGTTATTCAGCAATACTTCATCACGTTTAACGGTAATTATTTTTCCTTTATATATTTCAACGGATGCTGCTGTTTTTTCAAATAAATCATTCATAAAATGATTATACAATATTTTTTCATAATTAGGGAGTATCTGTGATAGTTCATAACTTATTAGACTAAATATACAACAGAAAGTATATTTTGGTGCATAAATTTTATAAATAATGCTTTGGCGGCATGTCAGGGGATATATTAATTTATGAAAAAACAATAAAAAACAAAAAATAGCG
>CAJOJP010000046.1 GCA_905234915.1 Candidatus Gastranaerophilales bacterium
TGCAGGATACACAAGACAATCTCTCGTACAATAGGAATCTATTTCATCATATTGAAAGTCAATAACCACTTCATTGTTTTTATTGATTAACCCCCATTTTTCGTTCTTTTTTGCAGGTATTAAACCATTTTTACAAACAAATATATCCTCATATTCAAAAGGAATGATGATATTGTTAAAATAATCTATCATTCCCCACTTGTTATTCAAGCAAACAGGGGCAATACCTTCTGAAAAACGACAGCCGTCATCATATATACAAGGGATAATTTTTCTGCCACGAATATCAATATAACCTTGTTTTCCATCTCTTTTAACTTCAAACAGTCCTTCTTCAATTCCTAAACAAATGCGGTTATAAATAAAATCAGTCAGAAATTCGCCTTTGTTGTTTATCAGAGCATGCAGCTGGTTTTTGTCTGTTACAATAGCAACATCTTCATCTTCAAACTCATTTACAATCATATCCCTGTCGGGTAGTTCAAAGAGCTTTTCACCTTTTGTATTTATACAAATTCTTGCACCGTAATCAGCTTTACCATTTATAACTCCATCGAAGTGTATAAATGCCTTTCCGTTTACGAATGGTGATAAATCATATCCTCTCATTATTTTGTTCCTTTATCTTCAGTTTCATAAGGTTTTTCTTCCGATAGCGACATATAACCTGTCATAAGGTCAGTTTCTAAACTTAATCTGTATCCGTTATCCATTACAAACTCAACAAGGTCAATATCTTCATCGGTTTTACTGTACGCTTCAATATTTATATCTACGACTTTATGTCCGATTATATTTTTAGAAAAATATTTACTTACGTCCTGCCATTTCCTATTGTTTCTTGCATATATAGATTTTTCCCAAAAATCAAAAGAATTAGGTTTCATCATGAATCTTGCAATTTTAGTAAAATCAATATCAAAATGCTGGTCTATATCGTCATCGCTTCTTACAAAAATAGATAATGGTTCATCCAAAGTTAAAGATACATCTTCTGTCCTGTTAGGATTAAAATACGGACCTTCTTGAACTTCAACATACTTTATATTGTTTCTGCTTTTTGTATCAAATTCATGACCATACCATTTGCCGTTTTTAAAGGTATAGTATGGTCTATCATCGTTGCAGATTATCCCCATAATCATTATCTTTTCTATTTTTGAGCCGATAAGTACATTAACTTTTTTCCAATTATCAAACTGTTTTTTAAGTTCAGATACTGTTTTATAGATGGGAGCATCCCATCTTTTTCGGTCAAATAAACTTTCTTTCCAAAACTTTTCGGGGTTTTTGATATATTTATCAAATATTGGCATATATTCTTCAAATGCTTTTAAAACATATTCTTGGCAGACTGCTGCTTGGTTTTTATGACATTCTTCTTCGTATTCTTTTGTTAGACAATATTTGTTTTCCTCATAAATTTTATGAAATTCTTGATTGAATTGTTTAATCAGTTCATATTTACTGATTACAATATCAAGTGCTGCAACTGTATTGTTCGGTTCATGGTCTTTGTATCTATCCTTCCAATTTCTTTTATCGGGTTCGGTTCTATCAAGAAATACTAATCTTACATCTTCATTATTAACAGGAATTGCAGCCAAATAGGTATAAATTCCCTCATTGTCTAAAGTCATTAAAAGAGGTATATTATGTGTGATTATCTTCTCCAAGAAAAAGAATAAATAACCTATACCTGCACAGGCAAATGAAAAGTGCAAAGTATAATCTTTAATAAAGAAATCGTAACAGCCCCTTGGTACATCAGCATCAGGTGCTTGAGAAAACAGTTTTGTTACAGGCTGAGGTCTAGATTTATTTATAATTTTATAAATCTTTCCTTTGCCTCTTTCTTCATCAAGCCTGTAAATACCGCCATTAATGTACATTTTAAATATCATAGTTTTACTTTCTATAAATTGTGTTCTTTCTTGTATTCTTTAATTCGTTTGTTTACAGAATATTGGATTCTTGTCATAAGATATAATTCACGTTTTAACTGTTTTATAAAGTCGTTTTTATCCGTTGTACAATCAAAAATATATTTTGCTCCTTCAAATAATCCTGACCTTATAACTATTCGCAGCTTATCATTTTTAGGATATGCAAATAAAATGTCCTGCTGAGTTTGAAAATAATATAATACAGATGGAATATTATTTTCTATGTATTTTATAAATTTTTTAATATTACACCTAAAAATAGAACCGTGTCCTATATTTGGCTTAATACTTCGTTTTTCTGTTATCAGTTCAAAATCATTATAAATGTCATAAGATAAATAGTCTTTATCTATCCATCTGTCAAAGTAAGATTCAATTCTATTGTATTCCACGTTAAATTTGACCTTTATATTTAATTCTTTTGACTTTTTATTGGGTTCAGGTACTATTTCATCTATTTTGTAAAATTTATTCGTATCACCTATATAAAACCATTTTTTTGAGTTTGGATATGTATCAAATAATAAGTAGCGTATAAAACTTGATATGTCTCCGTTTTGTTTTTCAAGCATATCGGGTGGATATTTTAAAGAAATAGGACTCATCCAATATTTATATTTATCTTTATAATATGCCTTAATAAACTTTTTATCTGATTGTTCACCTCTTAAAATTTCCATTATCCAATCAGAAGTTTCTTTTTCCTTATATGCACATACCCTATGCGGTATTCTTGCATATTCTTCGGGAGTAATTATATGAAATTCCGTACCGTAATCACCGCAAGTATCGGTATGAATGCAGCATCCGTAACCGTTTTCAAACTTAAATTCTATATGATTACACCTGTTTTCGGTTATAATTTCAATTAGTTTTTTTCCTATTATTTCTTTAAACCTAACACTATGATTTACACCTTTAAATCTTTTTTCGATTTTTTCAACATCTTTAATCGTGTTATATCCGAGCCTTACATAATTTGGTCCGTCAAAACTTCTATGTGCATCCTCGCTTACATCAATTTCAAGGTTGTTTCCTTCAAACTGCAAAACTATAGGCGGTTCAGCGACATCTTCCCAATAAGGTTCATAAGTATAAGTGATTTCTTTCGTTTTCTCATTATAGCTATGCCACATTTTATTTTTAAATATATAGATGTCATTATCTAAGTCATTTAAAAAAAGAACTTTATCAAGCGTTTTACCTATTAAATCTTTTTTTATGGTATTTATATATTTTCTTAAATCTTTCAGCCTTGTAAATTCCTTATATTTCCATAGGTCTTGGCTGAATATGTACTTTTTGTGATAGCTTCCATCTGTTATTTCTATATGAGAATATATAATATCTCCGACTTTTTCTTCAATCATAATTCACCAGAATACATTTAACGTCTGTATCGGACTTTTTTAACTTCTGTTCATATTATAAACTGTCACTATGACAATTCAGGACGTGGTTTATCTAATCAGACTAATCTTAATCTAATTCATCAAGCATCTGCTTGAATTCTTTTATAAAAATATCTTTTTTGATTGTTATATCAAATACTTTTGGTTTTGTATTTTCTCGGTATCTAAATTCATATTTTTCAAGATATATCCTGATTAAACCGTTTTCTTTGTTATAAACGTGGAAAATATCTGCACATATTGCAATGTGGAAGTCTTTGCCTTTTGAAACTTTATTTAAAAATTCTCTATATTTGTCAATTCTTTTTAAATAGTTAATTTCAAAAGAAAATTCTTTTATTGAGGCTGCTAATTTACTTTCTGTATCAGGTTCAGGCATAATTATATTTTTAGATAACCAGCTGCCATCTTGTGATAACACCCAATTTCGAGAGAACCATAAATATTGTGTCGGTATATATTTTTCAAGTTCATTCATACATATTGTATATGGGCGTTCATCTAAACGGATATATTTAAAATCAGAAATTTCTCCATTTTTTATTTTATCATTCCATTTCTTTTTTAGATTAACAGCAGTTTTGGTTCTATCAAATTCCGTAACTAAAACCCATTTGTTATCGGTTGTCTTATACATTACATTGTATTCATAAAGCAATTCTCTGTTTTTGTTTTTGAGTCGGGATTTCTCTATTCTTTCAATTAACTGCTTTTCAAATTCCCTAGAAGAAAAAATATCTTCGTTATTTGAGTAAATTAAACTTTCATATTCTTTTTTAAATTCTTTTTCAGAAAAGCCCAAAGTTTTTATTCTTTCAAGCAATAATTGCTTTTTTTGTTTATATTCTTCAATTTCACTATCAATACATTTTAATTCATCTCTGAATTTAGTAATAAATTCGGACTTTTTAATCTTTAAAAAGTATTTTTTATCATCATAGTTGTAGTAAAAGCTGAAATATTCTTTTTCATCATTCCAAAGGTCAGCGCATTCCCTTTTGTAATCAAGTGTTATATTCCTGCCTCTTTCAAGATTTGATAAGAATTTCTCTGTTAGAATGCTATAGTTAAATTCGTATTCAAATTTAAAATCATTTTTTTGAATAATTACAATAAACTGAACTAATTTTTTCCAGCAATTATCACCGTAAATATATGTTTCAAGGTTATTCCATTTACTGCTGATATCTGTATTTATTGTGATATTCAATTTAAAATCTTCCAATAGAGTTTGTTCTATTGGAGGTTTAGGCTGAATTTCATCACCCGAATACCATTTATTAGTATATTCTGAAAAAATCCAATCTTTATAATCTTTTCTTTTATCCATATCAGCTTCATATATAATATCATCTTTTGTCTTATAGTATCTTGTTTCATGACCATCTTGCGTATAATGATAAAACGGCTTATTCATCAAAATACTTTGTTCTTGTATATCGTATTTTTCAATTTTTCCTATCTTTATTTGTTCTTCCCAATAATCACGGCAGCATCTATCGTCATCGTCAAAACAATGAGTAAATTTCCAATCGGAATTCGGCTTTTTATAGGCTATATCAAATAATCTTATGTGATAGGGAATATTATATGTTTTCTTAAAATCATTGGGGTTTTTAAGGTAACAGTCCAAAAATTTAAGAGCATCTTCAGTGCTGTTTATTGTGTATAGAGCATGGTAATGTTCATTATTATCAAGCTGCAAAATTTTATAACACCTTTTAATTACATCACGGATTTGCTTGATAAAAGTATATTTTTCAATAATAAAATCTTCTTCAATCCGTTTCTTATTATTATAGTTATAAGGGAATATAGTAAATCTGATATTCTTATTATCAACGGGAATTGCTGTTATTACCATTATAAAACCCTCATCATCAAAACAAGCATAAAGGGGCTTATTGTCATAAAAAACAAGCTGTTCTAAAAAATCATAGAAATCAGTTATGCTTGCTGATATATCATTTATCTCTACAGCCGACTTATTAATTGCAAAATGATATATGCTTGCATCATCAATATCCCAATACGAACCGTTTGTATTGATTTTATTTATGTGTTTTGGTGTATGGTTTTCTAATAATTTTAAAATCGTATCTTTTTCTCTGCATTTAGTAAGATTGTAATCTATACTAAAATCACCATATAAATCTTCTAATAAAGGCTTTGCCTTCGATTTATTCATAATTCACCTGACAGCATTTATAGTCACGCTTCGGACTTATTACCTTTATTCTCAAGAGTTTTTCTTATGTTTTTTGTCCACAGACTTTTCCACAATTCATAATCACTAAATTTTTCTAATTCTCCGCAAGATTGACATTTTGCCCAAAAGGAATGAGTACCTGAATTGATAAAGCCTCTTCCGTCTATCAAAATCATTTTACTTCCGCATTTTGGGCAGGTTCTATTTATTTCAGGAGCTGTTATTTCTGAGGCTTTACCAGCAGCTCCGTTACAAGTCCATATAAAGTTCATTTTATTTGTCATAATTCTCCTTATAGTATTTTATGTCCTCATCAGACAACTGTTTTAAACCCATTCTTTCAAAAGCAACTTTCGTAAAGGGATATTTTTTTATAAAATCATCGTATGTTTCTTTTACAAAAGCGGGATCGTCATTTATTTTTATTGCGAACGTCATCCTCTTTAAGTATTCTAAAAATTCATCCCGTACATATTTTGGCATATGATTTAATATAAAATTTACTTCATTCACTTATTGTATTTCCTTATTCATGTTTTTCTATAATCTTTTCAAATAGCGGCATGTTTTCGTCAATAGGTTCTTCGGCGTATAGATTTTCAAGTATTTTCAATTCTTCCCATACCGTTTTATTTTCAATATTCTTTGATGGTGTTTTTAATGCCGTTATTATTTTTTCTTCTGTTTCAGGTGTTATATTTAACAAATTTTTGGAAAGTGTTTTTGGATACCACAACGAAATCCATCCGTCAAAATCAATTTCTATTGAATGTTTTGCTAAAGAATACGATGGATTATCCGCAGCAATGAATCTATGTATTTTTCCGTAATCATCGTGCCAGGTTGATGCAAATTTCCATTTTGATTTTCCGAAAATGCTTATGGTTTCATCAGAATACACAAGTGTCATACTATTGCCTAAACAGGGTTCAAGGTTATATTCTGGTATTCTTTCTTTAACAATAGGTAAAGCCTGCTTTATAAACTGCATTTCAGAAAGTCTTTGCTTTCCAATTCGTTTGTCGCAAGTCCATAGAATATATCTTATGCCTGTTGGTTCATCAAATTCAAGTAATTTGTCTTTTGGCATATCCAAATATCCTGCGATAATGTTTTCAGGAGAAGCGAATTGAAAATCCGCATAATTAGAATCTCTCTTTGGCAGCCCGCCTTGATACGGTCTGTGCCAATTATCATAAGGCTGGTATTTATCACAAAATCTAAAATTATTATAGGCATTATCTTTAGGGTAAGCCCATATAATCTTGCCGTTAAATTTCACATGGAAAAAACTTACGCAATACTCTGCTCTTGCAGTCGCCTTTACCAATGGACTATGATTGAATGATACATCCAGACCATCTATAATAATCGTTTTTAATCTTTTATTTATCTGATTCCATTTTTTCATTTTTATCACCATTTATATTATAACTTTGATATGCGGCTAATCAGGACGTATATTTTTTTAACTTTGTATAATCTGGCATAGGTAAATCAAGCGGAAGCTCATTGTTATCTTTAGCACTGTTACGGTTAAACTCCGCAATAAGCCATTGCCAGTTTGTTTTTATATCATCCATATCCCAATCTTTTTTAGATTTCTTATACCAAAATGTTTTTTTGTAATCAAAAGGTTCTTTTAAAAAAGCTGTAAGTCTTTTAAGTGTTTTTACATCCACATTCCAATGATTTCGTTTGAAATATCTTGAGATATAAGGCTCTGCTGATTTATATTCAGCCTTAAAAAAATCTATTGCAGCCGCCTTTGTTATATCGCCTTGAATGCCGTCTGTTAAAATGAAATAAGGTTCTCTGTTATACATAAGGGTATCGTCAACCCAAATGTTTTCAAATTCAAAATCACCGCTGAATACCCTGCTGACAGCCCATCCTTTTTCTTTTTCTATCGGCTGCAGTGCTTGTTTAATAAATTCCAAAGCATAAAAATTTTCTATATTTAATTCACCGCACTTGTGCTTTATAAATTCAATTACAGCCTTTCTGCACTTATTAATTCCGTATTTAGACATTTTTCGAGATAAATCATGAACAAAAACATCTTTATCTCTTAATGGAATAAATGTTTGAATGCAGGAATTAAAATATATTTTTAGTTCGGCTTTATTTTTAATATCATAAACATAAAAATTATCAGCCCATGTAAAATCCTTATCACGTTTAGCATAAAAGATATATTCATCAGTTCTGAATTTGCTTTTATTATAGTTTTGCAGAAACTCTATTGCTTTATAATTAGGTATATCAACCATTTCTGTTGTTACGGAAGGAGAATTGCACCATATGAGAAAATCTTCTTTTGTATAAGGTTTTCTTGTTACATCAATTTTTTTACCGCAAAACTCTTTAAATTTCAGTGCTGTATCATCAGCCAAAACAGTTTCAAAGTCTAAACTGTCGTTTAATGTTACTGTGTATAATGATGCGATTTCTAAACCTTTATCTTTATCGTTAGAAAAACAAACAATAAAGACTTTATTTTCACACAAAAAATATTCTCTGCTGTTCCAAGCACCTAAAATATATACTCTTTTATTCCTGCTCAAATTACACTGCTCTTTAATAAGTGCAGTTTCTTTCAGCTTTAATTTTGTATAGCCTTCATCTTTATATTGTCTTATCTTCTTTGTCATAGTTCTTTATCGTTTAATAATTGTGTGTAATCAGGTATAGATATGCAAAATGGCAGTGCTTCAATATCAGAAAACCTTTGTGTATCTTTTTCGGGAGGTATATTAAAACCTGTTTCACTCCAGCCCCATCCTGCCGTATTGTGGTTATATTCAAAAATCAACTGCTGCCAATTAGTTTTGACATATTTTTTATATCCGTTATACGAATCGGTTCTATCGCTCGGAGAATTTAAAAATTCCATAAGCTCTTTTATATAGGTTTCATCAAGCACCCAGCCTTTTCTTTTGACATTTCCACTTTTATAAATACCTTTTGAATGATATGTCGGATTTTTAAAGTTTAAAACGGCAATCTTTGCTGTATCTTGAATCCAAGGGCTGTCTGTTATAAAAAAGTATGGTTCTTCGTTTGCTTTAGGACAATCATAAACCCAAATATTATTAAATTTTGAATTACCGCTAAAACACCTGTGGCAGCTCCACTCATGAAGTATATCAACTGGCTGTATTGTTAATTTTAAAAGTTCTAAAGCCCAAAAGTTTTTTACATTAAAATATTCGTTTTGTTCGTTTGCAAGTTTTATAAAAGCCTTTTTTATTTGTAACTTTTGATAATTGGATATGCTGCCGTCTATTGCAATATCTTGAGGTCTAACAGGCGGAATATATGCCTTTTCTGTATCGTTCCAAATATCAGGAATGTATATTTTAACCTCTGTTTTTGTCTTTTTGTCATAGGCATATAGGTTTAAAATGAAATTAGAATCCCCATCAGCTTTCGGATAAAAAAGATATTTTGAATCTGAAAAGGTATTTTTATTGTAGTGTTGAAGGTATCTAATGACTTCATAATAGGGATTGTCAATAACTTCAGTTATTTCTGAAGGTTCATCAATCCAATTTAAAAATATTTCAGGTTTAAACCAATGCACTCCGCTTTTGTTTAATACGGTTTTGAACTCAATATCTTCTTTAGTTTTCGGATAATCTTTTAAAAGTTTAATTGTATATAATTCGCTTAAATATGCTGTATCATATCTCGGCTTACTTTTTATATCAATTTCATATTCAACCGCTGCTATAACAACTGTATTTTGATACAGAAAAACCATTGCTGAATTATACCAGCAGAGGAAAAACAAATTATGATACCTGAGATTAATCTCAAACTCAGCTTTTATAAGCTCAATCGTTTTTGAGATTAATTCATTATATTCGCTATTTCCGCCTTTTGATTTTATAGTTTTTAGTTTCATATTATTATTATAAATCCCATGTACGCCGAAAACGGTTATATATATTTAGACTTTTAGAAATTTTTTAATTTTGCTATTAAAATAAAAAATATACTAAGTATAGTTTATTGTTATAATAGGTATTGTATGCAATAATTATTTTACAAGTAACGGTTTACAATGATATTTTAATTTAAAAATATCAAAAAAATATAGGTCCAAATTTGATGTATTCAAACTTTATAATGGAAATAAAAATATTTGGAAAAGCAAAATGAGAGATGAACACTTCTATACAAGAGCATTATCATTAACATCAAAACCTGAACTAATTGCAGAGTATTATATAGGCAGGGCTGAATGGTACTACAAAGAACATCAGTATGATAAAGCCTATCAGGATTTTTGCAGTGCAAAAGAATTAGGTTCAGATATAGAAAATCACTGGGGTTTTTCTATTTGCAAAGACTATATCAATGCTGACGATAACATTAAGAAGCTGACAGAACAAATAAAACATACCCCTGATGATTATGATTTATACTGCAAACGAGCAAATTTTTATCTGTTAAAAAGAGAATATGATAAAGCAGTTTGCGATGCTGTAAAAGCAATTAGTCTTAAACCCTGCCCCGATACATATAAATGTTTAGACAAATTAACCGTAGAAATAAGAGAATGTAATGTACACGATGCCGTTTACCACTCAAAGAAAAAAGATTTAATAAATGCTTATAAATTAAGAATTGAATTAGCAATAGAAAAAGTTAAACAGGGAGATAATCAAGATTATTGGGTAAAAAGAGCCGAGCTTGATATAGATAAAATAATAGAAATGTCAAAAGATAAAACACTCGCACTTTTTCTTAAGGTTAATTTTCATGGAAGGATTTATAATTTTGATGGTGCTATAAGAAACTGCAAGAGAGTAATTGAACAATCAGAAAATAGAACTGATAAACTCGGCAAGGCACTAACATATATCTATGCTCAGCAATTAGTCTTTCTGTATGCACATAAAGAAAAATTTAGAGAGGGTATGGATGTTGTTCTGAAATATTCAGATAAACCGTATTATGAAGATATAAAAAAGGGAATTAAATATATCGAGAGTTTTACAAACATATTTGTTGATATATTGAGGAAAAATTGCCGCACAAGGTTTAAATATACAAAACAAAGGAATAAAGATGGCTAAAGATGACATAAGATATTCAAGAATGAGTGATTTTTTTCAATTACTATATATGATGATGGCAGAACCAAGAGGTGTCAGCATAGATGAAATATGCGATGAATTTAATGTATCACGAAGAACGGCTGAAAGAATGAGGGATGCCGTAAAAAACGTATTCCCGCAGGTTGATGTAATAAGCGAGAATGATAAAGTTAAAAGATGGGGTTTTATTAACTACGCATTAAAAGAATTAGTCGAATTTACGGATGAAGAAATAGCGGCGATGGAGGTCATAAAGCAAAACTACAGAAGCCGCCTTATTCCTGAAATCGACTCAATTATAGATAAAATGAAAGTATTGAGAGAAAAGAAATCTAAGAATGTTTCTTAATCAGCTCAATCATTTCCATATAGTAATCAAGTTCTTTGTCGGGTGTCGTATAAGCTATCTGTTTAAATTTTTCTTGTGCGGTTGAAAGTTTTTCTTTTTCATTTACGCCAAAATCGGCGAAAGATAATTCTAAAATTTCGAGCATTTTTAAAAAGTTTTCTAATGCTGGGTAGTATATACCTGTTTCGATTTTGCTCATGTGCTTTTCTGATATGCCGACCATTTCGGCAAGTTCAGACTGTTTTAAACCGTGTTCTTTTCTTGCACGTTGAATAATTTTACCGATATATTCTTTTGTAATTTCAACCATAATAATTGTAACCGTTACCTTTCTTTAAAATAGCCTATTAACGGCTGCTTATGAACATTGTTTACGGAGTCTAACAAAATAATCATTGGAAACATTGACTATGTTTCATGTTTATACTAGAGTAGCCGTTATAGATACTTATATAAAAAATAGGTGTAAGCCGTTAAAAATTTCAAAAAAATATATCCCCTCAAGTGACGTATAGGAAATTTATAATGGTTATGTAGTAAAAATAAAGGAGAAAATTATGGCAATAGGTATGGCACAACAAAAAGGTAATTATGTTTATGTATATGATGAAAAAAATCGCCAAATTTGGAATCAGCTTGGACAGCTGCATGGATATACATCAAGCACTGTTACAATAAAAAGAGGCGAGTACCTATATACTTACAATGAAAAAGGTAATTCTACGGGCAATCACCATGTATAGTGAAATAAAAGCAGAGTTTTAAATTGCTCTGCTTTTTAAATTTAGAAAAATTTCATATACAATCATAAGGAAAGATAATATGGCAAAGGGAAACAATAAAAATCACAGCGATGTAATCTATGAAGTTAATAATAGACTGTATTGCAAGTACAATATTGAAAATCAAGACGATAAAGTTATAAAAAGCGGAATTGATAAAATTCTTCTTAATGGAGAATATTGTGAGGTCGATAATGAAGATGAATTAAATTCCGTAAAAGATCTGATAGAACAAGAAAAAAAGAATACTATTTATAATTGGATAAAAGACAAAGAACTTTGTGTTGATTTAAATAATTTAATAAAATATAACGGAAGAATTATCGGGTATTATATTGATGATGAACATAATGACAATATATATGCATTATACCAAATACTTGATAATTTACCTGAAAAAGTTTTTTACGAGCATCTCATTCCATGTTCATGTTATTCACAGCGAGAATTGGGACCTTACGGCTGGAATACTCGTAAGACTTATGAAGAAGCAATGGATTTTATGAAAATGCCTAATTATATACATAAGCAAGATATAATTTGAAGTCAAAGGAAGTAAAATGAGCTTTGAAGAATTTAGTAAAAATCTTGATAAATTGAATAAAAATTTTGAACTTACAACATCTTCCTACAGCCTTTCTAAAAAGGATATAAAGCAGGATGATATTGTTAATCCAAAAGATATTACATCGAAAAATGATAAGAATGATATTTCTAACTATAATCTTAATTCTTTTACAGAAATAGAGGATGAAAAAGGAAATATAATTCTTGTAAAATACAGTTCTGTTGAATACGAATATCGTGGGAATAAATACTGTCAATATATTTTAATTAATGAAGAAACTAAATACATAGAACATGGAATAGCTCAAATAAAAGGTGGTCAAAAAATACATATTAAAGACCCAAAACGTGTTAATACAATTAAATCATATATAAAGTCCGAAAAACATAATGCAATAGAATGGTGTGAAGAACAAAAAGTCATATATAAAAATGATAATTATGAGGCTGCAGTTTTTTTTATAGGTTTTATAATATATTATGCAGAAGGCTCTTCATATTTTGACAAAGGAATATATGCCTTTTATCAAAGCGAGGACGAAAATGATGTATTTTACGGAAAAACAATATATTATAATTCTTATATAGATAGTTTTTTCAATAACAAAACAGATACTTTTAATAAATCAAGGATATTAAAATTTATTGATGATGAAGCATTTCATAAAGTCAACGAAATAAAATCTTTTGAAAGCAAAAATTCTAAAAAAGAAAAATTATATGAAAAAGTAAGTAGAAAAAGGACAGGTACAAATAAAAAAGCATTAAGAAGAATAATAAAATTTTTGAATATTGGTTTATATATTATAATGTTATATCCTGTTACGGAGTTATTGTTATGGACTTGTGCTCATATTGTTCCTCTGTTAACAGATAAAATGACATTAACTTCAGTTTCGGATTTTGCAGTAAAGTATCTGCCATACGCTTATCATCCTGATTGTAAATGGTATTCCCATTTTGCTACAAATATAATTTATGTATCTATGGCTTGGTATATTATTTGTGAAATAAAACAATACTATGATTCCTCTATTATCTCATCAAAAGAATACCTTATACCTATTGCTGGATTTTTATTTGGTTTGATATTTTTGTTAGCCATATTTATACCCGAAATATATAATCCAATAGCAAAGTACAGCTTATGGTTGGTTATAGGAGGATTTTTGGTCTATAAATTAAGGCATTAAAGGAATTATCATGAGTTTTGAAGAATTTAGTAAAAATATGAAAAATTTAAATGTACAATTAAATAATACACAGGCAATTATAAAACCTGAAGAAAAAGATGAAGATTTTAACAGCGATGGTTTTGTTGAACTTATTCCTAATCAATCTAAAGTATGGTATTATAAGCCAGTATGTTTTATTCTAACAGCTATTTTTGTCTGTTTTTTAATAGGAACATTCGGCTATGCTTTAATTCAATTTGAGTTTTGTACTACACTTAGACCTGCATTTATAAATTCTTGGATAAATTCTTTAGACAAAACAACATTGCCTTTGATATTTCATGATAATCAAAAACATCCTGTTGTTTTGACATTACTTTGGTTTTTATCTGTCAGATGGGTGTTAAAAGGACTTATTAGCTTAGAAGCATTGGATTCTCCATTCTATTATTTGGACAAAATTAAAACCATATTATTAAGAAACCTTAAATATATTATTTTAGGCACAGTATTCTTATTTATAATGTCAAAACCATATGTTTATAAAGCAGCTTCTATTTATTTTGCTATCGAGGCTGTTTGGTATTATTTGTCAGCCCCAAGAGGAAATTAATATATGGAGCAAAAAACATACAAATACATAAGAGTAAGACAAATGCTTCCCAATTCTACTTATGCTGAATACTGGGAGTTTATTGACGGTAAAAAAGGCGGAAGCGGCGGTTCACGTTCCTATCAAGGTAATCTTGTAAGCTGGTCTGATTGTATGGTAACAACCGATTTCCACGGTTTTGTAAGAACATTTGATGTTAATGGATTTGTGATAAGTCAATATAAAAAATAAAGGTATTTTTTATTAAATGGAACAAAGCCTTGAAACAATGACCAAGCAATTTTTGAGGGTATATAACATACCTGAAACATACCTTGACTATACCTGCGGAGCTGAAGATGATGATGAAGACTGCCCCAGTGAAGATACTGAATGTAAGGATTGCCCGTATAGAGCTTTAGAAACGAAAGAAACAGCTATAGAAGATTATCATTGGGTAGAATTTATAACAGTCTGCGGAAATCATAAAATGCTTCGTTTCCCATATAAATCAACAGAAGAAATGAAGAAACATGTTTTGCAATTAATAACCAACAGCTATAAATTCCCGCCAGTTGCCAAATTAGTAAATAAACTGTTCTTTTAGGGTACAAAAACACGCTGTTTTATACTTTTTTAGAATTCTTTATGCGTCCTTATTTGTCGTATTCATGTAATTTATTTTTTAAAAGTTTCTAATAGTGTAATATCAAAATATAGGGTATTGCTTTATTAATTTCCTAACAATTTAATAGAAAATTTTTAATTCGATTTTGGGATAAGAAAATTGCTTTTTAATACAACTATCCTGTTTAAAACTCAAGCCCTGCTTACGGCTGCGACAGATACCGCAAAATTGATATTTAGAATAACTTTAGGTTGATATCATCTATTTCAATAAAACTCTTTTGATTTCCTTCTTGAATAACATTTGTTTCTTTTATTTTTCCAAATAATATAGGTGATTTAGGATTATGTTTTTTATAGTTTTCAATAGCTTTATCAGGAGTAGAATTGGCATAACAATACCTGCAGCCGTTCGGGCATGTGTCATAAAAGCCTATATCTCTTGATTCTATACAATTACAGTTTTCTCTCATTCCTTTATGTTTCAGCTTTTTAAATTTTATATTGTTGGCTTTGGCTAAAATATCAAGCGTCATACAGCCTGACGGATGTATTCCGAACTTTGTATAATCACCGTTTTCAGCGCAGGTTTGAAGAAGAATATTATATTTTTTTGCAATATCTCCTAAACCTTTAGCTAAAATAGTTTTTTGAGCCTCTGTCATCGGTTCTAATTCAGACATATTAACTGATAACTTTTTGTACATTTCGACAAAACTAAAAATACACCTATCTATATGACTTGATAATTGTTTTGACATACTTTCAAAAGTTTTTAAGTGATAATCAATGTTATACTTTCCTGTTAATAATACAGGGTCGTACCGCCAGGCTATTCTGTTTTTCCCGACAATATTTTCCAATTTTAAAAGTGTTTCTATGCTTTTTTCTATAGAGGGAACTCTTGGTTCAATGTCTATGCCGTAAGCAGTAATAGTATAAAAGAAATATGTATTAAATTTATCTGTAATTTCATGAAGCCTTTTTAAAATCGGTTCATAGTTTTTTGAACAGAATATAACGCAGTCAACTTTATCAGGAGTTAATTCATACCTTGTAACTTTATTAGGAAACAGAGGATTTCTTGAATAAACAAACCCCTCTTGAAACCTATTCAAAAGCCATTCTGAATAATATTGAACTGTATCCGTTCTTCCGCCTGTATTGATTATCATATTGCACCTGATTTTATGCTATCATTAAATAAAATAGAGTACAAAAGGGAAAATATTTATGAAACAAATAGATGCAATAGAAATGAGCTTAAAAAAGGCATTCTGCTTAATACTAAAAGCGGAGATAAAACAAATTCAATGACAATAGCCTGGGGACAAATCGGCATCGAATGGGGTAAGCTATTTTTTACTGCATACATAAGACATGGCAGATTTACTCATGAACAGATTGAAGCATCTAAAGAATTTACGGTATCTATTCCTTTAAATCAAGAACAAAGAAAAGCTGTATCAAAAGCAATAGGTTATATCGGTTCAAGAACAGGCAGAAATATAGATAAATTAAATGATATGAATTTAACTGTAATAGAAGGAATAAAAGTAAAATCCCCTGCCGTAAAGGAGCTTTCTTTAACATTAGAGTGCAAGGTCATTTATAAACAGGAGCAGGAACAAAATAATATGCCTGAAGATATAATAAAAAGCTGTTATCCAGAGAAACCATAAATAATTTTGTGTAAACCTCCAAAGTACATTAATATAGAAATGGAGGTTTTCAAAATGGAAAACAAAAAATTACAAGAAGAAGAACAAA
>CAJOJP010000047.1:0-24871 GCA_905234915.1 Candidatus Gastranaerophilales bacterium
TTTTATTTTATTAGTTTCGCGCCCCTACGGTGCTACCTCTCCTCAAAAGCAACATTCGGTTGCTTTTTCGTCGGCAGAGTCAAGCTGCGCTACATCCCGGTACAAAACTAATATTTAAAATTTCTATAAAAAACCAGCTTTATTCTGCTCTTTATTCAAAAATACTTTGCAATCATACATGCCAGTCTTCTATATTGTAATTATATTATAAAAATAAAAAATTTTAAAATAAATATATTGTTGGTATTTTTTCCAGCTTTTGCATTCAGTCTTTTAAGAAGCTATGGCTTTGCTTTTAACAGTTAGTTTGAAAATTTTACAAGAAAACTTTTAATCTGTTATAATGTGTTTACAACAAACTTTTCATTCATAAGATCAGAAAATTTATATTTTCCTGTCTTAACTTCATTTAAGGTTCCGCCTAGTTGTTTATATTCCCAAAGTGCACTGTCACGTATAGTCCAAATGATGTTATTAGGGGATTTATATTCCGTTTTATATATACCGGGATAGTAATATATGTTCATAAGTAAATTTATTCTATATTCTTCCTCATCGGAAAAATTGTTTTTTATAGGATGTTTATCTTCTATATACATTCTTTCTCTTGTTATAACAGATAGAAACATTCTGGATTTTGCAAATTCCGGCATAATTGGCGGAAGGTTTTTATAATAATAAAACATTCTTATTTTATCTCTTGCGTATGAAAAGTCTTTAATATTTAACAGGGTACTTTTTAATAAAATACATGAATTAAAAAATGGAATAAAAATTATAGCTATAAATAACAAATATAACTTAAAATTAATATTTTTAATACAGCAGGATAAAGAAACAACTAAAGACATAATTAAAAAGGAATATAAATCATTATGGTCAAGCCAAAAATAATTATTATAAGATGTTTTCCCCGCAAAAAACAATGATAAATAAAATAAAAAATTACCTAAAAGTATTGTAATAGGAAAATGCTCATTTGATTTGTTTCTAATGTAAAAAATTGCTATTATTATATATACAGCTATATAATTTAGAATAACCATATTTAAAAACGTGATACAAAATTCAATAATACTATTTAAATTAAAATTTGGCTGTAATGTTTTTTCTGAAATATGTGCCTGAAATCCCTCTGATAATATAAGTAAAGCAAACCCTATTATTAGCATTAATAAGATATAATACATAAATTTTTTATTTTTATCGATTAAATTACTTTTAAAACCTTTAATAGAGTGAAATATTATATTTAAAAATACAACTGATATTAATATTATTGCAGAAACTTCGGAAGCTGCAGCTGCAAATATAGAAAAAATCATTAATGCAGGCATATTTATTTTTTCATTTTTTTGCAGACAATAAAAATAAAACAAAAATACCTCCATTAAAAAAGATGGAACAATAAATCTAAAAAAACCTTCATATACTGTAAAATCAGCTAAATATATTTTAGAAAAAAATAAAAAGTATAACATATAAAGTATAGAAACTATAAATAATGAATTTATAATTGAAATATTATTTTTTCTTGTAAATTTATATATATAAATAAAAATTGAGGTAATAATACCTGACTTAAAAATACTACCTGCAATAAGACACCAATCTTGTATATTGATATTTAATTTATGAGGAATCACATATAAAATTGTATTCATAATCCACATTACATAAGAGCCATAGTGAAATGTTTTAAGAAATTTTATTCCGTTTATAACAAAGTGTCCAAAAGTATCATCTCCTGCAAGAACGCTATCTTTAAATAAAAATTCGGTATAAACAAACATACACAAAAAAAATAAAGTGATTATTAGTATGTTTTTTTTATTATTCCTAAGATATATAAAAAAACTCATTTGTACCCTTTCTAATATAATATTTTCTCAAATCAGATAAAATATTTGTGAATTAAAGCAGTTTTTCAATGATTTTTATTATTATACATTAAATTATATAAAAACATATTTTGACTTTAAATACTTTTTCAATCAGATATCAAAAAAATTATGAATTTAATGCTGTAAGCAATTTTTTGATATACTTAAAATATGAATTTAAAAGATAATAATTCCTCATTTATACTTATAACCGGTTCCGGCGGTTTTATCGGCAAAAATCTTAAAGAATATTTGAAGGACAAGCATAATATTTTGACTCCAAGAAGCTTTGAATTGGATTTAACAGATGAAAATGCGGTAAGAGAATATTTTGCACAAAAAAATATAGATTTTATTATACACTGTGCCACACAGGGCGGAATAAGAGGTACTCAAGACAAAAGTACCGTACTTGATGATAATCTTGCAATGGTAAATAATCTTTTAAAATATAAAAAAGAAAAATCCCGTGTTATTTTATTCGGTTCGGGAGCTATGTATGATAAATCAAGAAACCTTCATAAAGTAAAAGAAGATGAAATAGGTAAATTTATTCCGAAAGATTTATACGGAAAATCAAAAATGCAGATAGCTGAAATAATAAAAAATCGCCCCGAGGTTCTTATGTTGAATATATTTGCCTGTTACGGAAAAGGTGAAAAAAACACCAGATTTCCAAGTTTTGCAATTGATTGCCTATTGAAAAATCAAACTATAGAAATAAATCAAAACTGCATTTTTGATTATTTATTTTCAGAAGATATGCTAAAAATAGTTCATTATTTTATTGAAAATAAGCCTAAAAATAATATAATTAATATAACACCATCTAAGAGTATAAGTTTGTATGAAATTGCAAAAATAGTTTCAAACGGCAGGGTTAATATAAAAATAAAAAATCCCGTTATGAATAATGAATATACAGGTGATAATTCACTGCTTTTAAATGAAATAAAAGATTTCGAGTTTACACCTATTGAGGAAGGTTTAAAAAAACTGTATCTTTATAAAAAGGAAAATGCATGAATGAAACAAAATGTATTATATGCGGAAGTAAGAATATAGAAAAGTTTCCTGCCAAATTTTCGGAATTTATATCAAGGCGTGTTTTTGACGGGGAAAATAAAAATATTTCAATTATAAGATGTCTTGAGTGCGGTTTTTCATTTTATTCATATAGATTTAATCAAAGTGAAAATAAAAAATTATATTTGAATTATAGGGATGAAGAATATCAAATGCTTAGAGAGCAATTTGAACCTGATTATACAAAAGAAAAAAATTACTTACTCAAATCAGATGAAATTGAATTTGGTTCCCGCGAAGCGAATATGCTTAGAATATTGAATACGCATTTATCTTCAATTAATGAGATAAAAACAGTACTGGATTTTGGCGGAGATAAAGGTCAGCTGATTTATAAAGCGTTTCCTGCTGCAAAGAAATACGTATATGAAATATCAAATCCTGATGTTTTTGAGGAAATTACGCTTATAAATGATTTAGATAAAATCAAAAATATGAAATTTGATTTAGTAATTTGTGCTCAAGTATTGGAACATGTTTCAAATCCTATTGATATAATAAAATTAATAAAAAATTATCTAATGCCGGACGGATATTTTTATATTGAAGTACCGTATTATACTCCATTTAATAAAAGTAGTGAAAGAATTGATACAAAAGAATATTTAATGCATGAACATATAAATTTTTATACAATTAAAAGTCTTGAAATGCTTATGAAATCTTGTGGAGAAATTTTATATTCCGGTGTTGAAGATATAAAAACAACATTAGGAAATACTAAAGTAATTTCGGCACTTATTGCACATTGTGACAGAGATTATTCAAAAATATCGATTTTAAAATAATATATTATAATAATATATAGGAGTTTTGGTTTATGAAAAATGACATATTTGAAGATTTATTTGTTCTTGAGCTTGCAAATAATCATATGGGAAATATTGAAAAAGGGAAAAAAATAATAACTGATTTTTCAAGGATTGTTAGATTTAACAATATAAAAGCTGCAATAAAATTGCAATTTCGGGATGTTGATAATTTTATTCATAAAGATTTTAAAGAAAGACAGGATATAAGATATATAAAAAAAACAATGATGACAAAAATGACAGAGGAGCAATACGGCATTTTAACCGATGCTGTAAGACATGCCGGCTGTATTACCATGTCAACTCCGTTTGATGAAAAATCTGTTGATATCTGCGTTAATTTAGGTATTCAGATAATTAAAATAGCTTCCTCTGATATTAATGACTGGATGCTGATAGAAAAAATAGCAAAAACAAGAAAGCCTGTAATCGTATCAACAGGCGGGTCATCATTAAAAGATATTGATGATATTGTTACCTTTTTTGACAACAGAAATATTCCGCTTGCAATAAACCATTGTATTGCAAAATATCCGTCTTTAAAATGCGAGCTTGAATTAAACCAGATAGATTTTCTTAAAAACAGATATCCTAATCATGTTATAGGCTTTTCAACTCACGAGTACAATAAAGATATTGAAATACCTATGTATATGGCTTATGCGAAAGGTGCAAGAACATTTGAACGTCATATAGATGTTGATTATCCCGATATGAGTGTTTCTGAGTACTGTTCAAAACCTGAAGATTTAGACAGATGGATAAAAGCATATTATAAGGCGAAAGAAATCTGCGGCGCACCTGCAAGTTACAGAAGAATATCCGATAAAAAAGAAACTGAATATCTTGATGCTTTAGTAAGAGGGGTTTATGCAAAACAGGATTTTAAAGCCGGAGATATTCTTTATGATGAAAATGTATATCTTTCCATACCTTTACAAAAGGGGCAGATATCCTGCAGAGAATTAATGAGAGGAGAAGTACTTTTAAGAGATATTAAAAAAGATGCTCCGATTATGATTGATGATATAGATTCCCCTTATGCTCTGGATGAAAACTTAAAAAAACATATTTATAACAGAGGACTTGATATTTAAATGAATGATTATTATATTATGGGTTCTTCAAGACTGGGCAGATTTATTAAAAATTATTTATCCGAAAAAAATATAGGGACTTTTTTAGGATTTTTAGATAATAAATTAAAAGGTGATACAATATATAATCCTGAAACAATAGCGAATAAAAATGCTGTAGTTATAATCGGAAGCATAAATTATATGTATGAAATGAAACAGCAGTTAATTAACTTAGGATATAAAAATATTATAACATTTGCTCAATTAATATTGAAATATCCGGAATTACAAAATTATAATCAGGCTTTTGACGGTTTAAGAGAGGATTATGAAAATAATAAAGAAAAATATGAACAGTTAAGAAATATTCTTGCAGATGAAAAATCAAAAGAAGTTTTAGATACAATAATTGAATTTAGAGAAACACTTAATATAGATTTATATTCAAAGATTAGAGAGGATATAAATAAGCAGTATTTTGAAGATTTTATGCCGAAAAATACGGAAATATACGTTGATGGAGGAGCTTTTGACGGTGACACGGTAAAGAGAGCATTAAAATATATAAATCCCCTAAAAATATATTTTTTTGAGCCTGATGAAACTTCTTTAAATAAAGCAAAAAATTCTTTAAAAAATTTAAATAATATAAATTATTATCCTTTTGGATTATCAGATAAACAAAAAACTCTAAAATTTGATGCTAAAGGAGATTTTGGTTCTTGTTTTTCAAATAACGGCAATGTTGAGATAAAATGTGTTTCACTTGATGAAACAATAAAAGAAGATAAAGCTTTTATAAAACTTGATATAGAAGGAGCAGAAATTGATGCTTTAAAAGGAGCTGAAAGACTTTTAAAAAATAATTCTCCTTTTGCGGTTTGTGTATATCATAAACCGTCTGATATTTGGAAAATACCTGAATTATTGCTTAATGTTATATACGGCAAAACGCTTGAAAACTGTCGGGGGGGGGGAAAAAAAATTTTTATATTGCGGCACTACACAAACACTGTATTTGAAACAGTCTTATACGGAGGCTTTAAAACATAAATTTTATCTAGACATTATAGCAGTACTGTTTTTGATACGATATTATATGGAGTTCCTATAAATGATTAAATTATCTGATTATATAGCAAAAAGGCTTGTTGAACACGGTGTGGAGCATTTTTTTCTGGTATCGGGTGGGGGAGCCATGCATCTTAATGACAGTTTAGGCAGAAAAATACCTTATACGGCATGTCATCATGAACAAGCCTGCTCATTCGCAGCAGAGGGGTATGCAAGAATTAATCAAAAATTAGCAGTTGTAAATGTTACGACAGGCCCCGGAGGACTTAATTGTTTAAACGGTTTATTCGGTCAATGGACTGATTCCGTTCCGGTTTTGTATATTTCAGGACAGGTGAAATATACCACAACAACTGCATCATGCCCTGATATTCCGCTTCGTCAGCTTGGTGACCAACAGGCAGATATAATATCAACAGTAAAACATTTTACAAAATATGCAAAAATGGTAATAGAACCTGAGGAAATAAAATATCATTTGGATAGAGCGATATATGAGGCTCAAAACGGCAGAAAAGGCCCTGTTTGGCTTGATATTCCAATGAATGTTCAAGCTGCTTTAATTGATGAAAAAAATTTAAAAGAATTTGAAACACCTGTTGCTAATTGCGTTTCTAATAATGTAAAAAAATTTGCAGAGGATATTATAAAAAAGCTTGAAACATCAGAACGTCCTTTAATTATTGCAGGACATGGAATAAGACTCTCAGGTCAGATTTCAAATTTTCATAAATTAACGGAAAAATTAAAAATTCCCGTTGTATCCACTCTCAACGGATTTGATATAATGGAAACCGAAAATTCTTATTATACGGGAAGAATTGGAACAATAGGACAGAGAGCAGGAAATTTTGCGCTTCAAAATGCCGATTGTATTTTATGTTTGGGTACAAGAAACAACATAAGACAGGTAAGTTATAATTTTGAAAATTTTGCCGATAAAGCCTATAAAATTGTAGTTGATATTGATGAAGCAGAATTACAAAAACCGCTTGTAAAACCTGATATGCCTGTTTGTGCCGATTTAGCCGATATAATTTCACAAATGCTTAATCAGGTACAATCTTTTAAAATAAATGAAAATAATAAAAAATGGCTTAATTTTTGTCAAAATTTAAAAGAAAAATATTCATTTAAAAACAGGCAGGAACAAGTGCAAAAAGGTACAGTTATAGAACCTTATCATTTTACTTATGTATTAACTAAATGTATGAAGGAAAATGATATTGCAATACTTGCGAATGGAAGTGCTTGCGTATGTACATTTCAAAATGCAATTATAAAAAAAGGACAGCGGTTTATTTCAAATTCCGGAAGTGCCTCAATGGGCTGGGGTATAGGTTCTTCAATAGGCGCATGGTATCAATCGGAAGGAAGAAATATTATTTGCCTTGAAGGCGACGGTTCTATTATGATGAATATTCAAGAATTACAAACAATTGTTTTTAATAAAATTCCCTTAAAATTATTTGTGATAAATAACGGCGGATATTCTTCAATAAGACAGACTCAAAAAAATTTTTTTGACGGTCACATGACGGGCTCAGGAATTAATTCAGGTGTAAGTGTTCCTGATTTTGTAAAAATAGGCGAGGCTTTCGGGCTTAAAACAAGACGATTAACAAATCCTAAAACAATGAAAGAAGAAATAACGGATATTCTAAATACCGATTCTGCCGTTCTTGCTGAAGTTATAACGGAACAAGATTATGCTTTTCTTCCTAAATTATTATCTAAAAAACAACCTGACGGCTCTATTGTTTCTGCAAGGTTTGAAAATATGTTTCCTTATATAAATGATAAAGAAACCCCAGAAATATATTAATAAGCCGATAGAGTAATTTCCTTTAATTTTTAAATAATATAGAATTAAAAATAATATTTCATTTATCAAGTGATTAACTTAATAACACCGCTTCAGTAATTATCATATTATTGAAGCTTTTTATTTATCCAATCAAATGCCGGAACCTCATCGGTTCCGCCTTGCATCATCGCGAAATTTGCTCGGGTAATTTAAGTTTGTTATAAACTGCTTTATGTTATAGTTCAACATATTAGACTATTTAATTCAATATGCTATAACTTAGAATGCTTATTGGTTAATATTCTGTTTTTTGTGTAAAATTGGTTTGTGCAAAGGGATATTTTATATAATGAAAATTAATAATAAAACAGTAAGAGAATATTTAGAAGACAGAGAATATGAGTTTTTATGCAGCAGGGCATCGAAAAGCAGAGAAACAAAAGGAAGAAAAAGGTATGAAGAGCCTTGCGAATTGCGAACCGAATTTCAGCGTGATAAGGACAGAATTTTGCATTCAAAGGCATTTCGACGCTTAAAACATAAAACTCAAGTTTTCTTTTCTCCTTATGATGATCATTTCAGAACAAGAATGACTCATACGCTTGAAGTATCACAAATAGCAAGAACCATTGCACGTGCATTAAGATTAAATGAAGATTTAACAGAAGCTATTGCTTTAGGGCATGACTTAGGTCATACACCTTTTGGACACAGCGGTGAAAGAGTTTTAAATGAGCTTATGCAGGGCGGATATAAGCATAACTTCCAAAGTGTAAGAGTGGTCGAATTTATTGAAGATCTAAATCTTACGCCTGAAACTATTGACGGAATAAAAAATCATTCTTATTCTTTTATGCCTTCAACATTAGAAGGACAGACCGTAAGAATTGCCGATAAAATTGCATATATTAATCATGATATTCAGGATGCAATAAGGGCTAAAATCCTATCTCCTGAGGATATTCCAAAACAAAGCGCAGATTACTTTTCAACAACAAACCATATAAGATTAAACAAACTTATTAATGATATAGTTGAAACAAGTTTTGAAAAAGATAAAATATTAATGTCTGACGAATGTTTTAAACAATTTGTTTTTTTAAGAAACTGGATGTTTGAGCATGTTTATGATAATTCTCCGGCAAAAGCGGAGGAAGATAAAGCTCAGAATGTTATAAAAAGATTGTTTGAATATTATGTTGGTGAATTAAAATTTTTATATCCGCACTCGGATATAAATGAGATAAAAAGAACCGTATGTGATTATGTATCAGGCATGACAGACAGATATGTTTTGATAAAGTTTGAGGAAAATTTTCTGCCAAAACCATTGATACAAAAAAATAACGATGAATTTTTATACAAACTTGCCCTGATGAATGGATTAAAAAAATAAATGAATACAACTAAAACTTATGCGCAATGTGTGGATGAAATAAGGAATAAATTGGATATACTTGATGTTATTCAAACACGGGTTGTTCTGAAAAAAAAAGGTGCTAACTATTGGGGGTGCTGCCCTTTTCATAATGAAAAAACTCCCTCATTCAGCGTAAATGTACAAAAGGGCATTTTTAAATGTTTTGGCTGCGGAGAAGGCGGAGATGCCATAAGTTTTCTTATGAAAATTAATAATCAAAATTTTGCCGAAGTTATTAAAGATTTAGCGGTACAATTCGGAATTGAACTGCCAAATTATAAAAATGATACAAAAGAATATACAGAAGAAAAACAACTCGTAAAAAATTTACTTAAAAAAGCATGCGATTATTATCATAATAATTTATATACCATGCCTCAAGCTCAAAAAACGGTTGAATATCTGGAAAAACGCGGTATAACAAAAGAAATTATTAATGAATATTCACTGGGGTATTCATTGAAAGGATATACTGATTTTCAAAACCGATTTAAATCTGATTTTACACCATCTGTCATGGAAAAAGCCGGTCTGATTGTAAAAACGGAAAAAGGCGACGTAGTTGACAGATTCAGAAACAGAATAATGATTCCAATAAAAGATACGGAAGGAAATGTAATAGCTTTCGGGGCAAGAGCTGTTGAAGAAGGACAGAATCCTAAATATTTAAATTCACCTGATACTCTTTTATACAATAAAAGTCGTATTTTGTTCGGAATAAATTATGCAAAAGATGAAATAATAAAAGAAGATTACGTTGTAATAATGGAAGGATATTTCGATGTAATATCAGCACAGGCAGCAGGACTTAAAAATGCGGTTGCCTCTTGCGGAACAGCTTTAACTGTTGATCATGTCCGGCTTATTGCAAAATATTCAAAGTCAAGAAAAATATATCTGGCATTTGATACCGACGGAGCAGGACTAAAAGCGACTCAAAGAAGTACTGATATAATAAAAGAAGCTTTTAAAGGACTTGGTAATATTAAAATGTATGACCAAACTTATTCAACACTCTCTGACGATAAATACACCTGTGAAATTCGTGTTATAGCACCTTTTGACAGTAAAGATCCCGATGAATATATAAGAGAATACGGAATAGAAAAGTATAAAAGCTATATAAAACAAGCTCCTCTGCTTATTGATTTTGAATTAAATCAAATTTTAAAGGACTATAAACCTGATTTATCTCCTACCGATAAATTGGCTCTTTTGAAAAAAATCATGCCTTTGGTTGAGGAAATTCCTAATAATATAGTGCAAAATGAATATATAAAGTTAATTTCAGACAGAATAAATGTAGATGAAACAGCTTTAATTAGGGAAATTAACCGAAACAAAAATTTTAAAACAGCAATAAAAAAAGACTTTTCGGAAATTGTAACAAAATCTTCAAATATCAGCGAAAAAGCACAAAAAAATTTATTAAGCCTTTTTTTAGTCTGTGGAAATAATTCCGACTTAAGTTATCTTTCAGAAAGTGTAAGCAATGTAAAATTTAGTAATGAAAATTTAATTATTATCAAAAACGCAATTGACAAAATTCTATGTGAGGTAAATAATGATGTGGACGTTTTGATACGTTCCCTGTATATAGAATTTGAACAGGATAGTAAATTAAAAGATATTATTACAGATATAATATATATAGCCGACAGTTTTAAAGGACTTTCAAGCAAGGATTTTAAAACGGCAGTGCAAGAGAATACGGCAAAAATTCAACAGTACAACATAACGTGTGAGAGAAATGAAATCATTTCTAAATATAAAAAAATGAATGATGATGATGTTGAATCCCTGCAATTTCAAATGCAATTAAGAGAAAAAATAAAAAATAAACAGACAACCGGAGAATAATTTAATGAGCAAGAAGAAATTATCAGATTTAGCTGTAGCAGAAATGATTGAGGATGAAGAATCAATGGAAAATGAAACTTCCGAATCATCCGGAATTATATTAATGAATGAAACAGAATCAATAAGCCGTGACAGCATGGACGTTATCATCAATTCAGAACGAAATAAAATAATTGATACTATGGAAAATGAAGATTTATTCTCCTCTGATATTGAAGAAGAAGATGACGATGAAGAAGTTACTTTGTCTGATGCAATGCTTACAAAAGGTGTTTCTTTTGATGATCCGGTAAGAATGTATTTAAGAGAAATCGGAAGAATTAAGCTTTTAACCGCCGAGCAGGAAATCGATTTGGCAAAGAAAATTATTCAAGGTGGTAAAGCCGGCATTATTGCTAAGAAAAAATTGGTACAGGCTAATCTTCGTCTTGTTGTCAGTATTGCAAAAAAATATGTAGGTCGCGGTATGCTGTTCCTTGACTTAATTCAAGAGGGCAATCTCGGTTTAATTAGAGCTGCTGAAAAATTTGACCACGAAAGAGGCTATAAGTTTTCAACTTATGCTACCTGGTGGATTAGGCAGGCTATTACAAGAGCCATAGCTGATCAGGCTCGTACAATCAGAATACCTGTTCACATGGTTGAAACAATTAACAAATTAAAGAAAGTTACACGAAAGCTGGCTCAAGAACTTTCTAGAAAGCCGACAGAAGAAGAATTAGCTGTTGAAATGAATATATCTGTTCCCAAACTTCGTGAAATAGTAAAAGTAGCACAAGAGCCATTATCTCTTGAAACGCCTATAGGTAAAGAAGAAGATTCGCGTTTAGGTGACTTTATTGAAGATAAAGATGCTGATGCTCCCGTTAAAACTGTTGCGCAAGAACTTTTAAGAGAAGATTTGGCTGAAGTTTTATGCGGATTATCTGCAAGAGAACGAGATGTACTTCGTTTGCGCTTTGGCATGGATGACGGCAGGCAGAGAACTTTAGAAGAAGTCGGACAGTTATTCGGAGTTACTCGAGAACGTATTAGGCAAATTGAAGCAAAAGCTCTTCGTAAATTAAGACATCCTAACAGAAGCAAAAAATTAAGAGAATACATTGAAGTATAATCTTCCTTTTTTATCGTCTAAACATAAAAATTAACGTAAAAAGACCCTGAAATAGCTTCAGGGTCTTTTGATTTAAAATTTTACTCCAAACATACAAGCACTTGAACAACTTAAAAATTATGGACATTTGTCCTTATTTTCTAGTTGTTCAGGATGACATTATACTTATTTTTATACGTCAGGCAAATCACCTTTTACGACAGCTTCTTCCGATGATTCAAGACCAAATTCTTTGCAAAGTGCCTTAATAGCGTCTTTAGCATTATTTTTTTCAACCAAACAGCTTATTTTTATTTCACTTGTTGAAATCATTTTAATATTAATATTTTTCTCCGATAAAGCTCTGAACATAGATGCCGCAATACCGGGTCTGTCAACCATGCCGGCACCTACGATTGAAACTTTTGCAATATCATTATCTGTTAAGATTTCACCTGTTAAAATTATATCTTTTTGATTTTTAATTGTTTCAAGGGTTGCATTTAAATCTTCTTCAGCAACGGTAAATGCAATAGAGTTTTCACCGTTTCTGGCTAAAGATTGAATAATCATATCAACACTAATATTATTTTGAGCTAAAGCTCCAAAAAGTTTTGCAGCCGTACCGGGAATATCAGGCAGGTTCGATAATAAAATACGAACCTGAGAAGAATCAGATGCAACACCTGCAACCGGTTTATAAATTTCCATATTGTCAACTCCTATAATTAAAGTACCCATATTATCTAATTTAAATGAACTTCTTACTCTTAACGGTACGTTAAATTGTTTAGCAGTTTCAACACTGCGTGGATGAAGTACATTAGCACCGACTCTGGCGAGTTCAAGCATTTCTTCATAAGAAATAACATCAGTTTTTTGAATATTTGGAACAATTCTTGGATCCGTAGCATAAACGCCTTCAACATCGGTATAAATGTCGCATCTTTCAGCATTTAAAGCAGCTGCTATTGCAACAGCAGAGGTATCGCTGCCACCTCTTCCCAGGGTTGTTATTTCTCCATCCTCCGTAATTCCTTGAAATCCGGCAACTATAATTATATTTCCCTGATTTAGAAATTGCTTTAACTTTTCTGTTTTAATATTAACTATTCTTGCTTTAGAATGTATATTTTCAGTTATTATACCGACCTGCTGACCTGTCAGGCTTATCGCTTTATATCCTCCGGATTGGACAGCCATTGCAAGAAGTGCAATAGATACCTGTTCCCCCGTCGATAATAACATATCAAGCTCTCTTGAATCAGGATTAGGAGTTATCTCTTTAGCAAGCTTAATCAGATGATCTGTAGTATGTCCCATCGCCGATACTACAACGATAACGTCATTTCCGTTTTCTTTTTCACGAATTACAGCATTAGCAGCATTGTGTATCTTTTGAGCGTCTGCTACCGATGTACCTCCGAATTTTTGAACTATTATTCCCACTTTGTTTACCTCTGTTATTTTATTATATATGAAATAAGCCCGTTTTTATTGATTGATTTAATATCAATATTATTCATTTTTTCAGAATAAAAATTGAGCATGCTTTCATTATAATGCGAGGAATTTTCTTCAACAAGTGTTTTGTATGCAAGATATGATAAAAAAGTAAATATTTCGGATTTTTTTATTTCTTCATCAATAGAAGAAAGCAGTTCCAATGCCTGTTGAGATTTTTTAATATTTATTAATGCGTGGGATTTAATTAATTTGGCTATCTGATGATTAGGTGTTACTTTAAGAATTAAATCCGATTTTTCAATGGCATCGCTAAATATACCGCACTTTAAATCAATTAAAGCATACATTAGAATTACTTTTTCCGAATTTCTGTTAATTTGATATGCACTTCTTATTTTACGAAGTGCTTCTTTATAATTTTCCATATCAAAAAGGCACAGACTGCAATTGATAAATGCCTCCGTATAATTAGGATAGTATTCTATAGTTTTTTCATAAAATTCTAAACTTTTTTTCAATCTGCCTAATTTGTAATAACAGTTTGCTATATAAAAATAGAGATAATTTTTTTTGTTAGATATGTTTATAGCTTTAAAAAAATTTTGAATTGCACTGTTATAATCTTTCATATCGTATTGCAGCAAGCCTAAATCAGCAGCTGCATAGAAGTTATTCGGATTTGAATTTAAGGCTTTATTATAATAATTAATTGCTTCCGATAAATTTCCTTCTTTACGAAAACAAATACCGAGTCTGTATAAAGCGTCAGAATTTAAAGGTTCTGTTATCAATGCTCTTTTTAAGCAATGTTTTGCTTTTTCCATATCCTTGTATTTTGTATAAACAATGCCTTCAGATAGAAAAAATTCAAAATCAATTATATTTTTTTCTTCGCCCTTTTTATAAATATTGATAATTTCTTCTTTATTACCGATACTTATATAAGTACGAGCTAAAAGTACGTATATAGCCGGATTCTCAGGCTCTTCCTCAAGTGCTTTTTGTGCATATTCAATAACTTCTGAATATTTCTTTTCTTTTTTACAGCACAAAGCAATATAATAATTTAATTTTTTATATTTAGGATTAATCTGTTCTATCTGTTTAAATTCAGTAAAAGCCTCTTTTATTTTTCCCGTTTCAAAATACATAACACCAAGAAGAAAGCATGTATGTATATTTGAAGGATTATAAAATTTTGATTTTTTAAACATCTCAACAGCTTTAAGTTTTTTTTGAGTTTTTGCGTAAAGAATACCATAATTTAAATAAAATTCGGAATCTTTAGGAGCTAATTTTAACCCTTTCTTAATCATGTCTTCTGCCTGCTCAAAATTATCCTCAGCAATATAAATACTGCTAAGGACACAATATGCATAAGCATTTTGAGAATCTCTTGATATTGCTTCTTTTAAAGCATCAATAGCTTTATTATATTCTTTTAATTTTGCGTAAATAATTCCAAGGCTAATGCAGGGTTTGGGGTTTTGTCCGTACATAAGCCTTGCTGTTTCGAGTTTTTCAACAGCTCTATCGTAATCCTCATTATCTGCAAAATGCATCCCCCAGCTGGTATATGCGAAATAAGGAAGTTCAGTGCTGCTGCTTATTTTAAGATACTTATCGGTATAGTTATCTAATCGCTTTATTTGTTTAAATATTTTTTTTATAAATTTAATCATATTAACAAATCCGCAATTTCCCTTACTGCGCCCTCACCGCCGTTTTTTCGGATTATATTAATATTTTTCATCTTTTTTACGTTTTTATGAGCATTTTCAACCGTAAAAGCCAAGGAAGCATATTCCAAACATTTTATATCATTAATATCATCGCCTGTATAAACTACATTTTCTTTTGTTAAATTATACTTATCAACTAAAGCTTGCAGTACCTCCAATTTATTTCTTATATTTTGGAAAATATCTATAGAAGGAAATTTTTGTTTTAAAACTTCAATTGCTTTAGAGGTTTCACCCGAAATAACCGCAACATGAATATTTGCTTTTAAAAGATTTGCAATTGCCATAATATCTTTATAATCAATTTTTTTTGAGGTTGTTCCGTCTGAATAAACAGTTAATTTCCCGTCGGTAAAAATACCGTCAAAATCACTGGCAAATAATTTAATATTCTCTTTTTTAATACGACAATTCATCTTAAGCTAATCATGATACTTAACATGCTAATTATAGCATATATTTGTATTAAAATATCATGAAAAGGTCATGCGCTACTAGTATAACGTTCTGTAATTAACTGGACTTTTTATTTCCGAAATTTTAGAATACTGCAAAAAGAAAACACTTTTCGGAGCTGTTACACCCGCTTATTCTATTTTTTTTATTATTGATAAAAAATAAATTAATGTAGCAAGGTGCTTGCTAAAGAAATGCGCGTGCTCAATGCTCCTCAAAGTATTTTCTTTTTTTTATTTTTTATTTCAAAAAGTCCAATTATTTAAGGAACGCTCTACTAGGTATGATATGTTTTTGAATATTTTTACTCAACATCGGTGGAATTAAGTTCTATTAAATCCAAAGCTTCACTTTTTGTCATGCCGAATTCAGCCTCAAAGTCTGCACCTGATAATGTACTATTCCTCATATCTTCTATTTTTAGCCCTTTTTCAACCGAAACTTTAATGATGTCTTGTACAGATAGAGAGCTGTTATCTCCATCGTTTGCGGAATACTTGTTATGAAGATTTGTAAGCATTGTTATTACTGTTTCTTTTTGAGCTTGAGGTAATTCCTTTCCGTATTTTGCTTGATAGTCCGATGCAAAAGTTTCTGCTATTGAATCTATGTCTTGCGGATTTATTTCATCAGTAACAAATCCGATATAATTGAACAATTATTTAGACATTAAGTTTAAAGCATCTTTTTCTAAATTATTACCGCCAATTTCTTTGTCATATAAAACATTTCTTACATCTTTGATATTTGACTCATTAAATAAATTATCTTGTCCGTGTTCTAAATCAACTAAAGACAATGAATCTTCAACATCATCATCTGTTGAAGCAAATTTAGTATAAACATTATTAAGAATATTTGTTACGATTTGTTTTTGAGGTTCGGTTAAAGGTTGATCAAGTGAATCAGAAAAAGCTTCAACTAAGCTGCCGTTATCAATTTGTTCTTTTGTAATTTTATTTCCGCCAACAAGCTGATTAATTAAAGCTTCAGACATGGCAGGTAATATGGTTTCGGCATCATCTCCAAGCTCATCTCCTCCAAGATCTTGTAAGTTATAAGTTAACAGTTCTATAGAAGTTTGCATTCTGTCTGTACCTTTATCTTCATCTATATATAAATCTTTATAAAATTTATCAAATTTTTTCACATGACCCTCCTGAATTCCATGGTGGAAATCATACAAGGTCATGGAACTGTCATCTTTATCTTTAGAAACGCTCTTATCAAAAAGATTTTGAAGAATTTCCGTAACAGCTGCTTTTTGGTTATCATTTAAAGGCTGTTCAAGTGAATTTGAAATAATTTCAACTAAACTTCCGTTATCAATTTGTGCCTGTGTAATTTCACCTCCTCCCAAGAAATGATTAACCAGTGCTTCGGACATGGCCGCTAATATAGTATCCGCATCCTCACCAAGTTTTTCACCGCCATCCAGATCATTTTTTAAAACTCGGGCAGTACCTGCAACAGCTGCCGATTTATTATTTTCTATATTTTTTTTAATTGAACCCGATGCTTCCGCTACCGTTCTTTGTCCTTCTTTTGCAACTGTTTCACCTGTATTTTTAGTACCCATATAGTTATCCATGCTTGTTCTAACTATTGTAACCCCGTAAGGATCAAACTGTTCAATTGCTTTCAAAATATCCGATTCGCCAATTTTGGCAAGACCATTGGCAATATTACTTTCATTTGTTGTTTCTATATATTTTTGAAGTTCCGCATCGTCTATTTTCCCGTCTTTTTTGCCATCTACAATCCCATCTACAGCTTCAACATTATTATGTAATATTTTTAGCTTTTCATCATTTGTTGAGTTCAGCTTCATAGCCTGATTAAGTCTTTGCATCAATGCACTTTTTTGAGCTGCCGATAACGGTTGACCTGCTTGTATTTCCATTTTTTATTTTCCTTTCAGCTTACATATATGTAAATTTAATATCGGTATTTTCTCTTTCCCCTTTAGTTTTTCATGCAACAAATTAACAATTTGTTACAAGAAAAACACGATTAATTAATAACTTTTTATTTTGTTTTATATTAAGTTTTGTTAATATTTAAAAATCCTGAAAAGAAGCATAAAAAGGCATTTTAGGAATTTTAAGCAATTTATATTCTCAAAAACTAGCAATTTTTTTTAATCAGAAAACTTTTATAAAGTGTGCATTAATAACGGTTAATGCAAACAGAAGGTAGTCTTAAAGTAAGGAGTGAATGATGATACAAGCACCACAATTACAGTATGTTCCGCAGCATCCTGTACAAACGGGTTATCAACAAACAGGTGCATATCCCCCAATACAATCACAAAATACACAGCCCGGGGTTATATATAATTATCCTATGGCAAATAGTTACGCACCGGCACAAACAACAGGACAATCAAAATTTAACGGGGTTAACATTGAAATTTTAAATCCACAAGGTCAGGGAAATTGCGGAGTTCCTGCACAAAATAATACGGCAGCATACTATAGCGGACAATCGGCAGGACAGTATAACGGAGTAAATATTGAAATTTTAAATCCGCAAGGTCAGGGTTGCAATGGTAATAGTCCGATGTCAAGTATCATGCCGGCACAATACTATCCGATTCAACAACCCCCGTTTGCATTTTCGCCAATAATACCTCAAACAATACCTCAACAGCCGGCAGTTCCCGAACCGCAAATTCAAACACAGCAAAATGCTCCTGTTCCACTAATAGAACAGCCGAATAATAATTTAAATGATTTTCGCTCCATTCGACCTGAAACATTTGCAGGTAGATTAAAAACAGATAATTTAGATGAACAAAAAAATACAATAGAAGAAATTGCCGAAAAAGTTAAAAATTCTGAAACAGATGGACCTGTTTTGTTGGATACTCAAGTATTTGATGCTTTAGTAGATATTATTAACAAAGATACTTCTTCTTTGGCTGGACCGACTCAGGAAGCAATGGAATTAAGACAAAAAAATATTGAAGAATTAACAGAGGAGGAACAAAACAAAATAGGCCCGACTCCGTTAGAAAAGGCAGAAATAAATAAACAATATGCATTATATACTATTTCCTATATGCAGGAACGTTTAAACAGCGAATTGGAAAAACGTAACGGAAAAGCTCTTGAGTTAAAAGATTTACCTTGTATTGAAACAGTTGTAGATACTGCAAAATCAAATCCTAATCCAATGTTAAGAATTGGAGCAATTGCAGGATTAGCACATATAGCAAGACCTGAATATAATGATGATTTAAAAACTATATTTGAACTGGCTCAATACGACGAAGATGACAGAGTTAAAGAAGCGGCAATTAAAGCAGGTGAAAATTTAGTTAAATAACAGACAATAATAAACAAAAGGGAACGATTAATTTAATCGCTTCCCTTTGATTGGTTTTATACGAAATAGGACTATATCTTTCCATTATTTTTGGTAAATAAAGTTCCTATTCCTGTAAAAATTAGGCAAATACCTGCTGCAATTGTAAGAGATGATAATAACTCAGTATTACCCGAGGCAAGATTTATAATTTTATTACTTTTATACAAAAAAACAGCAGCAGCTATTATGCCTATTAAAAGCCCTATTAATCCCCCTTTTCTATGATTATTTTTATTTTCCGTTAATTTGTAAGGTGTCAAACCTTCGATACCCAAATCAGAATACATCATTTTCAGTATATCCGAAATTCTTGCTTCTTCCGTTGGATACTGATTTCGTATTTTATTTAATTCGTTATAATCCAGAAATTTTCCGCCGCAAGAATAACAATCATCAACCTGAACTTCTTTTTTTGCACTGGCAAAATTCTTAACCATGACAGAATGGCAAACAGGACACTTCCTTGTTTGTGTTTCATCGACTTTTTTAAATTCTTTATTTTTTAATATTTCGATTAATGGTTCAATATTTTCGTGAGGTTCATCAAATTTTGAAAATTCTCGGTTATCAAAATATATTCCGCCGCATCCGTTAACGCATACATCTAAATTAACTCCCTGTGAAGGCATAAATACCTTTGTCATTGTTTCTCCGCATGCCGGACATTTTATTATTTCTTTATTATCAGCCATTATAACCTCGCTTCTATAATTTACATATAAATTAACAGTATTATTTTATCACTTTTTTTTATTGTTGTCTGCTATTTGTGTTAGTTAATAACATTTGGACTAAATATACTTTCTGTTGTATATCAACTTTAATAGTCTAATATGTTTCTGAACTTTGACATCATGTTTCCGGCTTTATAACATATTTGACTAAAAATATACAAAATATATTTTTAGTGTAGAATTTTATATAACTACCTGATTAATTATTTACTGAAGGAGCTTTAATATGATAAATACCGATACAAAAACTCATTGGAGTGATTGTTTTAGTAAATTTAAAACCGCATATCCTGCTGAACAGCTTATAAGAATTTTAAAAGGTAATTTCCCAAAATTAAATTTTGATAAAAATTATTCCGAAAAAATAATACTTGATATGGGATGCGCAAATGGCAGAAACACTGCATTAATGGCTGCATTAAATTTTAAAGAAATTATAGCTGTGGATTTAAGTGAAGAATTATTAAATTTAACCCGAAATAATATAGAAAATGATAAATCGTTAAATACAAAAAGCAAAATTAAATATTTTGCAGGTCAAAATAATAATATTCCTATATCTGATAATTATTTGGATTTTGCCTGTTCGTGGGGAGTATCATACTATATGACTCCTTTTAACAACAATTTTACTAAATATTCCGATAATGTAAAAGAATTATCAAGAGTCTTAAAAAAAGACGGCATACTAATTCTTAGCGTTGAACAATATTCTCATGAAATATATAAAAATACAAAATTACTTGAAAATAAAGACGGAGAATACTTAATTGACACTGACGGTATTATTCTGAGACGTTTTAAAAATTCAAAAGAACTTGAAAAAGAATTAGAACCATACTTTTATGATATACAAATATCAAATATGACACTTGATTGTTTTGGCAAAGATTACAGCAGTTTTACTATTGTAGCAAGGAAGAAATAATGGAACATCCGAAGAAAATAAAAGCAGCACTAATGCAGCCGTCTTTTCTTCCCTGGCAGGGATTGTTTGAATTAATTTTTAATTCCGATAAATTTGTTTTTCTTGATGATTTTCAATTTGTAGTGCAATCGCATCATACAAGAAATAAACTTTTTGTAAATAAAAATCAGGTTGGCTATTATGGTGTGCCTGTTCAAAAATCAAAATGTTTCCAAGCTAAATTAAATGAAGTTTTAATTGTTGAAAATAATCAGTGGAAAAATAAGTTAATAAGAACATTGGAAAATAATTATAAAAAAACACCATATTTTGAAAAATATGCTGTTAATATTATCAATATTATAAATAAAGATATAAAAATACTCTCAGAACTTAATATAACTTTAATTAAAGAAATATGCAGTATTTTGAATATAAATACGGAATTTTTATACAGTTCCGATTTTACTAAAGAAACAAAATCAGCTTCACAAAGAAGCGAAAGGGTTGCTCAAATATTGGATTGGATAGGGGCTTCACGTTATTTAAGCGCATTCGGCTCATTTGATTATATGAAAGAAGATAATTTTAATTTTGAAAAATATGATGTAATTTTTCAAAATTATATTCCCAAACAATATAAACAAATTCAAACCGATACATTCGTGCCTTACCTTTCTGTATTAGACGCATTATTTAATATTGGAGCAGAAGAAACTCTTATGTTAATTAAAAACGGTACGGAAAAATGGCTTATGCCAAAAGAAAGATTAGAGCTTTCAATATAATTCGGGAGTAAAAATTTAATGCAGAAAATAGGATTAAAACTTTGGTCAAGAAATATTGATTTTTATTATAAAGAAGCAAAACGCTTATATTCAATGGGATTATTTGACTACATAGAATTATATGTAGTACCATCTACAACTGATACAATAAAATTATGGAAAGATTTAAATATTCCCATAAATCTGCACGCTCCTCATTTTGACAGCGGAGTTAATCTTGCCGTTAAAGAAAAAGAAAATTACAATATAAAAATATATGGTGAAGTTAAAGCTTTTTATAAAGAACTAAAATCGGAATATATTGTTTTTCATAGCGGAATAGAAGGTTCCGTTGATGAAACAATAAGACAGTTGAATATAATTAAGCTTGAAAATGCACTGGTGGAAAATAAGCCTTATTTGGCACCTACAGAGCCGGATTTAAGATGCAGGGGAGCAAAAGTTGAAGAAATTCAAAAAATTATGGAGGAAACCGGCTGCGGATTTTGCCTTGATATTTCACACGCTATCTGTTCTGCTAACTCATTTAAAATAAATCCTTATGAATATTTAGAAAAATTTAACAAATTAAACCCTAAATGCTACCATATAAGTGATAATTATATTGATAACGAAATTGATAAACATTTACATTTCGGCAAAGGTACTTTTGACTTTGATAAAATATTTGCATTATTTAGTGATAATGCAAATATCGCAATAGAAACAAATAAAAACAGCAAAGAAAATTTAAATGATTTTATAGAAGATTCAAATTTTGTAAAAAATAAATTACAGAATTTGCAATTGAAAAAATAAAGGATACAGAATGCATACTTACATTATAGCCGAGATGTCGGCAAACCACTGCGGAGATAAGAATTTAGCAAAAGAAATAATAAAAAAGGCAAAAGAAATCGGGGCTGATGCGGTTAAAATCCAGACTTATACTGCTGATACAATTACAATTGATTGTAAAAATCCCGAATTTATGATAAAAGACGGATTATGGGACGGTCAAAGTCTTTACGAATTGTATAAAAAAGCATATACTCCGTGGGAGTGGCAGGGAGAGTTAAAACAATATGCGGATAAAATAGGAATTGATTTTTTCTCTACTCCTTTTGATTATACAGCAGTGGATTTTTTAGAAAGTATAAATGTTCCCTGTTATAAAATAGCAAGTTTTGAAGCTATTGATTATCCTTTAATAAAATATGCGGCAAAATTCGGAAAACCGATGATAATTTCAACTGGAATTTCGTCTTTTAAAGAAATACAAGAAGCTGTTGAGGCTTGTAAATCGGCAGGAAATAATGATATAACGCTTTTAAAATGTACTTCTTCCTATCCTGCCGAATTAGAAGATATGAATATCATTACAATAAAAGATATGATTGAAAAATTTAGCTCACAAGGAGTAAAAATCGGTTTAAGCGACCACTCTATGAGTATTATTCCGGTTGTAAGCGCAGTAGCACTGGGCGCAAGTGTTATAGAAAAACATCTGACACTGGATAGGAGTCTTGGCGGAGAAGATTCGGGATTTTCTTTAAATATTGAAGAATTTCATCAGATGATTCAAGCCGTAAGAGATACAGAAAAAGCTCTCGGCAGAGTAAACTACGATATCAATGAAGAAAACAGAAAATATGCAAGGTCTTTATATGCAGTTAAAAATATACAAAAAGGCGAAAAATTTACAAGTGAAAACGTACGTTCCATAAGACCTTCTAACGGACTTGAGCCAAAATATTACGAAGAAGTACTTACAAAAACAGCAAATTGTGATATTAAGTTCGGTACACCTTTAAAAACGGAATTTTTATCATGAAAAAAAGAGTATTGCTGCAATGTCAGAGTTTAACTTATTTTTATAACGGACTAGGGGCTGTTTATACAAAATATCCCGGTGAAAATATAGATATAGATGTACTTTTTACAAATAACAGTTTTATAGCTAAATCATTTATTGAAAAAATAAAAGCATCAAAATATGTACAAAACGCCTATATATACGATTATCAGACTTTCTCCAAAATAAGCAAAAAAATAAAAAAGAATAAAAAAAATAAATTTAATACATATTTATTTAATCGCTTTTATAAACCTAAAATATTTAAAACATTAAGAAAACAATTTAATAATTATGAATATACTGATATTGTATATAGTCATGAAACTCAGTCTAATATAATATCATACTTAAAATTTGCATATCCCGGGGCTCATTTTATAATGACGGGTGACGGAGCCGGTTTATTAATGGGCAGTAACAGCCGTTTAGTTGACCCTTTGATGAAAAATCCGTTTGAATATAAATTTTTTGATGAAATGAAACCGGATGAAATTATAGCACTTGCTCCCGTTCTTGAAGATGATTCCTTTGATGTGTCAAATATTCCGATATCGGCAATTAATGTTCAAATATTATTAAAAATAATATTTGAGGATGAAAAAATTCAAAATGAAATTAATACATTTACGGAGGATATTTTAGAAAAATACCGTCATTGTAAGAATAAAGTTTTGATTTTAACTACTCTGTTGAGTGATATCAGGTTAAATATGTCTAAAGATAGTCAGGTGCAGATATATGCGGATATGATTGATAAATATTGCCCTGATAACGGTCTTGTTATATTAAAGCTTCATCCGACAGCGCGTGAGGACTTTATTTATTCCGTAAAAGAAAAGTGCAAAAAAAATTGTGAGTTGGTATTTATCCCTTCTTATTTAAAAGAATATCCCGTTGAAATTTACTATAATTTAATACAAAATTTGGATTTTGTAATTACATTTTTATCTTCCTCCTGCATATCTTTAGCACGCTTGTATAATATAAAAACAGTTGATGCTTATGAAATAACACAAAAATATCCCTTGAAAGATAAGGTTAACAGTTCTTTTAAAATAAATAACGAAATAATAAATTTATTAAAAGATTGGGATGAAAAATCACTTTTGTATAAATGTGATTTGGCAAGTGAACTTGTTAAACTTTATTCAGAGGAAAAAATTCCGGATGATAAAAAAGAACGGAAAAAACTATCTTTACTGCAAAAAATTTTCTCGGTTACAAATTGTTATTCTGATTACGGAAAGAAAAAACAAATAGTTATCTTTGGAATAAAAATTAAAATTTAGATATTTCTATACAAATTTACACCGAATAATATATTTTGGTGTATAAATTTTATAAATAATGCTTTGGCGGCATGTCAGGGGATATAAAACGAAGCCAACTGCTATGTATATAAAAACATCTAAACTCAGCCAAAACGCGTGAAAACGCAAGCTCTTGCATCTATC